>JAMNZE010000100.1:0-19998 GCA_023622465.1 Bacillota bacterium | reverse complement strand
AGGATCACCTGGCCCTTGCTTTCCACCGGCATTAACAGGAGGTGCTGACGTGCTGATAACATCTTCTCGCAACGACTCTATCTCTTGTTTCGTATAGTCGAAGTTATATAGCTCATGCTCTATGTATCTAAATACCGCCGGTGGTATCCTCACCTCATTCCCTCCTAGCCAACATCATCCCATATCAAGAACTCTGGCCTCTGTCTAATCCATATCTCCTTGTACCCACCGCGTCTCCAATCCAGCTGCCACACCCTGTTACAGTAGACGCACACACGTACGTCAAGCCGCGTCTTAGTGGTTCGTCCGCGCACCATGAGTGAGCGACAATTCGGGCAGCGCATGGGCTACACCCCCTCTGGCTCTGGATATCTCACCCTCCGTTTGGCTATGTTGGCTAACATGATCTCCTCTAGCGTTAACCCATGCTCGGTCAGGTTAACCATCAGCGCCCATAGTACATCGCCTAGCTCGTCCCGTATCTGCTCCCGGGTGCATGGCTCGCCCTGGTAATGACTCTTATTGACCAAGGCCATAAACTCAGCCGCTTCCTCGCCCAATTTCATGGCCGCATAATCGCGTCGCTCGTTTCGTGCTAGCTCGTAGGGATACGTGCGCATGGCGTCGCGGCGGTAATCGTCCAAGCTGATAGGTGCGCTCATGCTCGCACCTCCTGTTCTAGCCATTCGTGCCAGCACACGCCACAAGGCACGTTGATGCATCCCTGCACTGGCTCCACTGATGGACAATTGCCCAGCTGAGCTAGTAACTCAGTTGTGTAGTTGAGCCGCTTTTCCAGCACCGCATTGCGTATTCCCGCATCCGCCAGCATGGTCTTTAGGTCGCGCCGCTCGGCTAGTAGCTCCTGCATGTCGGCGGTTAACTTGCGGACTTCGCGCTCCGCTCTCCTCGCTCTCTCACGCACCTCACAGTCGATGCACACCATTCCGGCACACTCAGTCACTTATACCCCTCCCTCAAAAATGCGTATAGCTCTTTTTGGCCACCATCCCACTTACGTCCCCTCCTCAAACCGTCTCAGCACTATCTCTACCCTTGGGTTACCGCGGTCTAGTCTAAAATCTATGTCTCGTATAAGCACCCATCGGTCGTCTTTGTACAGTACCCCCTCCAACGCATCCGCCAAGAGTTTGTGCCCGTTGTGCGTGTCCCTGCGCCGCTTGTCCGGCCAATAGGTGATTAGCTCCATTACCAGCTTCTCGCCACTACTAAACCGCCACCCTTGCTTCCTGGCCGCCATCTTGGCCTTAAGCTGCACCTCTTGCACCCACGCCTTGGCCGTCGGGGTCATGATGCGCCGGTTGACTGATACGTTGCGGTAGCAATGGTTGACGCTTGGGACGATAGGCACCGTCAAACTGAGCATGGCACCTACTCCTCTCTCATACAGGCCGGCATGAGGCACATCTGCCGCTCCCGAGCCACCCAGCGCAAATACGGGCAGCCTGCGCAGGATGCATTGCGCACGTGGCGCACGTGCTTAGCCTTAGTCCGCAAGTGCGGCTTTTGCTCGGGCTCAGACCGTGCTTGCTCTAGCGCCTCTCGGATTTCCGGATAACTCCTTTGCCAGTTGTACAGCGTGACGGGGCTAATGCCGATGATCGGCGCTATCTTAGCCACTGACCGATGTTGCGCATATAACTGGCGCAGCTTTTGTAACCCCTCCTTAGTGCGCCACTTATGTACGCCCCCCAACTGTTTGCGCCTGCTTATCCCAAGGGAGTAAGCCCGCATCCGGATTGCGTGCACTGTGCGCCCTGGCAGTTTATTCATCAGCTGGTATGCTGTCATAGTGTGGTAGTGCTCGCGCACAATCTGGTCTTCGGCCAGCGTCCAAGGAATTACTTTTGCCATGTCGTCACCTCTGGGTCGCGCGTGAGGCGACCGATCATGATACATTTATTTAGCAATTTAACCCCTCCCCAGTCTCCAATCTGCGCCATCAATCCGCACTGTCTCGCACATCTCTGCCAGTCGTGACACTATGCGCTGACCAGGTAACCCGCCCATCTGCTTTATCAGCTCTCCCGGAGTGTAATTGCTGGTGACTACCGTCTGACGCTCGGCCAGATAACGCGCGTTGATAATCACAAATAACTGCTCCATTACCCAATCGGTGCTGCGCTCTGCCCCTAGATCGTCCAGTATTAACAGCTCAGCATCAGTCACTAGCTGCATCAACTCGGTATCCTCGTTGCGCTGCATTGCCTTGCGTATGTCTGCCATCAGCTCCGGCACCGTAACAAATATGGGTAATTCCCCCCGCTGTATCCTCTCATTGGCAATTGCAGCGGCTAGGTGCGTCTTGCCTGTACCTGGACTACCTACCAGCAGCAACCCTTTGGTGCCTGTAGCAGCATCTATGGCCTTGTCGTATGCCTCTCGGTTGTTAGCCGTAACGCTGTAGTTATCAAACGTCTTGCCCCTCATGCGCTCCGGCATACGTGACGCGCTGATCAGCCGCTCTATCTTGCGCTTGCGCTCGTACTGCACGTCTTTGGAGCACCGCACAAACATGGTATTTACGCAGCCGGCATAGTAAACAATCTCGATGCCATGCCCCGGTAGTGCTGATTCGCACTGCTCGCGCCCGGTACACGTCGCGCAGATCCGCTGGGCTTCCATGGCGAACCACAGTGCATTGCGGTTGCCGCGTAGTGCGTCGTCCGACAACTCTAAGCCCTTCGAGCGGGCAAACTCTAGCAGGTCAGAATCTGTTATAGACTGCGTATGGGTCATCAGCTTGCTCTTGCCGTTTCCTGCTTGCAAGGTAGATCCTCCCCCTTTCCATCTGGAGCACTAATGTCTCCCACTTCTCTCGCAGCTTCTTAGGAGACATGATGTTCGCTCTCCAGAAGCTATCGCTCTGGCACCAATCTATGACCCGTGCAACATCCTCCGGTGCACGCTTGTCCAACCTCAGTATGTAGTCCATCTGCTTACACCAACTGGACATTCCCTCCGGTGTGGGTCTTGGTACTCTAGCGTCAGGTAGGTTTGCTAGTATCCGTTCTCTTAGTCTAATAGCCAGTTGAAACTCGGGGCTGTCCTCAGCAAACGTCGGCGCGTTTTGCGACGATGATATATAATCATCATTCTTATTCATTCTTAATCTTTCTTGTTTAGCGCCAGTGACTGTTTCCAAATTGTTTCCCGATTGTTTCTGGACTGTTACTTCTGGTTCGTCCGTGTCTTGATAGAGGTCGTAATTTACGATTCTGTAGTGTGTTCCATCTTTGTTACTTTGGCGAGGGTAAATCTCTATCATGTTGTTATGTTCAAGCCACGCCAGAATCTCTTTGATGGTCTTCGGGTTGGGTTTTCTGAAGACCCCATTCTCGTACCAGCCAACCCATTCGCATATTTGCCGAATGCTTGTCTGTCGCTCTCCGCGTCTAATGAGCTTAGTAGTAGTTACTGCATCGCCACTGTACTTAAACGGGATGGTCTTGTCTTGATGATTGGCTTCTAGTAATAAGCGTTCAAACACTCTAAGATACAAGGGCGGCATCACGTATATATCGCTATCAACGATTTGTCTATGTAGCTTGATCCAGCCGGCCATCTCCCCACCCCCTTTGCGCTAGGGGCCGCCGCAACGGCCCCGCATATCTATGCGCTTATGCAGTCAGCTTGTTGCGCTTACAGACTGCATCCAATCTCAACTTTGCTGCCTCCAGCTCCAACCACGCTATGGCTTCCGTCTCGGGTGTCGGTGCCATCAGCCAGCGCTGCTCTGCTATCTCTACCTGCCGCTGTGCTGCAAACAGTTCGTCGCGATTAAGATCAGCTAGGTTGATGCTCACGCTCCCACCTCCTTATCTACTCCCCGCCACGTAGACGGGTTTACCCGTTAGTTCTTGTATCTCACGCTTAAACCGTGCCTCGTCCGAGTTTCCGTCGCTCAAGTGCAGTAAGTGTATTTCCTCTACCCGGCTTAGGTCATTCGCCCTCAGAAAATCCTTGACGTTCGCTAAGCTAAAATGCGACTGCAGCAGCCTGTCTCGCATGGCCGCTGGGACGAGCCCTTGGGCCACATTGGCGTCTAATATGTCCTTCGCATAGTTACACTCGACCATGATGTGTGTAAGGCCTCTAAAGCGCCATTTTACGTAGTAGCTGTCTGTTATGTAGACTACCTTGTACTGTCCACTAGCCAGTAGGAACCCCATACTCCCTGGACAGTCATGCTGGGTCTCAAAAGGCAGTACCGTCCAACTCCCAATCTTCGTCTGCACCCGTGGTTCGAGTATGCGCACGCGGTACCCAGTGGCCCCTAGAGCCTCCGCAGTGGGCTTGGACATGTAACATGTCACGCCGGCCCGCATAACGTCTCCAGCGCTGCGGCAGTGGTCGTTGTGGCTATGCGATATTAGACATGCCTGTATCTCATTTAGCCGGTACTCCAGGCCCTGCTTGATTGCTTTAATCGGTATTCCTGCCTCCAACAGGAGGGGGGTGCTACCGTCTGTCACCCGGTAGCAGTTCCCCGCGCTCCCGCTGGCTAGGGCGGTAATCTCGATCATCAGAACTCAGGCCCCATGGCTATCTGCTCGGGCTTGCCCTTGTTACTAGCCTTGGGCTTGTCCCCGGCAGGCTTGGGCTCCTGCGTAGGCTCGGGCGTCACCGCCTCTGGCTCGTCGGCAGACATGTCAATATCTATCGTCTCCGTATTGGCGTTGGCCCTAATTTCTTGCTCGACTGTGTACTGCGATGGATCAAGGTCAACAGTGTCGCTCAGCTCGTCTGCCGTATGCATGCCCATGGCAATTTCAGGGGTATATGCTCGGATAAACCACGCAGCAGCGCGGTACATTAGCATCTGCTCCGGCATTGTCTGCCACTTGCTACCGTTTTTGCTGTACCAGCCCTCGGCTTTCGCTAGCCCGATGGTGACGGTTGCGCCAACCAACTTTTCACCGGTGGCCTTTTCGACCGCCCACGCGCGGCAGCCCCAGTCGTCTTTGCCTCTTGTGCCTACCCACTCGTAGCGCAGGGCGCTAAACTTGCCTGACGTGTTAAACGTGCTGATTAAAAACTGACTAGACCAGCCCGGATTGCCATGCACAATGTACAGGTTTTGCATGACCATCAGGGGATCAGCATTCATGCGCGCCGCCATGTTGAGTGCTATAACGCAGTTAGGTATGTTGCCCTGATAGATCTTTGGCACAAGTGTCGAGTTGGCTAGCAGGGTGGCAGCCCGCTGGGCTAGCCTAAAGCTGGCCAGGCTGCCGAACCCTGGGGTAATAGTTACATCTTGGTCCTGCGTGGTGGTTAATTCTTTAGTCTCGGCTGGTTTGGTGATTTCGCTCATTTGATTACCTCCGTTCTCAGTGTTTTATCTCCCTCGGATACGTATAGGGCTATGATCTGGCTATCCACATCGGGTAGGCTTACGATAGCCTCCGCGTTGTCCACAAAAATGGGTGCTGAGAATCCGTAGTGCTGGGACAGGGTCTGGATGATGTCAATGCCGACGGCGATCCGAGCCGCGTTGTTGAGACCTCCGCTATACGGCACGCCTTTATAGGTCGTCTCGCAGACTTCGGTCAAGCCACCGTTGACCTGAGTCTCGAAGAGCTTAAAGCGCGCCAGTTTAAACTTGCTATTTATGCGCTCTTCGAGCATCGCGACCTTGGCCCTCACGAACTGTTCGGTCAGATATAGCTCCTCCTCGAGTCGCTCAAACTCGGCCGCCAGGTCGCGCTCCTGCTGCATGAGCTCCGCTATCCGCTTGTTGCCCTGCTCGCGCTGCTGAATCTTGAGCTTGCTGGTCTCCAGGGTCTGAATATCGGCGCGCACTGCATCAATTTGCGCCTTGATGTCAGCCACAGCCGCAGCCTGATCAGTCAGCAACGTGGCTAACTTGTCCTGTAAAGCAGCCTTGGTCTTATACAGCCTGTCGTACTCTGGATGCTCAGTTACGTCAGTCACACTGGCGGTCAGCTCGTCTAGTTCTGCTTGTAGTTCATCTACTCGACGCGACACTTGTCTTAGCTCGCTATTGATCCGAATCTCTTCCGCGTTCAGCTTCTCTACTTCAGCTTGCGACTCGGCAATACGCGCGTTATTGAGCTTGCCTTGGGTGTTGATGTTTTCAAGTCTCTCGGCCTTGCTGCGGTTGAAATCCGCCAAGGCTTTCTCATGCGCGTCCTCTAATTGCTCAGCCGGCAATGCTTGCCCACAGCAGGGGCAGGTGTCGTCTAGCTTGACGTCCAGTTGCTCGGCATTAACTCTGTGCCAGTCGCTGCGGAGAATTTCGTTTTTCTCTTCCAGACGCCGAATCTCCGCTTCGTGAGCTGCTCGTTGCCTCTCCAGGGTCGGCAGCTTAAGCTTCAGCATTTCTGCTGCTCCAATGACGCTATTGAGTTCCCGGCGCTTCTCGACGATAAGCTTGTCTGTCTCACCGCGCAGTTCGTTCTTGAGGTTGAGCAGCTTCGTATCCGTTTCTGCGATTTGCCTACGCACCTCTGCAGCTTCACCGCCTGATTCTATGCGCGCCAGTTGCTGCTCCAACTCCTGTTGTTTCGCCTGCAGCTTGGCGATATCGGCATCCAGCACCTCGGGCATCAGACCGCTTACGTCCGGCAGTAACCGCTGGGCCTCGTCGATGCGGACAGGGATACGCTCGAGCTCCTTGTTAATCTCGGCCCGACGGGCAGCAATTACTTTCCTGTGTTGCTCCAAAGTGCGGTTGCCGATTATCTCCGGCAATCTAGCTAGGGCCTTATCGCTGGCGATAACGTCTGCGTCTGATATGTCGCCGCACACTTCCAGCAGCAATGCTCGTCGCTCTTTCCAGTGCAGTTGCTCGTTGAAATATGAGGGCGATGTTAGCAGTTTGAACACAGACTCGTCGGCAATCTCGGCGATTTTTGCGTCGTACTCTTTTTTCTGGACGGGTACACCGTCAATGTAATGGTCTGTGGTGTGGCCGGTTAGTTCGGCCTGCGCTGATCCGCGCTTCTTGGTGTAGACTTCATGGTAGGTTTTGCGGAGGGTGAGGCTTTGTCCGTTCACCTCTAATTCAGCCTCGACGGTGTGGTCTAGTCCGTGCAGTGGCTCCCCATCGGGGCCCAAGGTCTTAATCTCAAAATCAGCCTTGTTCTGGCTATCCTTGCCGTACAAGAGCCATAGGAACGAGTCCATAATAGTTGTCTTACCTGTGGCGTTGTCGCCGTAAACGGCGATGCTTTGGCCCTGGGCATCTAGGGTGAACTCCCGGATGCCCTTAAAATTACTGAGACGCAAGCTAATCAGTTTCATTGCCTGCCACCTCCTCAACCATCTGCCTAAGGATGTCCTCACCGCTAAGTACTGGTTTTACTTCGTCAGCCTTAGCCCAGGCGATAAACTCCACACCCAGCCATTCTTTGGATACCCGGTACTCAAAGTAGCTTTTGTCCTGCAGCTCTTTAATCTCCGGGATACCCGGCATCTGATCCAGTGCACCCATGTCACTGAGATATATCTGCAACCCACTTGGCCCGTTTTGCGTTATAGTCGTAATCTTGGGCAATGCTGCCCGCAGATCTGAGATAGCCTGTTGGAGTCTGAGTACCGCAGTAGACTGCTCTGCGGCGCGCTGCTCCTCCAGGTATTTTTTAAACTCACTATTCGTACCCGCAAATGCGGCTATTCTCATTGCCATTGTTTCTATCTCCTTTCGTTTGTGGTAAACTAACAGTAGGAATCTTACCTCGCCGCCTTCGTGCGGCTCTTTTTTTGCACATAACCGCGGCTCTCTAGTTTCTCGCGGTGTTCGGTATACAGTCCAGTCACGCTTAATCCAAAGTCTTCACAGGCCACGGCTATCATGTGGTCAACTGCTACTCGTGCATCTAGCAACTGTAGCATCGCCTCACGCACCGCCTCCCTGCGCTCATCCCCTGGCCTAGGCTTATTGACTAGGCATAGCCGGGTTAGTGCCTCCTGTGCCTCGTGCAGCTCTTCCAGCGTTTTAGCCCAGACGCTGGCCCTATGTAGGTCTACTTCATTGCCGTCTAGCCGCGGCGTAGAGTAGGCGCCCCCTGTGATTTCTGCGACTGCCTGCATGGCCAACCAGGGATTGTCTAGTTGCTGCGTGAGCCGGGCCAACAGATCCGGCGTTATATTACGCCTGCCCCTCTCGATTGCTGAGACTGTCTTTGGACTGATGTAACCCATAGCAGCGACCTGGCCTTGTGTCATGCCGTATTTCTCACGCGTCTCGCGCAAGACTTGTCCTATCATCGTTTTCACCCCCTCTCTGTGGAGTAGGGGCTCTGTTTCCCCGAAAACTGTAGAGTTTGCTTAGTTCCTATCTACCAGGGCCGGTGATAAACTGTAGATAGTAAACAACCCCTAGTCCTCTCCATCCCATCCCCGCCCCCGGTTGCCCGGCCAGCTCCGGGGGCTGTCCCCTTTCTTAGCTGACTAACTTGCCTTCTTTCTTAAGCAGGCGCCGGATAAAGTCTAACCCCCGCTGGTAAACCAGCGTCTTAATACTGATGCGAGTCTCGCCCTCGCGCGTCGTCCAACGCTGCTCAATGGTGCGGAAATATCCGCGGTCAATGTACTCCTGGTACGGGATGTTATCTCTCATCAGTACTCCCTGGTCCCGCAGGAACTGGAACAGCTTGTTGCGCCCCATGCCAGGTATACCTAGCACCTTAGCTGCATCTCCGATCTGGATAGCGTCTTTGGACGAGGCTACCGCGTCGAAGAACTCCACCTTTGGCTGTGCCGCCTCTAGCAGCCGCTGCTGGTGCTCCAACATTGCTGCTTGCTCTGCTGCGAGGTAGAGAGCTTCAGAGAACGTCTTTGGTAGCTGTGCGCTGTAACTGCCCGTCCTGCGGATGCTGGGCAATACTTCGTGAGTGACCCAGCGCTTGAACTGGCGAGCCTCGGGTTTGCGGCTAGTCATAATGAGTGCATATAGGCCGGGCTCGTTGACTGCAATCATCTGTTGGGGCCCTCCAGGGGTGTCCACTAGTACCGGCCCCCTTTCGTCATCATCCAAACGAGCCACTGCGTCTCTATGCTTGCTGATGTCGAGCACTTCGCACACATCCTTAGCCACAAACCAAGGTTCCCCATCGACTAAGACAGTCCTGACTGGCTTGCTCTCGTACTCAAAAACCTGGGTAAGCTTGTCCACTCGCGACTCCTCCTTTCAGTTTCTGTGTGTGACCTCCCGTTGGTTTAGCTCCTGCGTCCAGTACTTCATCTCTTAACCTGAAAAGCTCGCGCTGGAGCTCCCGACAGGCATCATCTAGCGTTTCCCTCGTGACCCCGTAACGGGCAAGTTCCACCTCTAGCTCCAAAACAAGTTGGCTCTTGCCAGACGCTAAACGCTCCTCCGTAGCCACTTCATCACCTCCCATATCCGTCCGCACTTTCAGCGGCCGCGGTTGCCTTTTCGTCGAGGCCTGCAGTGCTTTTACGCACTGTGAAACTTTGTGGCAAAAAAATATCCCCTTGCTGTACACCGAGAATCTCGCTAATCTTCTTTGCTATCTCAGGAGTAGCAGGTCTTTCACCGCTTTCTATCATGTAATACCGGCTAACTCCTATTCGTAGCTTCCTCGCCATACCAGTCACTGTCTGGCCAGCAGCTTCTCTATATCTTTTTAGCTCTGTTACTATTTCCATTCTTCCACCGCCCTTTTACGCTGTGTGAAACAACTTCTAGACCCATTATAATTCACATTCTGTAAAAGTCAACACATATTTTGACTTTCTGTGAAACTCGTTTCGCCTTTTCACATTTCGTGATAAACTCAAATAGAGGGAGGGGTAGAGTCGATGCGGGAGACTTTCGGATCCAGAATACGGCGATTAAGAGAGGCTAAGGGCTTGACACAAGTTGATATGGCGAAAGCTCTATCCTTGGCCAATTCGACCATATCTCAATACGAAGCTGATAGAAGAAACCCTGATTCCGATACCCTTATTAGACTATCGGATTTCTTCCGCGTTAGTATTGATTACCTTCTATGTAGAACCCATAAAACTATAACCGACCTGCTCTCCACTGTCCCAATCCTCGGTACCATCCGAGCCGGGCTCCCTCTTCTGGCCGAGGAAAACTGGATAGGTGAAGTAGAAGCACCAGCGGAATGGCGCGGCGATTACGCGCTACGAGTTGAGGGTGATAGCCTTAGCTGGGTAGGTATCCACGATGGAGATATAGCCATCTTGCGACAGACAGAAGTAGCCCAGCACGGGATGATTGTAGCTGCCGGCATTGAGGACATGGAGTGGACGGCTACCCTGAAGTTTTACATACGCGAAAACGGACAAGCCTACTTGCGAGCAGCCAACCCAGCCTATAAAGACATATCTATTGGTCCAGAGCACCGCATCATCGGGCAGCTGGTCGGTGTTCTGAAGGAACCGCCTAGCCTACAGCAATACAAAGACCACCTAGTCAGCAAAGAGGTTGCGGATCGTCAATGGGCAGAAACAATAGAAAAAGCCACTCAGCTGGGGCTGGATGGCGAAAGGGTTAAACATATGATCCAGCTATTTGCACAGGTAAGCAAGAATGTGTAGATGGGATTCAGAGCCCGCTATCGAAGGATGGCGGGCTTTTGATTTTTGAGAGAAGGAGGAAATAGGATGTTCTGTAGTCATTGTGGCAAAGAAGCGAGCGGCAAATTCTGTTCTGAATGCGGAGCCCCTTTGGAGCAAAGAGACACAGGAGAGGAAATTGTTGAAGACCTAGAAGCAGCTATTTCGGAGAACTCAGACGAGCAAACGGACACTATAGCTAATGTTCTATGGAACAAAGCAGTAGATGAAGTCCAGAGACAATGGGAGAAGAGGCAGGCTAGGAAACTGGAGCAGAAAGAGGCAAAACTAAGGGAAGAGCAGCGTTTGAAAGAGCGCATTGCCAGGTTGGAAGAAGAAGGCATAGCGTATTGCCCGAAATACTACTCCACCAGCCTGTCTGCACATAAAAAGGGTTTTGGCATTGGTAAAGCCTTAATCGGTGCCTATATCGTCCCAATAGGCTTAGTAGCAGGAAATATTGGCGCCAAAAAGGTACGTGTGACTTGCTTGAAATGTGGACATCAGTTCTGGGCAGGGAAACGGTAGCAAGAGCACACAAGGAGGAAGAGTAGAAGATGAGATAAAGGATGGCAAATAGATTATTAGTGAAATTTTGACTATCCGTTTACCGGGCAGAATGGTAGAATGGGGTTGAAGGAGTGATTAGCATGGCGAAAAAGGAAATACGGCTTCATCCCATCTCTATCATCCGCCTTGCTGCCAATGGCATCAGTGAAGGCCAGAAGCGGCAGTCCGAGATGAAAAAACGATTGGAGGAAATGCAGAGATGGGGGACAAGGAAAAACCCAATTCGAGAATAGTTGAGTTCCTGTATCGCGATATAGAAAGGCTATCATCGCTCTATGCCCAACATTTTGGGGCGGACCTACTAGAAATTGCTTCAACGTCTTCAGCGAGCGAAACTGCCGTTCAGAATGTAGGGGCGTCGATTGCAGTAGTTGCTGGTCATGTTGAACATGCAACAACGAATACAACCGGGGAAACACACAGAAGCGATCCGCATGACATGAAAATACTCACTCTCCTGAACCAGCTCAACCTCCCGGTAACAAGGGCACACCTATCAGGGTTGCTTGAGGGCAGAATCATGATTCTTCAGGGAGAACTTTATATACGCAGCTATACGCTGATAAACAAACTAATAGGCCTTTTCTCGTTGCCAGAGATGGCAAAAATGATCCCAGGAATTGATGAAATGCCTGTTCCTATGCCAGCTATTGAGTCTATGCTTAACTCGTTCCCACTGGGACTAGAACTAGAACTAGAGAACTCAAAGGGACAAAGGTTGATCGGCCCAATGAAGCCGGAAGCGTTGTTACTACCCCCAGATGACCTAATGGCAACGTATGGTACTAAAGTTCCAGGAGAGTGGTACGTACTTGGAATAGTAGATGCTATCAAGGGTGGCTCGGCAACATCTAAACCAGAAGAGATCTCAGCTATATTAGATCAGTTCGCTGAGTTAGCATCAGCGATAATGCGTCCTCAGGACGTAGTGCACAGAATCATACCAATCTTGATTTTTAGATATCTCGAAAAAGCACAGTAGATCTTCACCGCGGATATAGCTGCCCCATAGGCAGCTTTTCTTTTCCCTTTCAGCAGGAATCTACCATGTCGTGCCGTACATATGTTTGTACAACCTGCCATGATTGGAGTGAGTACCATGAAGGCTGCGATCTACATCCGCGTATCTACCCACCACCAAATAGACCGCGAATCTCTCCCTTTCCAGCGCAAGGATTTAGCCAACTACTGTGAATATGCCCTGAACATCACTGACTATGAGATCTTCGAGGATGCTGGTTACTCGGCTAAGAATACAGATCGCCCGCGCTACCAGGAAATGATGAAGCGGATTAGAAAAGGCGAGTTCACTCACTTGATTGTCTGGAAAATAGACAGGATCAGCCGCAACCTGTTAGACTTCGCAAGCATGTGGGAAGAACTTAAAGAGCATGAAGTCACCTTCATTAGCAAGAATGAGCAATTCGATACTTCAACGGCTATGGGTGAGGCCATGCTTAAAATCATCCTGGTATTTGCTGAACTAGAGCGAAAGCTAACGGCAGAGAGGGTAATGAGCATCATGCTCTCCCGGGCGGAAAAGGGCTTGTGGAACGGTGCGCCGGTACCCATCGGGTATGATTGGGACGATGAAGCAAAATGCCTGCGCATCAATGACGCTGAAGCAGCCGTGGTCAGGCTAATCTACAACCTATATGAGGAGCACGGGTCAACCTTAGATGTACTTCGCTACTTGCGTATGCAAAACGTGCCCACCAAAAGAGGTGGACGCTGGACGGCTAAGACAGTACGTGATGTTCTCCGCTCACCTACATACAAGGGAACATTGCGCTACAACTATCAGACTGGTGGGCGTGGCAAGACTAAGAATGAGAACGAATGGATCCTGGTTGATGATGCGCTACCTGCGATAGTACGCAAAAGTCAATGGGAGCTAGTACAAAAAATGCTGGATGAAAACTATAAGGGCACACGCTCTATCCGTGAAAAAGCAAAACATACCCATATCTTCTCTGGTCTGCTCAAATGTGGCAAGTGTGGTGCAGGATTTCTATCCATGCTGGATAGACCAAGGAAGGATGGGTTTCGGCCCTCTACCTACCGCTGCGCCACGGCCTCAATGTTGAGTAAGGGAGAGTACCGGGCTTGCGCTGGGTTTGTCTCGGATGTAAAGATGGGACCATTTATCTTTCAGTACTTGCGCAACTTGGTCAAGGCTGCTGATGCGATCAGAGCCCACTGCCCTATGCAGCAAGTCGAGCACATACTCTTGAAGGGCATGCCTAGAGACCTTGTCGGCATACGAACAGAGGATCTAAGTAACACAGTGGCAAGCATCCTGGGCGCAGCTGGAGAACTAATCGACGATGGCAAGCGCGAAACAGCGGCAGCCACGATTGACACCCAACTACTCAGTCAAAGCCGGGCACGATATGAACGCGCCTTGGAACGACTTGACCGAGCCTACCTGTTTGATGACGCGGGAATGTCTGAGAAGGATTATCTAGTACACCGGAAGGAGCTACAGGAGAAGTTGGCTGAAGTCAATCACGAGCTTCGGAAAATCCATATTGCTGGCAGGAAGGAGACCGGAGACGTAGACTTCATCAAACGCGCCTCCCGGTTCTTGATGAGCAAGCAGTTGCTTGCCGGCGATAGTGAATTAGACTTCGTATCTATCTCACGACGGGGCTGCCAAGAGGGTAGTGAGGAAGGCAAAAAACTACTGAAGACATTCTTTAGCAGTGTTATCACGCAGATTGAGATTCAAGAAAAAAGAGTGAGTGCTATCCAATTTGAAGGTGGAATCACTCACGCATTCAAGGTTAACACCCCCAGTTAATTGTACGACAAATGTGGGCAAATACCAATGGTTAAACGACTCCCGGCTCTGCGCAACTCTTTTTGCTAATTTTTTGTCAGGATGGCTAAATTGCATTGACAAGGCCATTGCCTACGCATAGTATGTTAATGGGTTGGGAAGTTATTAGTCTAGCCCAATTCATTTCAAAAAAGAGGTGAGTTAGGTCGTGGAAAGCGACGGTTATCCTCTACCGAGAAAAATCCTATATAGTCCGAGGAGGCGCGTCTGCGAACACGACTTATTGACGCTTATTTAGTGTACCGTAAATTAGTCGCGCCTCCTCGCAAAGGAGGCGCTTTTTTATGATCATGAAACCATTGGCAGGTTACGCCACCCCCCGGGAAGGGGGTGGGGGCGTTGCCTAAAGAGCTGATCCAGCAATTACTTGTGGAGAATCCCAGCCAGCTAAACCTACTATTTGCTGATGCCATGCCAGCAGATTTGGCCGATGCCTTGGCCAGTCTGTCGGACGAAGAACTACTGCAACTCCTACCCCATCTCAGCCCCGAAATGTTGGCTATCGTTGTTCAGGAATTTGATGAAATGCAGGCCAACCGCCTATTGAGTCTGGTACCGCCCACTTTAGCCTTAGAAATTGTGGAGTCCATGTCAGCGGACGATGCGGTAGACCTGATCAATTGGCTGGCCGATGATTTAAGAGAGCGCATATTAGCAGCCTTACCTGCTGCCAGCCCGCTGCGCCATCTACTACGCTACGAAGAAGAGTCATCGGGCGGCCTGATGACAACCGAGTATCTGACGGTACGTCCTGAATGGACAGTAGAAAAGGCGTTACAAGTAATTCGGGCGGAAGCAGAAAGGGCAGAAACTATTTACTACACCTATGTAATCAACAGAAGTGGGCGCTTGGTGGGCGTGCTTTCTTTGCGTGAGTTGGTTTTAGCACCTCCTGGGGCTCAAATTGCTTCTATAATGAGAACAAACCCGGTACAGGTAACAGACACGGAAGACCAGGAGCAGGTGGCCGCTCTGTTTCGCCGTTATGACCTGCTGGCTTTACCGGTGGTCGATGAGCAAGGGGTACTCAAAGGTATTGTCACCAGCGACGACATTATTGACGTGGTAGACGAAGAGGCCACGGAGGACATTCAACGTATGGCCGCCATGCAGCCCAGCGACACCCCCTATCTAGCCACATCGATATTCCGGCTGGCCCGGCAGCGTTTTAGATGGCTTCTGATTCTGATGATTTCCGCCCTATTTACCGGGCGCATTATGCTCCACTATGAAGAAATGCTGTCGCAAGTGGCCCTCTTAGCCGTTTTTGTTCCCATGTTGATGGATACGGGGGGAAACGCAGGCTCCCAAGCATCCACTCTCGTTATCCGGGGCTTAGCCCTAGGTGATATCCAGCTTAAAGATTGGTGGCGTGTATTTCTTAGGGAGTTAGCCGTAAGTGGCTTAGTCAGCTTAGGATTAGCAATAACCAACTTTATTCGCATTCTCTTTTTAGAAAAGTACCCGGCCGACATCGCTCTGATTGTCAGTTTAACTCTAATGATCACAGTGATACTCGCCAAGCTGGTGGGGTCTATGCTCCCCATGCTGGCCCAGTTGGTTAAACTGGATCCGGCTGTTATGGCTGGTCCGCTAATCACCACGGTAGTCGATGCCCTTGCCTTAATCACCTACTTTAGAATCGCCGGCACGCTACTAAGTGGCAGTTGATATGATTCGTTAGGGCTGTGGATTCCCACAGCCCTATATTTTTCATTTTAGGGCTAACAGAAGCGTAAACTGCAGCAAGAGGTGATGTAAGTTGCGTAAAGTCTGGGTCCTAATTATTTTTGTCCTGCTGGTGGTCACGGCAGTAAACCTATTAACCCCAATAAGAATAGAAGAAGCCTGCATTTACTACCTGCATGGAGATTGGAGCAGCCAGGGGGCCACCCTGCCGCCGACTCCCTCCAGTATTTCTTGTCTTGGCCAGGGGCAGCGTTTAAGTCTAGAATACATCGCAACCCATAAACAGTACCCCATCCACCTACCCTTTGCTCCTCTGCAGAACCACACAAAAATCTCCCTATTGCTGGAGCACCTAACCGATTCACCAACGGGCCCCCCTGTTGTAGTCAGTGCCGTAATTGTTGATGCCACGGACCACCGGTACCAACCTATTCAGACGGCGGAGGTGGAACAACTAGACGCCACTGCCTGGCGCTATACCTTATTTTTTTCCGCCCTGCACCCGCAAACTACTAATGTATCTATCTACGTGGAAATAGAAGATACCCTTTTTGAGTTAACCGGTGTCACAGTTCCTTAAAGTGTGCCGCATACACTAATGTGCTATAATCAATGAAGGCAAGCGGCCTTGTAATATATGCTAACGCTGAAAGGAGATTATGCGCCAATGCGACCTGATCTGCAGGAACTAAGATCACTCTGCACAGAGGTACGGCGAGATATTGTGCGGATGACGGCAGCAGCCGGTTCAGGGCACCCCGGCGGCTCGCTTTCGTCTGTGGAGCTGCTGGTGGGCCTCTATTTCGCCAAAATGAGGCACGATCCCCAGCGCCCCGATTGGGCCGACCGGGACCGTTTTGTTCTGTCTAAGGGGCATGTGGCTCCCGTTCTCTATAGCGTCCTGGCTCGAGCGGGTTATTTCCCCGTAGAAGAACTCCTCACTCTACGCAAGCTAGGCAGCCGCCTGCAGGGGCATCCCCATATGCTGAGCCTGCCGGGCCTTGACAATTCCAGCGGTTCATTAGGGCAAGGTCTATCCCAGGCCAACGGCTTAGCCTTGGCGGCCCGCCTTAACCAACAAGATTATCGCATCTATTGTTTGCTTGGTGATGGGGAATTGCAGGAGGGCCAAGTTTGGGAAGCGGTGATGACGGCCGCCCACTATAAGCTGGCCAATGTTTGTGCCATTGTGGATTATAACAACCTGCAAATCGACGGCACGGTGGAAGAAATCATCGGTCTCCAGCCCCTGGCCGACAAATGGCGGGCTTTTAACTGGCACGTAATTTCGATCGATGGCCATGATGTGGAACAGGTACTAGCCGCCTACGACGAAGCGGCCAATGTGAAGGACAAGCCTAGTGTAATCATCGCCCAGACAATCAAAGGGAAGGGGATTTCCTTCATGGAAAATGTTGCCGGCTGGCATGGTAAGGCTCCTAATCAGGAGGAACTGGCCAAAGCCCTAGCTGAATTAGCCAATTAAGCTGGAGGAGGTCAAGATTCGTGAACAAGAAACCTACTAGAGATGGTTACGGCGAAGCATTACTGATGCTCGGTGAGTCTAACCCAGACGTGGTGGTTTTGGATGCCGATCTGGCCATGTCCACCCGCACCAACTGGTTTAGAGATAAATACCCAGAGCGCTTCTTTGATCTGGGGATTGCAGAGCAAGACATGGTGGGCACGGCCGCCGGCCTAGCCATGGGCGGCAAAATTCCCTTTGCTACCACCTATGGGGTGTTTCTCGCTGGCCGAGCCTGGGATCAGATTCGTACCACTATTTGCTACAGCAATCTAAACGTAAAATTGGCCGGCATGCATGGTGGTATTTCGGTCGGTGCCGATGGGGCCACCCACCAGGCACTGGAAGAGATAGCTTTGATGCGTGTCTTACCCAACATGCAGCTTATCGTACCCTGTGATGCCATTGAAGGCCGCAAGGCTACTCTGGCCGCCGCTGAAATGCCGGGTCCCGTCTATCTACGTTTTACTCGTTCAGCAACTCCCATCCTCACCACGGAAGAGGATGAATGGCAATTCGGTAAGGCTAATCAATTGCGGGCCGGCTCCGATGTAACCATTATCGGTTGCGGACCCATTCTCTATGAAGCATTGCTGGCTGCCGAACAGCTGGCAGAAGAAGGTGTTTCCTGCCGAGTGCTAAATATGCACACCATCAAACCCTTGGATACGGATGCCATCTTAGCAGCAGCTGCTGAAACGGGGGCCATCGTTACCGTTGAAGAACACCAGGTTAACGGAGGCCTGGGTGGCGCCGTGGCCGAAGTGTTGGTGAAGAATCACCCAGTACCTGTAGAGATGGTAGGCGTTATGGATACCTTCGGGGAATCGGGGGAACCGGACGAATTGGCGATTAAGTACGGTCTAACCCATCGAGAAGTGCAAGCGGCTGTACGTAAAGTCTTAAACCGAAAGTAGATATAAAACCGTGCAGTAAATGCACGGTTTTTGCACCAGTATAGTTAGGAGTGGGTACCAATGCAAAACAGGCGTTTCACGAGAACTCTAACTCAGTACATAGGAATCCTACTGGGCTCTTTTATTACTGCTCTCGGCATCAATGCCTTACAAATCCCTAATCGCATTGCCGCTGGTGGTGCCACCGGCATAGCCACCATCATTTATCACCTAACCGGCTTTGAGCCTGGTTTTACATTCCTTTTGATTAACATACCGCTGCTTATTATCACCGGTTTCGTGTTAGGTTGGCGTTTTAGCTGGTTTTCAGTCCTAGGTGGACTAGCCACCTCCGGTTGGGTATATGTCACCAGAAATATTGCCCCCTGGACCGACGACCCCATATTGGCCGCCCTCTACGGCGGAGTCGTTGTGGGTACCGGTATCGGTATCGTCTTTCGTTCCCGCGGGTCCACCGGTGGTACCGATTTGGCCGCCGGTTTATTAAGTCATTTCACCGGTTTACCCATCGGCAAGGCCCTATTATTCATAGATAGCCTGATAGTCGCTGCCGCTGGTTTT
This sequence comes from Bacillota bacterium, assembly GCA_023622465.1. GTDB lineage: Bacteria > Bacillota > UBA994 > UBA5500 > UBA5500 > UBA5500. Next base: position 1,316 of record JAMNZE010000100.1, on the reverse strand, counting down.
GTGTTTGGGCCCACCATGGCCATGTATGCCCTCGTGTGTATTTTCGTGACCACGCGGGTGATTGACTACGTCAACGAAGGCTTTTTTGCCGTCAAAGCCCTGCTCATTATATCCGAACAGGGGGAGTCCATAGCAGAACAAATTATGACCGAATTGCGGCGGGGTGTTACCTATTTGCATAGCGAAGGTGGCTTTAGCAAGGCATCCAGAAAGACATTGCTGGTGGTCGTTAGTCGCTCGGAGATCATCACCGTTAAGAATTTGGTTAGAGCACAAGACCCCCGCGCCTTTGTGATCGTCATAGATGCCCACGAAGTGCTGGGCGAAGGATTTAAAGAATTGTCAACTACGATTTAAGGCATGTCTCCTAGGCAATAGGAATAGGGTTTAAGGGGCTGTCACATCAAGGCTCTTACATACCCGGGCGTACTCTCAGGCCGTTGGTCATAACACAGCGCGTTGGGGCCACACTCAGCTCATTCCGACCGAGTATTGACCACAGCGCTCGAATAAGACCACGGCCTACTAACACTGCGGGGCACTACGAAGACCTGTTGCGACAGCGCCCTATTAATTGGCTTAGGAGGCAAACAAGTGCCGCAAGTTTTGCTATCTAGTTTCCTCGCCGGGCTGGCAACCGTGTTAGGTGGAGTGATAGTACTTTTTTTTGGTAGGCCCAGCAACCGGGCTTTAGCCTTCTGGCTAGGAATGGCATCGGGGGTAATGATGGCCGTCGTTGCCCTCGATCTCTTACCGGCGGCTTTAGAATTGGGCACCCGGTTCTCTACCATCATAGGTTTTACCTTAGGTGTGCTGCTCTTGGCCTTCATTAGTAACCAAATGGCTAGGCGACGACGACGTAGCCGGCGCAGTAACCGGCAAGATTCATTTATTCGTATGGGTATCCTAGTGGCTTTAGGGATTGCCATGCATGATCTGCCCGAAGGTTTGGCTATCGGTGCTGGTTTTGCAGCTACTGAAGAACTGGGCACCCTCCTAGCCCTAGCTATCGGCCTACATAACGTTCCGGAAGGAATCAGCCTTTCCCTTCCGCTAGCATATGGCGGTTGGCGCCCCTCGCAAATCCTCGGTCTCTGTCTACTGGTGGCTTTAATGACCCCATTAGGCACTTTACTCAGCCTTATGTTGTTACAGATCTCTCCCCAAGCTATAGCCATCAGTTTAGCCTTTGCCGCTGGAGCCATGGTTTTCGTGGTGGCCGACGAGTTGATTCCCGTATCCCATGATTCTTCCCGTCTACTCACTTCCTTGGGCCTCACCCTGGGTTTTGCCATCATTCTGACTGTACTCTAAGC
>JAMNZE010000017.1:0-6216 GCA_023622465.1 Bacillota bacterium | reverse complement strand
ATGCTGGTTGACAGCCCCGAGTTCTTATACCCCAATTTTGCGCGCCAGTCGGTGCGTTTAGCAGCTGAATTGATGCCTATCGACTTTGCCATTCCTGCCTCGAATCCGCAGGTGACCAGCGTGATCGCCCGCGTGATGCAGATTATTGAGGCCAAGGTGGGCACCATTGCTAAGCAATTGGTGTTGCCGGTCGTAGAGGGCTTTGTGCAGACCGACCAGAGTCAGGATGTGGCTAAGGCCGCCGTTGTGGAACGGCACCATGGCACCGGGACCATCGGGCTAGGCTTTGTGCAAGGTTTTCAGCTACAGGGAGGAGCTATAGCCTCTACCGTAGCTCATGATAGCCATAACCTGCTGATCGTGGGTACCAATGATGAGGACATGGCCTTTGCCGGTAACAAGCTGGCCGAGGTGGGTGGTGGCATGGTAGTAGTGCGCGATGGCCAGGTGTTAGCCCTGCTGCCCTTACCAATCGCCGGCCTCATGTCCGACCGGCCACTGGAGGAAGTGGCGGCCGCCGTTGCTGAGCTTGATAAGGCTTGGAAAGCCCTCGGCTGCAACCTGGTGTCGCCCTTTATGACCATGGCTCTCTTAGCCCTGGCGGTTTTGCCCGAACTGCGGCTCACCAACCGGGGGCTGGTGGACACGGTCAACTTTGAATTTGTGGATTTGATTGTGGCCGAGCACTATGGTAAATCGGTAAGCAACGAATAATTTAAGCGGCCGGCCGACGGGTGGCCCTACAGAAAACCAGATTGCGGTGATTACCTGTGATCATGCAAAAAGCACGCCTAAGAGCGTGCTTTTTTCTATCAAAATAACAACTCTCATTTAGGTTCTATAGATTTCCGGGTTACGGGTGCGCTCAAAGGCATTAAATTGGGTGCCTTGGTAGTTGAGTATTCCATAATCACCTTCTGCGATGAGGCCATACTGTTTGTCGGGAACGCGGAGTTCTAGGCGGCTACCATCGTCTAGAAATTCAAAGGTAACGTAATAGGTGGTGTAGGCGCTCCCGCTGCTGTGGATGGGGTGGCTATGATGCACGCCGGAGCCTGTAGAGTGGTGCGTTTTGCCACTACACGTACGTTGCGCATGCGTACTTCACTGGCCTGGTTCCTGCTCCATTCGACTATGTTGCTGACAATACCGAAGATGATAATGCCGAGAGCAACGACAAAAAACACACTAAACAGGCTCGAAGGGTCCGGCCCAAAACCGGGCATAAACTATTTCACCTCCTTTAAGCCACAGTACAGCGAAGCCAAAAGAACCGTCCCTTAAGGGGTGGCCGGCCAGCAGGCGGCCCTATTCATTTCTATGAACCGATGGACTGTGGGTATGGCGCTACCATAGGTAAAGGCCCGTTTCCGGGTCCTGTTTGCGCACCTGGGGTGTACCTTCAAAATCGTGGATAGTTAGCTCGGTGACGAATATGCGGCTGCCAGGCATCAGGTGGCCCGCATAGATGCGGCCGCTCTTACCCGCTAGCACCACGTGCACGTGCACTACCGTTTCGCCGTCCCGTTCCGAAATCGTGCCCATGCCGCTGGCTATTTCGGCGAACTCGTTAACCTCAGTAATAACATATTCGCCGCTCTCCACATCGAAGAAGCCTACGCGGGCCTCGTAAACGGCTCCGATGAACTGCAACGTTCCCGCATCAACGACCTGTGACCTTACAGCCTTCTCAATCTCCTCTAGTAAATCTCCATTGCGTGGTAAAGGCAGCTGATAAATATACCCTTGCTCATACTTCTGTATCATCGATAGACCTCCTGATTTTTTGTAAGTTCAAAAGCGTTAAACTGGGTTCCTTGGTAGTTGAGTATACCCAGATCGCCTTCTGCCATAAGCCCAAAGGCCTTGGCTGGTACCTTCAGTTCTAGGCGACTGCCATCGTCAAGAAACTCGAAGGTAGCATAATAGGTAGTATGGGCGTGGTTGTGGCCATGCACATGGGGGCGTTTTGCTATCACCCGCACGTTACGCATACGTATATCACTGGCTTGATTACTGCGCCACTCGGTGATATGGCTGGTGATGATATGTATAAAAGTGAAGAATACCAAGCCAAAGGCTAAGAAAAACATTATCGGGAACCCATAGTGGAATAGATCAAACATATGCTGCTACCTCCTTAACCGCTCTATTCTATTTACACTGCTGCTATCCTTCCTTTTACCATTACGCTCTGCCCCGGAATTTGTTACTATTAAGTTGGGGTCTAACGGGTCCTAAATAGAGCTGAGGGCGGTGAAGACGTGGGAGTGCATCTGGTGCCGTATGAAATAGAAGGCGAAACCGGCCTGGATGTGGTAATCAGGAACCAGGAGGCCACAGTGGCCGACCTGATTTCCGCCCTGCAACTGCCAGCCGACGATCCCACCATTGTAAAACCCTATCATAAGCAACGCTATGGTGTATGCCGTGGCTGCGTTAACAACTGTTGCAAGTACAACTCCATTGTGGTTGACCTGGTGGCGGCCCAGCGGTTGGCCACTCATTTGAACCTCAGCCTAACCCGTTTTGCTCAAACCTATCTAGCATGCCATCCCGATTTGCCTTTCCCCGAGTTCAAACGGCGGCCCTGCCCTTGCTTAGTTGACAATTGTTGCACCGTATATTCCTACCGCGCTTTAATCTGTCGCCTTTACCTTTGCACACCAATGACCGAGCGGTTAGAGAAGCTGCGCTGTGCCGTCTTGTTTGCTGGTGAGGCGGCGCTACGGCAACGCTTGGTCGAACTGGGAATAGCCCCCAGCCAGTGGCAGGAAGAACAGCTACGGGTAGTCATAGATAGGCGCTATCGCCGCGGTAGTTTGAGCAGGGAACAGTGGGAACGAGAGCAGGAGCAGCTAGATCTGTTGCTTTACCGCAACCCTTTCCTGGCAGGAAAAGACTATGGCAGTGTGTTGTTAAAGGAATGCTGCACAGCTGGACTTTGGTTACAGATTTGTAATAATATTTTTGCGGTATAGCTTAGCAATGAACGCAACTTTGGCACCCTTTTGCCGTAATTACTAGTGAAGGAAGAGGGGGTGGAAAAGTGCCGAATTGGGTTATCTGGATTTTAATCGCCTTAGCCTTTGGTGCCGTCGAGTTAGCAACAGTAAGTTTCTTTTCATCGTTATTCGGCTTAGGTGCCCTGGTGGCAGCTGTGTCGTCGCTGTTTATCAGTAACTGGATGGCGCAGGCAATCGTCTTTATTGTAGCTTCTGTATGTTTCGTACTCATGCTGCGACCAATTATCCTTAGATCCTTCGATAAGGAGAAGACCCGCACCAATGTGAGCCGCTTAATCGGCCGACCCGGGAGCGTTATCGTTGCAATTGATAACACGGAGGGTGTTGGCCAGGTGAAGGTAGATGGAGAAATCTGGACTGCACGCAGCCTGACGGGCGAGCCCATTCCAGTTGATAGCCGGGTGGAAGTGGTGCGCATTGAAGGAGTTCGGGCTGTAGTAAGAATAAAGGAGGACTGATTTAATGCCAGTGGATGTAGGTAGTGTGATTGGCCTGACTTTAATTCCCCTTCTAGTTATTTTCATTCTGGCCATTGTGGGATCAGCCGTAAAAGTGGTGCGGCAATCGACCCAAATGGTGGTGGAACGGCTCGGGCGTTTCCACAAGGTAATGGACAGCGGCTTAAACTTTATGGTACCTTTCATTGACCGGGTGCGAGCCGTAGTCGACCTGCGAGAACAGGTGGCTGATTTCCCGCCCCAACCGGTAATTACTAAAGATAACGTTACGATGCAGATTGACACGGTGGTTACCACCTTGCGTAACATAATTGGTGAACTAGATCTGGATGAAACCTTAACTTCCAGGGATATAGTCAACACAAAACTACGTGCCATCCTCGATGAAGCCACCGATAAATGGGGTATTAAGGTTAACCGGGTTGAACTGAAGAATATACTGCCGCCCCGCGATATTCAAGATGCCATGGAGAAGCAGATGCGGGCCGAACGAGAGCGGCGTGAGGCCATCTTGCGGGCTGAAGGCGAGAAAGCAGCTGAGATCCTAACGGCTGAGGGGCGTAAGCAGGCCATCATTCTGGATGCGGAAGCCCAGAGGGAGAAAGAAATACTGGCGGCCGAGGCGGAAAAGCAGGTGCGCATCTTGGAAGCTGAAGGTCAGGCCGAGGCTATCGTACGGGTGCAGCAAGCTACCGCCGAAGGGCTTAGATTGGTTCAATCTGCCGGCCTTACCCCCGAATTATATGTAATGCTACAGGGTATAGACGCAATGAAGGGCTTAGGTCAGAGCCCCAGCAGCAAGCTGGTTATCCCCACCGATGCGTCTAAGTTACTAGGCGCTCTGCCAGCCATGGCCGAATCCTTAGGCCTAAAGGCGGAGGAAGCTGGAAATAAGCAAAGCCAGTTAGAAGAAATAAAAGAAGAGCAAGCTGGCCAGGAGTCATAGATTCAGCCGATGATAGTATACTAGCTGGCTGTGTTACCCACAGCTCTCAAGAAAACAGGGCTATCGCCAATCGTTGCGATGGCCCTACATTTTTTATTTGGCAGGGAATCCCTTAACAAAGTCGAAAGAGACAGTAGGGAAGGGGAGGTACTGACATGTTAAAGGATTCTCGGCTATTAAGAGTATTTAATGTGGTTCTACAGCGCCTATTAACCGATATATTAACGGCTGAGCTGGCAGTTCATGACTTATCAAAGGCCCAGTATGATGCCTTGCGCTATGTGGCCCATACCGACGTGCATGCCAGCCGCTGCGACATTTCCAGTTTGGCTAGTGCTTTGGGCACCAGTGTGCCGGCGGCCACCAAAATGGCCGACCGGTTGCAGGCCGCCGGTTGGTTGGAACGGCAGGATGCGCCCCACGATCGACGCCATACCCTGCTTAAACTCACCGCCCAGGGAGAAGCAGTTATTGATCAGTTGGCCGGCTGTACCGAGAGGGCTCTGCAAAAGTTCTTAGAGCAGTTACCAACGGCGGAGAGAGAACAATTAGTTAGCGGTGTTTCGTCCTTTCTTAAGCATGCCTTACAGCAGCCTAATTTACAAAACATTTGCCTTTATTGCGGTGAAACCCACGCGTCCGAGTGTCCCTTGGCTGTCGACTAAATAGAATAGTGCCTACGCCTTTTAGTGGGAAGCTGACCAGGGTCAGTCCCATTGGTCATAATAACCGTCCCATGTCTTCTGGCAAGGGGGCCAAAAAGCATAATTCCTGCTGCCAGCGCGGATGCACTAAACGCAGTCCATAGCAGTGTAAAGCTTGCCGTTGGATTAGGGGAGACCGGCTTCCGTACGGCTTATCTCCCACAATGGGATGGCCTAGCCAAGCAAAGTGCACCCGAATTTGGTGGGTGCGACCCGTTAGCAACCTAGCTTGTACTAGGCTTATTTCACCCGGCTTTAACGTCCGGTAAGCCGTTTGCGCCGGCCGCCCTGACGACGCAACCCGGCGGGTGACCGGATTAGCCTCGTTTATGGCTATGGGAGCATCGATTTGGCCTTCCCTTTGCCGGGGGCAGCCCTCAATGAGGGCCAGGTAATACTTGTCTATCATCTGCGGACGGGTCGTCAGCAGGTGCTGGGCCAAGGCATGCTTAGCTACCAACACTAGGCCGCTGGTGTCCCTATCCAGACGGGTAATAATGCGCACCGGGCGGGTTATGTCTTTCTGAGTCCAGTGCCAAGCGATAGCATTGGCTAAGGTGCCCCTAGGCTCCGGCGGAATGGGGTGAACAATTTGCCCCGGCGGTTTATTTACCAGCAACAAATCCCGGTCTTCGTATATGATACTTAAGGGCAAGTCTTCCGCCTCCACCCGTGCTTCTTTGGGCTCGGCCAAGTAGAGCTCGATCACATCGCCCTCCTTTACCCTCGCCCGCACAGTGACGGCAGTGCCATTGAGTAAAATGCGCCCCTTGTATTTTAGGTCAATCAACATACGGCTAGAAATCCCCAGCCTATCCCGCAGCACATCTCTCAGCAGCCGCCCCTGGTCTGCCGCCGTCACCCTTTCCCGCCACTGAAAAGCCAATTACCCCACCTCCTGCCTATAGAATAATGCACTTGGGCAACAAGCACAACAAAAGCGGCCACCGTACAAGATCATTGGTCATACATAAAATGCCTCAGCCAACGAACACTACTACATAGTAATTGGATTAGGAAAGTAGGGAGGCCCTATGTGGAAGAAGAAGGCAGCTCCAGATCAGGAGCCATTCTTGCCCCAA
>JAMNZE010000063.1:0-4530 GCA_023622465.1 Bacillota bacterium | reverse complement strand
GGCGAGTTGGAAGCCGACATTATGGAATATATTTGGGAACATGGGGCTTGCACCGTGAAACAGGTGCATAACTACCTAAATGATGAGAGGGAACTAGCCTACACCACGGTGATGACTGTGATGTCGCGTTTAGCAGAGAAGAGCCTATTGCGTAGGGAACAGGTGGGCAATGCCTATCGCTATCATGCTACCGTAAGTAGGGAGCAGTTTGCTCAGCAAATAGTTGGAGAAGTGCTTGACTCCCTACTAGGCAGTTTCGGTGAGGAAACCATATCGCACTTTGCCAACCGCATTGGCCAAGTTGAGGAGGATCGGCTCTTGGAGCTAGAAAAGGCTATTCGCCGCAAGAGGGGGGAATAGGGGTATGCGCATAGCGGAGATTTTGGTCACATATGTCCTTTTGGTTTTAGTAACCGGTTTCTTTGGTTACGCGTTGGTACGACTATCAGAAACCGTTCTCTCTATTTCCTCCCGAACCAGGCAATTGCTCTACGCGGCCGTTATGGCCTTGCCCTTAACTGCCTTTTCCCTAGCCATGGTCCATTGGGCTGAGGTTTGCTCCTTTATCACTAATCGCCTATTAAACCGAGCCAAGTTGCTGATTATGCCGCTCAGTGGAAATATCATATTGTTATTATCTGGGCTGGCTTTGCTAAATATGGTTAGAGCGCGACGAAATAGCAATATCCCCTATGGCAGGTTACCAGTTGTCAAAATGCCTACCCCATATGAACGGGTATATAAGTTGCTGGCCGAATTAGAGGCCAGCCCACTGGAACTCGTAATCTATGACTTTCCTCATCCCATTGCGTGTGTCCGTGGCGTGAGGGAGCCAAGAATCCTATTGACCAGCAGCCTATTGGAAATAATGGATGACCGGGAGCTAAAGGCAGTGCTGGCGCACGAACTAGCTCATATTATAGGTCACGACAATTTGCTGAACCGGGCCCTAGCCCTGGTCAGGAAGCTGACCTTTTTCTCACCAGTAATGCGTCTAGCCTATACTCGCTACGGGATCGCCCGGGAAGAGGTGGCCGACGATTTTGCGGCTAGCAAAATTGAACAACCGGCTGATTTAGCCTCTGCTTTGGTTAAGGTGGTGCGCGCATCACAGGAATGGACCCGCTGCCAGCCCCAAGCAACCGGCCATTCAGCTTTAGAGAGCAGCCTAGCCCTGCAGAGAGCAGAACGGATCTTAAATGATCCGTATAAAGTGCCGCATAATTTCTTGCTGGAAAATGGCCTTCTTTTCCTAGTCATATCAGTTATGCCCATGCTCTTTTGCTAAAGTAGTTACGGAGGACAACAACATGCAACAAAACAAGTATGATGACCAAGACTTTTTCAACCGTTATAAGCAGATGGCCCGCTCCGTGGGCGGCTTACAGGCGGCAGGAGAGTGGTACGAATTTAAGAAAATGCTCCCCAACTTCCAGGGCAAGCGGGTACTTGACCTGGGCTGCGGTTTCGGATGGCACTGCCGTTATGCTGTTGAACAAGGGGCCCAGCACGTGCTGGGCATTGATATCTCTGAGAACATGCTGCGAGAAGCCCGCGCTAGGACCAGCTCGCCTCGCATTGAATATCGGCAGATGCCCATCGAAGCCATCGATTTTCCTGCGGCTAGCTCCGAGGCGACCAACAATGGCATTATGATGCCAGCGGGGTGCCCTTGCATTGGCCGGTGGATAATTACTTTACCGAAGGCCCCCGGCAAGCGGTCTTCCTAGGCCATGAGGTAACCAAATACCATAGGACCCTGACCACCTATGTGAACACTCTGCTGGACTCCGGCTTTGAACTCACCCGGCTAGTGGAGCCCCAACCGGCGCCCCACCTGTTGGATAGCATGAGAGATGAGCTGCGCCGCCCCATGATGCTGCTAATAGCGGCGCGGAAGCAGTAAAGTAACATTTATATGGCGCTGTCGCAAGGATGTTGCTGCGTATTGCTTTCGCAATACACTAGCTGCGCCCGTGCCCGTTGGTCGACCCGCCTGCGCGGCGTAGGCGGAGCGGGTTGTTTATGCAGCCTGTTTGATGGCTTAACCGTATAACAACGATTACACACCCCTCCTGCCTATTGCATATTTTGTTATAGTACTCAGATTCCTTTCAGAAGGGAGGGGTTGCAATGCGTAGAAAAAAGAGAGCACCACAAGTTCTCTTATGCCAGAACCCCAGTTTTGAGGCCGGCATCGAAAACTGGCTCCTTATCGGTTCTTTCACGCTGAACAATAGGGTGCCTTTTGCCGGCAACCAAGCGCTCCTTATGCTAGCATCAGCGTCTATCATATGGCAGGATGTTTCTTTAGATGGAGCGCAGCGGCAGCCGCTGTTTCTCAGCTTCAACCTGTTTGGCTCTTTGCAAGCGGCTGACCTGATTGTACAAGTACTTTGGTTGGATCGGGATCACCGGGCCATTGGCGTCGGTCGCTCCATGTTTATTAGTGCCAATGTCTTTACCGGTGAGCTCAACACTAAGATCACCTTCTTTGAAATAACTGACGTGCCACCCGCCAATGCCGCCTTTGCCAGGCTGCTGTTCAGCAAGCGCCTAGGCGAGGAGAACAGCTTCATCGAGCTGGATCAGGTAATCCTGGCTCCCATCCAGTCCATCAATTTGGTGCAAAACCACGGCTTTGAAAGCTGCTTAACCGCCTGGACTGCGTCGGACTTTGTAACCGACTGGGATTTTCCCCTGGACGGCGGTGCCTACGCCCGGGGTGAGGGCGATGGCTCGCTGACTCAGGATGTATACATCGGCAATCAACCGGCCCGCTCATCCTATCTGCTCAGTTTTGGCCTCAGCATTACCGAGACGGCTGCCGTTGCCACCACTGTGCGGGTCCAGTGGCTGGACCGCAACGGCAACGTTATCTCCGATGGTTTAGAGTTCTCCATACCCGCTGACTCGCTCCTAGGCCGCAGCGCCTACCTCACCTATTTGGCTGCCACCAGCCCCGCACCCCGAGGGGCAGTCCGAGCCCGCATTAGCTTTGAGAATCAAGGGGCCGGCGTTTTCGACTATCGGATTGACCAGGTGCTGTTTGCCAGAATCAGCACTTCCAATCTGGTGCAAAACCCCAGCTTTGAGAATAACCTTGATGGCTGGGAATCGGTTAACGTCGGTGCTGCTAATGTGGACACGGCTTACGAGGGGAACGTGGTCGCTACCTTGCCCAACTTTGGCGCCTCTTTGACGCAGCAGATTCCTCTCACCCGGGCTGCCGGTCGCTGCTACCTGCTCAACTTCGCTCTCAAGGTGAGTAGACTGGCGGAATTTGGGGAAGCGGCCTTAGTAGTAACAGTTCTATGGTTAGATAGGTTTGGTAGGGAAATAGGGAAAGGGCTAGGCCTGGTGGCCCGCGGTGACGATTCGGGGGCCGATACCTCCACCTGGTTAGTCTACGCGGCCATTACCGAGCCAGCGCCGCCCGGCACGGCAGCGGCCAAGATTCAGTTCACGATGCCTAGTGCCGAGAATGCTGCTTTGATCCTGGATCACGTGGTTTTCGCCCAGCTATAGAAAACATTAGTGGCACGGGTTCGCCCGTGCCACTAATGTTTTTGCTAGAGGAAAGGGAGATTAAGCATAAGTTCAGTTTATATAAAGAGGCGAGGAGTGCTTATAGTGCCGATCCTTGGCCCGAAAACACTGCGGGGCTGTTCACTTGCGAACAGCCCCTCTATATATCCTGACGCATTTTAATTCTCTACAATGTAACCGATGTTGGTAATAGCGGCCACCATAGCATCCCGGGTTACCTTGCCTTCTTCATACTGAACCTGCACCTGGCCAGTGGTCAAGTTAACGTCCACCTCATGAACTCCGTCTAGATCCGTTAGTGCGCGAACAACTGCTCGCCGACAATGGCCTCAGGACATACCACTCACTCTCAAAGTAATGTGCTGCATAAATTCACCTCCCCGATGAACTTGTCTATCTATAATTATAGCTTATGTTGCAGGGAAATAAAGCCAAATAGGGCCTTGCGATAAAATTATCTATCTCCAGGCGTGGGTACATAGCCGGTTTATGTACCTTTATAAATAGGGAGATGACCTGCCAACAAGTAACAAAGGAGGATGTACCTATGAAAAGTTTGAGTCTGCCGGAAGGAGCTAAAATCATTCCCTTCTTGAAAAGGTCCTTAGAACGGGACAAGGTTTCTCTCCACAACATGAAAACCACCTGCTTAAGCTTAGAAGGCAAATACTATGAGGTTATCAACATGAGTGGCTTCCAGCTAGAAGAACATCTGCGAGCCACCGAGCGGTTGTTCCCGGAGGAGTGCAAGGGCTGGTTTGAGCAGCACAGCACCTGTACCGGCTATGCTCTTCGCTACGATGATAAAACCTGGCCCGATATCGCTAAATGGACCGGTATCCCCACAATTCGCGTGGGCGAGGAACCCTACCTGCTAATTTATGAGTTAGGCCCTCTCACCTTGGTGCGGCTTACTTCTTACCAAGGTGTATCAACGGGCTATGTTGACACCACCATGCTAGATATCCTATTCGCCGACTA
>JAMNZE010000149.1:0-7904 GCA_023622465.1 Bacillota bacterium | reverse complement strand
CCGCCCTTAACCGAGTAACCCTTAGTATTCTCGGTGCTGGCCATGGCAGCGATGTCCAGATGGGCCCAGGCGGCCTCCTTAATGAATTCGCTGATGATCATGCCGCCGGTGATGGCCCCGCCGCCGCGAACGCCGCCATTACGCAAATCGGCCACGTCGCTCTTGTAAAACTCGCGGTAGTCGTCGTGGACGGGCATACGCCAGAACCGCTCGCCGGCCTGGTCGGCAGCCTGCAGAACAACATCGGCCAAAGCATCGTCGGTGGACACCAGGCCCGCATATACGTTGCCCAGCGCTACGCCGATGGCTCCGGTGAGGGTGGCCACGTCTACTATCTTAGTGGCGCCCTTATGCTCGGCGTAGGCCACCGCGTCGGCCAGAATCAGGCGGCCTTCGGCGTCGGTGCTGACGATTTCTATCGTCTGCCCGGTCATGGCTTCCAGCACGTCACCCGGTTTCAGAGCGCTACCGGAGGGCAGGTTCTCGGTGCTGGCAATCACACCTAACACGTTCACCTTAGGCTGCAGTTTGCCGATGGCACCCATGGCGGCCAAAACGGCTGCGCCGCCGGCCATATCGTTTTTCATCCGTTCCATGCCGTCTCTAGACTTAAGGGAAATACCGCCGCTGTCGAAGGTGAGCCCTTTGCCCACCAGGGCCAGTATTTCACCCCCCGGGTTGCCTTCATAGTAGAGGGTAATCAGCTTGGGCGGTTGTTCGCTGCCCTGGGCCACCCCCAGCAAGCAACCCATGCCCAGTTTCTCCATATCTTCCCGCTCTAGAATTTCGCATTGCAGGTTGCTCTCGGCGGCTACCTTTTCCGCCACCTGGGCCATGTGGGTGGGGGTCATATGGTTAGCCGGTGTGTTAACCAGGGTGCGGGCCAGATTGGTGGCCTCGGCGGTAATTTGACCCCGCTTAACACCGCGCTCGATAGCTTCCAGTTTCTCAGCATTATGTTCAACCACAATCAGCTCGGCCGGCTGGGGCTTGTCATTGTCTTTGGCTCCCTTGGCTTCGTAACGATAGCCGGCCAGCAGCGAACCTTCCACGGTGGCTTGGGCACAGGCTTCTGGGCAAAGGCCACCGATGCCAGCTCCGTGTACGATGGTGGCAATCGTCTTGGCCTTACCTTTGGCAGCCACTTTATAGGCGGCGCCGGCTGCTTGGCGTACGGTTTCCAAGGTCAGCTTTTCCGCTTCGCCTAAGCCGACAATGATCACTTTTGTGGCTGGAACATCGATGGGATACAGCACCGTCGTCTCCAGCAGCTTGCCGGTAATCTCACCCAGCTCAATGAGGCGGCTGATTTGTCCGCCCAGCGCCTTATCCACGGCGCCAGTAGCACCGGCGGGCTTGGTAACTCCTGCAAATAGGTTAACAATCCAGGCGTCAGCTCTAGTTTGCAGCAGATCCTGTTGCACCACTTTTACTTGCATTATCCAAACCTCCTTACGGTTTTCTTCCTCCTACATTTCTCTAATGGTGGCCAATTCTCCTTTTCCATCACTATTCAACTGCCTTCAGGGAATCAACCATTTTGATTTGCTTCAGCTTGCGGACCATGACCAGGCACACCAACCCGGAGAAGAGCAGCGTCAGCAGAGCCGCCCACAGATAGCTAAGGGGCGCGATACTCTGCCCTAACATCAGGTCGTTAGACTCGGCCTGGCGGATCACGAAGGCGTGCAGCAGTTTCCCTAGAGGTAAGCCTACCAAGGTGCCAATGAGGCTCAGAATAGCCGTCTCCCGGTAGATATAACCGGCCACTTCATGGTGGTGAAAACCAAGAACCCGCAGGGTAGCCAACTCCTGGTGCCGCTCGGCAATGTTGATGTTAATCAGGTTGTAGAGCACGATCATGGCTAGGGCACCGGCGGCTAGAATAATAACTACCACCAAGAAGTCGATGGACTCCACCAGCCGGTCGAAGGAATGCTGGGCCTGGGTTAGGAATTCGGCCTGCACCACGGCGGGCTGTTCCAGCAGTTGGCTCATCAACTGATCCTGTTCAGCCGCGTCTAAGGATCTAGTATTGGCCAGCACCCGATTAACCTTAGCCTCCTGCCCATAGGCAGCCTGATAAGCTGACGGATGGATATAGACATAGCTGCCCACGTACCTCCGAGTCTTCCAGGCTGAATTGGTCTCCCGCCTTTAGGCCTAGAGCGCGGGCTAGCGTTTCACTGATGACCACCGGGTAAGTAGCCAAATCCAAACTGTCACCGCTGGGCCGCTCCCGTAAGGTGATAAACTGGGGCCAATCAGCGGGTGTATGGGGCACAAACACGGTGACCGGCGCATCACTCTCCCCGCGATGGGCGGTGGCCCTTTCCCCATAGAAGGCGGTGAAACCTAGTACAGAACAGTCGATGCTGAGGTCGTAATGCATCAGCTCGCTAAACTGGGTATGGCCCAAACTGCCGATGGAATCTTGTAGCCCGAAACCGGTGACTAGCAGAGCGGTGCAGCCGGCCACCCCTAATACGGTCATATAGAAATGCTTTTTATAGCGGAAGAGGTTACGGGCCGTTGCCTTATGACTAAAGCTAAGGCGCGACCACAGGGGTTTAATCTTTTCCAGCAGGATGCGCTTACCGGCTTTAGGCGGCCGCGGTCGCATCAGCATTGCCGGCTTCTCCTGCAAAGCCCGGTTACAGGCGTAGATGGTGACCAAGAGGGTAAGCAGCACAGCCCCTAGGGTGGCCACAATGGCAAAGGGCCAACGGAAGGGGGTATAGAGGGTGGGCAGCGGGTACATGGTGGCGAAAACCTGCCAAATAACTACCGGTATATAGCGAAAGCCCACCAACAGACCCACGATGCTGCCGGCCAAGCTGGCTAACCCACAATAGCCCATATATTTTTCCATAATAGCCCACCTGCCGTAGCCTAGGGCCTTCATGATGCCGATTTGGGTCCGTTCCTCTTCTATCATACGGGTCATGGAGGCTAAAGAGACCAGAGCCGCCACCAGCATAAAAAACACGGGGAAGACGGTGGCGATAGCCTGTACCTTTTCGGTGTTCATGGTAAAGCTGGCGTAGCTAACGTTGGCATTGCGGTCCAGCACATACCAGCTGGGCATTTCCAGCTCATCCAACTGGCGGGCGGCATCCTCCAGGTCTAGGCGGGCCTGCTCCAGCTCCTGCTCCACTTCAGCACGGGCCTGCCAATAATCGGCTTCGCCGCTGGCCAACTGGCGTCGGCCCTCATCGTAATCCCTCTCCCCCTGCTCCAGCTGGCGGGCAGCTTGGGCTAACCGGGCTTCAGCTGCAGCCATTTCTTGGGCCAGGGCGGTTTTAGCCCCTTCCAAGGCTGCCACACCGGTCCTATACTGCTCCCAACCCTGATCTAGCTCTTGCCGCCATACCGCCGCCTGCTCTGGCCCAATTAGCCCCGCCTCCAGGGCGGCAGCCAGCGATTGCTCGCCCTGCTCCAATTCCTGCCGAGCTTGCATCAGCTCCTGCTCCGTTTGGGCCAGCTGGGCTTCCGCCTGGGCCTTTTCTTGGGCTAAAGCAGTACGGGCTGCCGCCAAGTCTGCCCGTCCCCGATCCAGCTCTTCCCTAGCCTCAGACAACTCCTGGCGGGCGTCTAAAATATCTTGCCAGGCGCTGGCCAGCTCCTGGGCCGCTTCCTGTTCGGCAGCTGCGAGGTCGGCCCGGGCCTGGTCCAACTCCGCCTGCCCTTCACCATGAATCTGGGCATAGCGCAGGCGTGACCTTTCTTCCCCCAATTGTTCTAGCTCGGCTACGAAATCCTCTAATTGTTCCTCGTAGGCAGCGCTGAAGGTCATTAACTGGGCTGCTTGGCTGTTAGTAAGATAAGCGTCGGTATACAAATCCAGATCATAACAACTATCGGCTATGTAGATTACCGCTTCCAGCCGCCCCTTACCCACGTTGCTGGGCTCCCGCTCATTAGCAAAATAAAAGGGGTTGGCTACCACGCCCACCACCGTAAACTGGGTGGTGGCAAACAGGTCCGCATTGTCGGCTTCGGTGACGATACTGAGGGTAGAGCCCAGCTCCAGAGATTCCAGATAGGAATCACCCTGCTCCACCAAGCACTCCTGAGGAGTTTGCGGCAGGCGTCCCGCAACCAACTGCCAACGGTTAACCGGTAAGGGCTGGTCGCCACTGAGCTGAGCCCAGGGCAAACCATAAAGGCGGGCCGTCAGGCGCCTATTATCGGTGGTGGCCACCAGCGTATCCACTACTTTAGCCGGCAATAGATGGGCCACCGACGGCAAACCGGCTAGGGCTGCTATGTCATCCTCAGTTAGTCCGTGGGTGGCCTTGATAAACACATCAGCCATCTGCTGCTGGTCGTAATAGCTATCTAGCGATAGGTGCATGTCGGGGGTGGTGGACCACAAGCCGGCTAAAAAGCCAACCCCTAGGGCCACGATAGCGAATATGGCTAGAAAGCGTGCTAAACTCTCGCGCACGGAACGCAGAATGCTCTTAAAATAGGCCCGGCTCACCCTACCACTCAATCCTTTCTACCGGCAGTGGGTTGGCATTGCACTCCATTTTAGCCACCCTGCCATTTCGTAAATGAATTACGCGGTCGGCCATCTGGGTAAGGGCTTGGTTATGGGTAATGACGATCACCGTTTTGCCCGTCTGCCGACAGCTATCCTGCAATAGCTGCAACACATTCTTACCCGTTTCATAATCTAAGGCACCGGTAGGCTCATCACAGAGTAGGATTTTGGGGTTTTTGGCCAAAGCCCGGGCTATGGCCACCCGTTGTTGTTCACCACCGGAAAGTTGGGCGGGGAAGTTATGCATACGGTCGGCCAAACCCACCATCTCCAACACTTCTTTCGGGTCCAGCGGGTCACGACAAATTTCTGACGCCAACTCTACGTTTTCTAGGGCCGTCAGATTCTGCACCAGATTATAAAACTGGAATACGAAACCCACCTCATGGCGGCGATAATCGGTCAACTGCCTTTCATTGAGCTGACTAACCTGGCAGTCGCCCAGCCGGATGAGGCCGCTATCGCAAGTGTCCATACCTCCCAACATATTTAAAACCGTCGTCTTGCCGGCGCCGCTGGGCCCCACCATGACGCAGAATTCACCCTGTTCAATGGTAAAACTCACTCCATCGGCGGCTTTGATCAGCTGCTCACCCATTATTATAAACAGGTTTAATATAAGACCATGTTGTTTTATCTATAAAGCAATCATATAATGTGTATGACATAGAGACTAATTAAGGAGTGAGCTTAAATGACTAGCGAAAAGAAAAGAATGCTAGGCGCTGGCCTGTTGGTGGGCCTTTTGGGGGTTGTACTGGTATTACTGGGCAACCCCAAAAATATGGGCGTCTGCGTAGCCTGCTTTCTGCGCGATATCGGCGGCGCTTTAGGACTACATAGGGCCGAAATAGTACAAAACATACGTTTAGAAATACCCGGCTTTATTCTAGGTTCCTTCTTAGCCGCCTTAGCCTTTAAGGAGTTCCGCCCGCGGGGTGGCTCCAGCCCCATATTAAGGTTCTTTATGGGTGCTATGGTGAGCATTGGGGCTCTCGTATTCCTGGGCTGCCCGCTGCGCATGGTCTTACGCTTGGCTGCCGGCGACCTGAATGCGCTGGTCGGTTTATTGGGCTTTATCAGCGGTATTGCCGTAGGCATTTACTTCTTGAAGAAGGGCTTCAGCCTAGGGCGCAGCTATCCGCAGAACAAGGTGGCTGGTGCTACCGGTCCTATCTTCGCTATTTTCTTAGTGGTCTTAGCTTTAGTGGCTCCCGCTTTCATCTTCCAAAGCGAAAGCGGTCCCGGGTCCATGTCGGCTCCCTTTATCTATTCCTTAGGTGCCGGCCTTTTAATCGGTGTGGCCGCCCAGCGCACTCGCCTCTGTATGGTGGGTGGCATTCGTGATATGATTATGTTCAAAGATAACCATCTCTTAAGCGGCTTTGCAGCTATCTTCGTGGTTGCTTTAATCGGCAACCTGGTGACTGGCAATTTCAACCTGGGTTTCACCGAACAGCCCATTGCCCATACTAACCATTTCTACAATTACCTAGGCATGCTGGCCACCGGTTTAGGTGCAGCTCTGCTGGGTGGCTGCCCATTGCGTCAGCTCATTCTAGCCGGTGAAGGCGACAGCGATGCCATGGTGACCGTAATGGGCCTAATCGTAGGTGCGGCTACTGCCCATAACTTTGGTCTGGCCGCCAGTGGAGCTGGCGTACCGGTAAATGGCCAAATTGCCAACTGGGTTATTCTCGCACTGTTGGTGGTTATCGGTTTAGGCGCCCGCGAAACGATTAGAGTTAAGCGCGCCCACACCAAGAACACAGGCAAGGAGGTTAGAGCTTAATGCAATACACTGTTGATGCCCGAGGTCTTTCGTGTCCCGAACCGGTAATATTGACCCGTCAGGCTTTAAATGATAAGTCCATTAAACACTTAAAGGTTTTAGTAGATGCGGCTGTTGCCCGAGAAAATGTAACCCGCTCTCTGCTGCAAGCCACTGGCAAACAGCCTCAAGTTACGGAAACTAGCGCGGGCGAGTGGGAGATTAGCATTAAGCTTTAAAAGATGACAGCTAAAACCGACCTATTCGTGATTACCTTTTATTCCACCTATTGGGCCTTCGAAGCCGAAACCCTATTGCAAGAGCACGGATTCCAATGTCGCTTACGGCCAGTACCACGGGAGTTTAGTTCCTCCTGTGGTATCTGTGCAGAAGTATTAGCGGAAGATATGGAATCCATCTTAGCCCTCCTAGAAGAGCAGGGGCTAGAATACGATGCCACTTATGGACCTTTGAAGGGAAGATAACATTGAAACAGTTATATTTCGATCATGCGGCCACATCTTGGCCCAAACCGGCAGCGGTGCCAGAAGCCATGATGCTGGCCCTGGAGCAATCGGGTAACCCGGGCCGCTCGGGGCATAGCCTTTCACTGGGGGCGGCCCGCTTCATCCATAAAGCGCGCCATGCGGTTAGCAAGCTTTTCAACGCGGCTAACTCTACCCAGATTGTGTTTACTCTCAATGCCACCGATGCTCTCAATATGGCCATTAAGGGTCTGGTGCGTCCGGGAGACCATGTTATAACCACCTGTTTAGAGCATAATTCGGTACTGCGCCCCCTTTATGCCCTAAAGAATGCGGGCAAGATTGAACTGACGGTGTTGGGCCTGCAAAATGGCACCATCCAGCCGGAGCAGTTTGCTGCCGCCCTGCGACCGACAACGGCGTTAATTGTTACCACCCACGCCTCCAATGTGACCGGCGCCGTGATTGATATCGAGGCGGTAAGCGAAATCTGCCAAAGCCGGGGCATCAAACTAGTGCTGGATTGTGCCCAAACGGGCGGGCTGCTGCCCATCGATGTGCAAAAGCTAAAGCCAGCCGCCATGGCCTGCAGTGGTCATAAGGGTTTGTTGGGTCCGCAAGGCACCGGCATTCTGTATGTAAGCCCCGAGGTGGAATTGGCCTTCTGGCGGGAGGGCGGCACCGGTAGCATTTCCCATGAATTGCACCAACCCGAATTTATGCCCGACCGCTTGGAAGCCGGCACTCCTAATACCATCGGCATTGCCGGTTTAGGAGCTGCTGTGAACTATCTCAATGAACTGGGCCGAGAGCACCTGCGCCAGAGGGAAGCAGCTTTAACCGAGCGCTTGCGCGCCGGGCTCCAACAGGTACCCGGGCTCACCCTCTACTCGCCGCCTAACAGCTTGGGAGTGTTGTCGGTTAACTTGGAGGGGTATGACTCGGCCGAACTGTCGGTGGTGCTGGAACGCCAGTATGGCATCCTCACGCGCCCCGGCCTACACTGTGCTCCCCTAGCCCATAAGGCTATCGGCACCTATCCCCACGGCACAACCCGCATCAGCGTGGGCTATACCACGACGGAGGCCGAGGTGGACGC
>JAMNZE010000040.1:0-3262 GCA_023622465.1 Bacillota bacterium | reverse complement strand
TGCAAAACTACCTGGACTCAAGCACAACCCATAACCAGAGCAACAGCGGGCGCACCACCGGTGCGCCCCTACGAAACATGTAGCATGCGGATAAACCTCCACGTTAGATGTTGCGAGAGGCACATCGAGCAGCGCCCCTACGAAACGTATGTGTTGCGGTACAAACTCGAATTTCGAGGTATTCGTAGGGCCGATCGGTGATCGGCCCGTAGTTTTCTCCCATAATTTACGGGTGCCGCCCGGTTGAGGACATAGCCTACAACATAGGAGATACGGGCGCACCACCGGTGCACCCCTACGAAACATGTAGCATGCGGATAAATCTCCACGTTAGATGTTGCGAGAGGCATTCGTAGGGGCCGATCGGTGATCGGCCCGTAGGAAATTCCCCCAAATGAAATAAGGAGACCCATACCGGTCTCCTCATTGGTCGGGCAGCCATTTAAGCGCCCGTAAAATTTATCCGAAATAGATACGTAAAGCTATGAATCAACCATCGCTCCAGCTTAGAAATTCACCTCGGGGACCAACTGGGCCGCATCGGGAATTTCAAAGTACACGCGGGCAGTACGGCCAAACAATTTGGCCCAGATCACATTGGGGAAACGGGCAATATAGGTGTTATAAGTCTTCACCTCATCGTTATATAGCATACGATGTTGGGCAATCCGATTTTCCGTACCGGCCAGTTCATCCATCAGGCCAGTGAAAACCTTGTCGGCTTTCAATTCGGGATAGTTCTCCACCACCACCAAGAGTCGGCCTAATGCAGTCTCCAAGTTATTGGCCGCTTCCTGCTGTTCCGCCGGCGTCCGGGCTCCCATCATAGCGGCGCGGGCTTCCGTTACCGCCTGAATGGCTTCCTGCTCGTGGGCTGCGTAGCCCTTCACCGTGTTGACCAAATTAGGAATCAAATCATAGCGACGTTGCAATTGGGTGTTAACCTGGGCCCAAGCTCCATCGATGTCCTGCTCCAACACCACCATCTTGTTGTAAGCGCCTACAGCATTAATAGCTATTAGGGCAATTAGGGCTAGAACAACTATGAGACCTGTTCTTCTCTTCATCCTCTTTCCTCCTCATTAGTAGCTTGTTTTATTTAAAACTTGCGACTGGCACCGCCGCCACTGCTCTTACCGCCACCAAAACCACCGAAGCCACCACCGCCACCAAAGCCGCCTCCGCCCCAGCCGCCGCGGCCACCCCGGCCACCGCTCCAAAAAAGACCACGCAGGAGCAGGCGGGGAATCTCTAGCAACAGGTACATAAGGCCGTGCCAGCGGAATAGGGAAGAAAAGATAAGGAGGCTAATATAACCAAGGAGCAGTGCTCCTATGGGGTTTATCTCCGGCCCCCAAAACCCCAGTTCCTTGCCTTCGCCGGGGGCCTCGGCCACCACCTCAGCCAACTGCTCGGCTATAACTAACAACCCCTGGCCATATTGGCCGGCCTGCAATTGGGGTAGGGCCGCATCTAGAATGCGCCCTGCTTTGGCATCGGTGATGTAGCCTTCCAGCCCCGTTCCCACCTCGATGCGTATCTCCCGCTCTCCCATATTGAGTAGCACCAGCAAGCCATTGTCGACTTTGGCTTCGCCAATACCCCAAGCCCTGAAGAGACGGAAGGCATAGGTTTCGGTATCGTAAGGACTGGTGTCGGTCACGGTAACAATGGCTAACTCCACACCATTGCTTTGCCACAGCCTTTCGGCAATCAGTTGTATCTCTACCCTTTCCTGCACCGATAACACCTGGGCAAAGTCGCTCACCAAGCCCAGGGGCTGTGGAAATTCTGGTGCGGCCGCCGTCGCCAGTGGACGAACAAACACTAACAATAATATAAACATCAAGCCCAAAATTCGGCGCTTTTGCTGCATCGGCACACCCCCTCTTTCGCCCTCCATTACCTATTACGCCCTGAGCAATAGAAAGTTTCATTACAGCTGTGTTCCCCTTGGTTTAATTTCCCTGAGTGGCGCGTTGGCCAGCCCTTACTTTTAATAGTAAACTATAGGAGTTAACCGCAGCAATTTTCTCCGGCCCAAGGATAGCTCTTGCTATCAGCGGGAAGGAATCGGGCAACCGTTAGAGGAATAAAAACAACCGGCGAAAGGTTACCAATCCTTAGCCAAGTTTTTCCGTATATTATAGCTATTATCCGGTAAAAAAACTAATAGGCTACTATATATAGGAGGAAATTCATATGCCTTCCAAACTAAACTTAGAGCAACCGAAACACGCCCACTTTATCGGCGTTGGCGGCATCAGCATGAGTGCTTTAGCCGAAGTGCTATTACGGCGCGGCTGGCAAGTCTCTGGTTCCGACCTCTGCCGCTCCCATATTACTGAACGTCTACAAGCAGCCGGGGCCACCGTTTATTATGACCACAAGGCAAGTAATGTGGAGGGGGCCCAAGTTGTATTTTATACACCGGCAATTCGACCGGAAAATCCCGAACTGCAACGGGCGCGGGAGCTGAATATCCCCATTTATGCCCGCGGCCAATTGTTGGGAGCCCTGATGGGGGAGGCCAAATATGGTATTGCCGTCTGTGGTACCCATGGCAAGACCACAACCACCTCCATGATCAGCCTCATACTCGAGGCAGCTCGGCTGGAGGCCACCATCTTGGTGGGCGGCGAGCTGGATGCCATCCAGGGGACAATAAAAATTGGCAGCGGCGATCTATTCGTGGCCGAGGCCTGCGAGTATTACGATGCCTTCCTCGACCTCCGTCCCAGCTTAGGTGTGATCTTAAATATAGAAGCGGACCATCATGATTACTTCAGCGGTATCGAACACATCAAGCGCTCCTTCCGGCGTTTTGCAGAGCTGGTGCCGGCCGCGGGTAACCTGGTGGTCTATCATGATGATCCCAAGGTGCGGGACATTCTCCCCGGTCTGGAATGCAACATTGTCACCTTTGGGCTAGAAGAGGGCAATGAATGGCGAGCTGTCAATATCAAGGAACACAAGGGCGGCAGCAGCTGCGATATTTTACACCAGGGTGAACCGGTGGGACATGTAACTTTGCATATACCGGGTAAACATCATGTAAAAAATGCCCTGGCGGCCATTGCCGTCGGTCACCTGGTAGGAGTAGACGCGGCCACCTGTATCAAGGGCCTGGAGATGTATGAGGGGACCCATCGCCGCTTTGACTTGCTGGGCGAATATAACGGGGCCCAACTCTATGACGACTACGCCCACCATCCCAATGAAATTAAAGCCACCTTGGCCGCCGCCAAACAGTTTAATGCTA
>JAMNZE010000039.1:0-2929 GCA_023622465.1 Bacillota bacterium | reverse complement strand
TAATCATTTCGTTGCCCGCTTCGTAACCGAACTGCTCGTTATAGTCTCCCAAGTTATCGCCGTCCACCAGCATCAGGCTTAAGGCGGAGTCTTGCCGATTAGCCTCTGCCAGCATTTCCTGCAAATAGTAGCGGGCCACCCGCTGATTGGGCAGCTGGGTCAGGGGATCGGTAAAGGCCATGTGCCTAGCCTCATCCAGCTGAAATGCGGTATCGAGGATTTTTTCCGAAAAGGTTTCAATTAGGCTGGTGGCATTATTATGGAGTTCAATAGACAGGAACTGGGTGTTTTGGTAGTCGGGGCTCCCGGGGCAGGCCAAATTTGTCTTATCGTTATCGCGACTCTTACCCATGAATAAATAGGTATAAGCCAATAGATGCCCAAGGCTAACTGCACAGGCAGGGAAACAGGCCGCGCTAATTCTTAAGTTGAGAGGAAGGGCGGCGGTATGCGTAAAATCACTGATGGTCACCTGCCGCAGCTGGCTCGCCCATTGACGTAGCTGTCGGCAACTAGAGTGTCTAATAAGAAGCGCGTATTCGCCGGCAGACAGCCGGAATAATCGTCCTTGAAAATCTGGCTTAGCACCAGTCTGAAGGTGAGCATCAATTTTGTTGGCAATGTTTAGTTGTAATTCATTAGCCGCTTCCTCGCCCAGCTCCAAACCAAGATAATCAAAATCACTGATTTCGACTAACATCAAGGCCAAAAGGGTACCGGGGGTGGCCAAGACTTCTTCAATGCCCTGCTTTGCCGCGTGCAGCATAGCAAACATATTTCCAAATCCGGTGAGAGTATCGAGGCCAATGCTTTCAATACCTGCGGCCCAAAAGGGTAGCCGATGCAACTCCATCAATAAAACCTCCATTTGCACTGATACCATAATTCTATAAATACCATAACAATCCTTCTTGCCACTAAATAAGCAATGATAATTTTGTTGTCAGCAGGTTTAGCTCCCCCCTTGGCGAAAGGGACTTATATGGCAATGTAAGCTAGAAAGAAGAATTTGGGAGGATGAGAAGGAGATGGGTAAACGACCTTTCACTGCAGAAGATTTACTAGCAATGCGGTTTGTGGGGAATCCGGTTTTGTCACCAACGGGACAGGCCTGCCTGTTTGTGGAGACGGTTGTTGACGAAGAGGAAAATGGCTATCGCTCAACTCTGAGCCAGTATACCGAGGGGAAAGTGGCTCCATTCACCAGTAAGGTGGGAAGCAAAATACGCGATGGCGCCCCTACCTGGTCACCCGACGGGAAACGAATAGCTTTTATCTCCAATCGCAGCGGTAAAAAACAGGTTTGGCTCTGTGGCGAAACTGAGCCGGCGACAAACCTGCCGGAGGGGGTAAGCAGTTTTGTCTGGGCGCCCGACAGCCGGGGCCTCTACTTGGTGGCCAAGGAAGTAGTTGAACAGCCCAAGTTCCGGAAAGGTGCCACCGCCCGCCGCATTACCCGGCTGCGCTATAAAGCCAACGGCACCGGCTATCTGGATGGAAATCCCACCCAACTGTGGTACTTGGACCTGGCTAGTAGAAAACTAGAACAGCTTACCCAAGGTAACTACAACTGTAGCCAACCGGCGGTTTCGCCCTGTGGTCGTTATATCGCCTTCGTTTCTAATCGGGAGGATGACGAACTGAAAACCCTGGACGATATCTGGCTGCTGGATCTGAAGACCCGGGAGCTGCGCAACCTAACCGGAGGCAAGGGGAGAAGCGCCAGCCCTCGCTGGTTGCCCGATGGGGAGCATCTAATATATGTGGGCCATCAGAAGGGTATCTACCCGGGCGGGTATCCGGAGTTACGGCGCATTAATGTGACCACCGGTGAGAATATCAACCTCATGCCCGATTTCCCCCACTATATTGGCAACAGCATCGGTGCCGATGTGCGCTTTGACAGCGGCAATTCGGCTCCTTTACCGACAGCCAATGGAAAAATCTATTTCTTAAGCACTATCGGCGGCAATTGCTACCTCTATAGTCTGGATTATGCCACCGCTCAGGTAGAGAAGGTCTTCGGTCAGGGGCAGATGGTGATCACTTCTTTCCATGTGCAGGCCGATCACCTGGTAGTCAATGTGGCTACCCCCAGCACGCCCGGTGATTTGTGGTGGGGACCGTTGGGCGGCGAATTGAAGCGGATCACGGCGCCTAACGAAGAGCTGTTTGCCGACAAGTACATCGGTTGGCCCGAGGTAATCCATTTTACCCATCCCGATGGCACCCAGCTGGAGGGCTGGCTGATTAAACCCCTGGGCTTCGAAGAGGGTAATACCTATCCATTAATTATGGAGATCCACGGAGGGCCCCATACCACCTATGGCAACGTGTTCTTCCATGAGTGGCAGATGCTGGCCGGCCAGGGCTTTGGCGTGCTCTACACCAACCCGCGAGGTAGCTTGGGCTACGGGGAAGATTTCGCCCGCGCTGTTGTGGGCGATTGGTGTGGAGTAGATGCTAGAGACCTGCAGTTCATGGCGGAAGAGGCGGCCCAACTCCCTTGGGTGGATGCAGAGCGCATGGGTGTCACCGGTGGTAGCCAAGGCGGATACTTCACCAATTGGCTTATTTCCCATACCGATATGTTTGCTGCTGCTGTGACCCAGCGCAGCATGAGCAACCTCTATAGCAAGTACGGCGTGGCCGATAATGGTTGGAATGGGGACCGTTACGGCATGGGAGGTCGCGACCTTTGGGAGGACGAAGATTTCATCATGGAGCGCTCGCCCATGCGCTACGCACCCAATGTGAAAACACCAACCCTAATCATCCACAGCGATGAGGATTATCGCTGTCCGTTGGAACAGGCGGAGCAATGGTACGTGGCCCTAAAACGCCTAGGCGTTACGACGGAAATGCTTCTTTTCCATGGCGAAAACCATGAGCTCTCCCGCAGCGGCCGCCCGGCTAACCGCATCGTGCG
>JAMNZE010000094.1:0-4689 GCA_023622465.1 Bacillota bacterium | reverse complement strand
ATGTCAGGGGAAGTAAAAACTACTACCGAAAGACTGCAATATATTGCTAGGCGTAAATCCAATTGACAGATACTCGGGACAACCCTATAATTATGTAAATAAGTACAATTGGTAGGTGGATTCCATTGGATGATTCTTCTGACCCGTTACCTAGTGAAGTTAGTAAAGCGGTAAGCTATATGGATGCTAGACAGTGCACAGGGAAGGGCAATTATATGTTGTCCTTTTTAGTGTACGTTTTTTTACTTTTATAACAGCCCAATGAGTAGTTTTAACCGATATAAAATGTAAATAGGAGGTTTATATTTTGTCTGGTAACTTATTGGGGCTGTTTTTGCTACAATTCTTCTTTATACTTCTGAACGCAACCTTTGCTTGTGCAGAGATAGCAGTATTGACCATGAATGAAAACAAGCTGGCGAAGCTGGCTAGCGAGGGCGATAGGCGTGCCCTGCGGCTTTCCACGTTACTGGAACAGCCGGCCCGCTTTTTGGCAACTATTCAAGTGGGGATAACCCTCGTTAACATGTTGAGCAGTGCGGTGGCGGCGGAGAACTTCTCCCATAGGCTGGTGGCCTTTTTCCTAGGGTTAGGTATTGATATCCCCGTATCCCTTCTCAGTGCTATAGCTGTTGCCATCATTACTTTAACGCTCACCTATTTTACTGTGCTTTTTGGCGAACTGATCCCCAAGCGAATTGCCATGGAAAAAGCGGAGCAGCTTGCCTTGGGCATGTCCAAACTGGTCTATGCCATTTCTAAGATTTTTGCCCCCATTGTCTGGGTGTTTACCTTTTCTTCTAATAGCTTGTTGCGGCTCATTGGTATCGATCCTAATGCCGATGACAACGGCAATGCGGAAGAAGAAATCCGTATGTTATTAGATGTGGGTAAAGAAAAAGGGACTATACAGACAGACGAACAGTATATGATCCAGAATATATTTGAGTTTGACGATATTTCCGCCGGCGAGATTATGACCCATCGCACTGAGGTAACGCTTCTATGGTTGGAGGAAACCGATGAGCAGTGGGCACAGACGATCAACGAGAGCAGGCATTCGGTCTATCCTATATGCTCGGGAAGCCCCGACAACATAGTGGGCGTTCTATTTACAAAGGACTATTTTAGGCTCGTTGATAAATCTCGCGAAGAAGTGATGCAAAAGGCCGTGCAGCCGCCCTATTTTGTGCCTGAAACGGTGCGGGCTGACGTTCTTTTCCGCAATATGAAGCGGACCCGCAATCACTTTGCGGTAGTTATAGATGATTATGGTGGTATGAGTGGAATTGTCACCATGAGTGACCTGTTGGAACAATTGGTGGGGGATTTGGACGACGATATTCGGGCTCCGGTAGAAACACCACCAATTGAGCGCATCGACTCAGAAACTTGGCGCATTAAAGGCACTGCCTCCTTAACTGAGGTGGCAGAACAGGTGGGCGTACCCTTACCAGAAGAGGATTATGAGACCTTTGGCGGTATGGTTTTCGGCCTTGTCGGCTCAATCCCCAGCGACGGTAGCACCTTTGAAATAGAAGAGTTTGGTCTGGTGATCAAGGTTACCGAAATCAAGGACCGCCGATTGGAAACGGCTATTGTCTGTTTAGCCACTTCACCAACAGACGAAATCCAGGGACGCTAAATTGGTAGTAATTGTACTTGACATCGCTGCGGGAAACGCGTAGAATAAGAAATGTCAACGGGGCTATAGCTCAGCTGGGAGAGCGCTTGACTGGCAGTCAAGAGGTCAGGGGTTCGAGCCCCCTTAGCTCCACCAAATGCAAACTAGATGTCACAAGGGTTTATGCTCTTGTGACATTTTTGTTTTCTTGCCCTTATCAGTGGAAGGTTGCCGAGAGCGATGCCGATTGCTATTTTAATGCCAACGGCAAAAAACAGAATACTTCTCCTTCCATAGTTGTATTAATAATAAGCCCATGAGCGGATCTGGATATGGAAAGTCGGTTTCTTGCGAAGACGGGAGTCCACTGATAAACGGCCAACAGTTTTTGGCCCTATATTTCCCAGGAAATTCGACAGATGATGGCGAAAAAGGGGCGGTCGCAACGATGTTTTTGCGAACCGCCCCTTAAGTGGCTAGTTGTTATTATTAGCTGCTATATGCTGCATCACATCTAAGATAATATTATCCGTTTCTACCATGCCCGGATTGCTCACTGAACCCAGGTTGCGTATAGTATCTTCCACCGTTGTGGCAATAATGCCATCGCCGGTAGGAGTAGTTAGGCCTTCTTTAGCTAACAAGGCCGTTTGCACCGCGGTATTAGCGGCGGTAGCCAATTTAAGCGAACAAGACACTTTCGCGCCGTCGCAGATCATACCGGTCAGGTTGGCCACCATCAACTTAATGGTTTCTTCCAGTGTTTGATAGGGGACATCTATTAGATAGACTATGCCACAGCTAGCACCGATGGCAGCGGCTACAGCGCAAGCACACAGGGCTGAGAGCTTGCCGATGTGCTGTTTGACATAGAGGGTAACTATCTGGCTGATAGCTAGAGCAATGGCGATCTCTTTGTCACTCTTTCCTAGTTCTTCCCCTACCGTTAGCACCGGCAGGGAGGCGGTGATACCCTGGTTACCGCTGCCGTTGGTGCTGTAAACGGGAGCATCATAACCGCTCATACGGGCATCGGCTGCACCAGCCGTAGCAATAAGGGCCAAGGTGCCTAGGTCTTTAGATGCTTCATCCTTAGTTATAAGCTGTTGATAACGATGGCCTAAGCCTAATCCCAATTTCTGTTCAATGCCGGCGCGAGCCACCTTTTGATTACTACGAGCGCAGGCTAGCAAAAAGTCATAGGCATCATCGGGTAAGGTTTTACAGGCAGCAACTAAATGGGTATGGGACCCTTCGATTAATGCGGTCGCTTGCCCATTTTTGTTAGTGACTCGCGCTAGAATGGAAATGTTCCCCCTAGGCCGGGAAGGAGTTACCGTTACCTGTTGGTTTTGCACCATTGCTTCTGCCGCGCTCAGATACCGGGCACAGCCGCTTAATACTTCTAGTTCTAGCTCAGGTTTGCCAGCCAGTGCTCCTAGGGCTGAGGCTAGATGGAGCCCGGCTTTCTTAGTGCCGGGAATAAATACTCCCATCCCATTCTTGAAAACATTCGGATCGGTTTCTACTTCTACCTTCTGAGGAGCCCCCTCCAGGTAGCTGGCAGCAGTGGCACAAGCCAACGCCACAGCAGCCGGTTCAGTACAGCCAAGTGCAGGACGAATTTCTTCTCTTAATAGGGCAAACAGATCTAGTGTCATGTCTAATCACTATCTCCTCATGCGTTCTTGATGCGGGCTTTACCAGTCAGGGTACTTACCTTAATTCCAATGATGGTGACATTATTCACATGCGACGCAGCAACCGGTTCAAATATATGGCCGGGCGGGGCATATTTGGCGGTTAATGCATTGAGTATATCCGCCTTTTTAGTCCCGTCTTCAACCGCATAAGCTTGACCGAAGGCAATAACACTCTTGTAATAGGCTCCAAAATCACAGGCCTTAGGTCCCGTTTTGATGCCTAAGAGGGTATCAACTTCAAAACAGACTTGTGGATTTTGGCCTATAATATCCAGCTTACGCCCTTCGGTCGCACAATGGAAAAATATTTCCTTATTTAAAATCACATAGTTGAGAGGTATTATATAAGGGTGGCCTTCGGGGGTTGCCAGGCCGAGACGGCCGACCGCTGCTTCCATAAGGAGCTGCCAGCTGTCTTCCAGCGACAGGGCCCGATCTTGGCGCCTGAGTTGGACCTTTTCCTGCACTCGTAGCACCTCCTTATAGAAAGATACATGCTATTTACTTTATACTATGGTCTACCCGGTTGCTTGTCCAGCAAAATTACAAAATCAAAATAGGAGGAACTAAACACTAAATGGAAGTTCTCTTTTGTCGTGAAAACCTAGCTATGATGGGCCGCGAAGCACTGGAAAAACTGATGCAAATTGATAACAGCCCATTACGTATACAAGAAGTAAAATGCATTATTGCCTGCAGTGAATGCGCCACCCATCATATTGCCCGCTTCAATGGTCAATTAGTTGTTGCTGAAACTGCCGCAGAGTTAGTGAAAGAAATTCTGACTTTAGCCGGTCTAGATAAAAATTAGCCCAGCTCAAGGGTGTAAATATGCTCTCCCCGGCTTGTGACCTCTTGTCCTTCAGCAGGAGCAAAGGTGATAATCAAACGCAAACCCTTGGGAGCTATATAACCGCTGAAACGCAGTCCTACATGCTGCGTTTCAGCGGTCAATTTACTTAACCCCTGCTCACAGATGAAGAGCAAAAGGCTGCCGAGGGACACCTGTTTATCCTTAGTTAGCCAGGTATCCTCATCCAGATCAAAAAGGGGCTGCACTTGCTGCCCTTTTTTAGCGGCCATGTCGGCCACCAGTAGGGCGATCCAGCGGCATAGAGTATGCAGGGAAACCGCCCCGGGGCTAATAAGATCCGCCAGCACCTGTTTTTGCTGATCACACCAGGCCAACAGTTGTAGGCGCAGTTGGTGAATTTGTTGGGCTGCTGCCAGCAGATCTTGCACTAAAGCTGGAGTAATTTTAGGGTTTGTTCGCGCCAACAATTCCATGTCCTGATAAACCCCATAGGTTTGTTCCATAGTCTCATTCAGCGCCTGGCCTAGGGACAGTAGTTGTTCTAGCTC
>JAMNZE010000145.1:0-2972 GCA_023622465.1 Bacillota bacterium | reverse complement strand
GGGCATAGCCACCCTCGAATGGGGGGAGCAAGCGTTGATTATTCTCACCAACGCCGATCAGCTGCTCGCCTGGGGTAGTAATCTAGCTAGGCTTGGCGTGCAGAGTGCCGGCGAACAGTGGGCTGAAATTGCCGCCGACGTTAAGGACTTCTGGACCACGCCCAACCTTTTTGTGCTGACCAATACGGGACAGATGCGAGCCGCGGGAGCGCCGGCCGATGTAAACATCACCAACAAAGACGTCGGGCAGTTGGCAGGCTGGGCTTGGGACTGAGTGTTGCCTCTGAGTAAGAAAACGGAGTAACCAATTCTCTCGCGGGTTACTCCGTTTGTAATTCCAAGTGTCAATTGGGTTAGGCTCTTGTGAAAGTCTCTCTAAGAGCTGCAGATACCTGCCTGTATAACAGTTGTTCAAGAATCCCCTCGTCCATTGCTACCCCCTAGTACTAGGGTTTTGAGAATTTTTAGCAAATGGGCCCCTCTTGGTAGTTATCTACCGGAGGGGCTTGCCTTATATCTCCTTCTTCCGCAAACGCCTGAGGTCAAACAGCCGCTCGGCGGTAATACTGATGCTTTCCGGCCCTATCCTGCGCACAGTGCCTTCTACCAGCAGTAAGGCGCAGCCAAGGGCTGCTTTAGACATATTTCTCCTTCGTATGGGGGAGCACGGTTACATCGATCAGGCCCTGTTCGTCTTTAATGGTGAGGAAGATGAACAGGGTCTGTTTTGATTGGCGCATTGCCAAAAGACTGTACTCTCAACACCAACTGCTTTTATCCTACTGATAACAAGTGCTTAAAAAGAAAATAATTTTAGGTGTCACAAACCAGGGTCGTCAAGGGATATATAGGTGAAGGGGTTTTTGCCTAGCCATGTTTTCTCAACCAAAACTCTCTGGTTTGCCTGCTACCACAGCTCATCATCCTAGTCTTCAGTTCGGCCAATGCCGTGTGGCTGTAGCGTGCTAGTCTACCTTTAACATTTGGGTTCGCTGATTGAACAATAGGAGGTTAGAAAGGAGGTATATTCGGATGAACGGACCGTCGCTTGGACTATTCTATGAGCAGAATAAGAGCCGCTTTCTACAGATAGCGTATAAGGTAACAGGTGGAATATTACAACCCTGCATACATTAATTTTAATAACAGCGGTGGAGACTGCGCAAACTATGTCTCTCAATGTATTAGTGCAGGGGGGATGCCTCAGGATTCTACATGGCACTATTACTTTAATGGACCAGGCACTAGTGATGATGATTATACAACCGCATGGATCTATGTGCCTAGCCATCGACAGTATTTTGGACGATTTGGGCGCACGATCAATGATCCAGTTGCAGCTGACATTGCGCCTGGGATCCTGTGTATATCAACTGGAGTGGCGATGGGAGTTGGAACCATGCTACTATATGTGTTGGATACAATGCTGCTGGAGTGCCCATTGTAAACTGTCATAACATTGACAGCTGGCATAGGGTATGGAATTATGGCTCAAGTTCTGCTAGATATAGTACCGTTCAATTAGTTAGCGAGCAAGAACCGGACCCAGAGCCACCATTTGTTTCTCTTCAGACTGGCAGATATGGTTACTCGTTGACTGGTAAGAGCATAAAGGGGATCACCGGCCTGTCGGTGGAAGACTGGCTTGATGAAGTGCGCGGTGCTGAGGATGCAGCAGAGAAATCTCCAGAGCCTGAGGATGTAATACGGGCCTACTTTTCATCATATGCTGCTGGCGACTCTGTCTCCGCTTTTGAGAGATTAAGCAGTAGGTTCATGTTGGAGCATGTTTTTAGCAATCTCGATGAGAACAAGCTTTATAACGCAGACTTTCAGCCCTTGCCTAGAGGTGCTGATGCTGAAGTGATCAGCATAGTTGAGCAAGCAAACCCAGAGCCAGATGCAGTGACGGGTAATAAGAGGCTTTTTTGCGTGAAGTTTAACCTGGAGTTATCTGCTAATATTGCGTCCGGATACACCGAAGGCATGAACGAGCGTTTCTTTAGCATGGTCCGAACCCTAGACAAGTTGGGTTGGAAGATCGACGCGATTGGGACTGGCTTCTAGAAGCTGTTTTAACATTATACTTCATCGTACCTGAGCAAGTAATCCTAGCGAGAACGCCCTGCTGATAGCACTGAGATGCTACCAGCAGGGCGTTTCATTTAGCGGTCACCTTGGTTAGCTAACGCATCCCCCGCCAAGCGCCTCAGATCAAATAGCCGCTCGGCCGTAATACTGATGCTCTCTGGCCCTGTTTTGCGCACAGTACCTTCCACCAGCAGCAAGGCGCAGCCGAGGGCCACTTTGGCATACTTCTCTTGGGTGTGGGGGAGAACCGTTATATCGATCAGGCCCCACTCATCCTCAATGGTAAGAAAGATGATTCGCTGTTTGCTTTTGGTGGGGGGCATCTGGCGAGAAACGATGATGCCGGCCACCCTCACTTTGTGCCCATCGCTACACCGGCGCAGTTGTTGGCTGGTTATGGCTTCATAGCTGGCCAGTAGAGGGCGGTAGTGTTCCAGCGGGTGGCCCGAGATATACAGCCCGGTTAGTTCTAGCTCGGTAAGGATGGCTGCTTGCTTATCCAGTGGGCTAGGAATTGGATTGTTGGTGTCGGGCGCTGTTAGGGGCAGCACACATTGCCCTGGGGGCTGGTTGGTTTTGTTTTGCCCGCTAATAGCTAGTTTCAGCATTAAATCGCGAGCTGGGCCGAAGGCACGGAAGGCACCGATGCGAATTAGATTGCGCACCGCCTTTTGGGGTAGCTTAACCCGCCAGAGGAAGTCGGCAAACGATGCAAAGGGCCGCTCCCTGCGCGCTGCGCAGATATCGGCAATGTGTTTGTCATTTAAACCTTGTAGCGCCCTTAGCCCCACGCGGATACCGCCCTTTTCCAGGGAGAAGTTGTCCTCGCTGGCATTAATATCAATGGGGTAAATAGGAATACCTAATAGGCGGGCTTCGTG
>JAMNZE010000128.1:0-24395 GCA_023622465.1 Bacillota bacterium | reverse complement strand
GGGCTACCCCATCAGGGTGCCCCACTTTTATGTTTATCGCAATTAGAACAAACCGGTAATCGTACCGTCGGCATCGATGTCGATATCCTGAGCCGCCGGTCGCTTAGGTAAGCCAGGCATGGTCATGATATCGCCGGTGATGGCCACTAGGAAGCCGGCACCAGCCGAAGCCCTAACTTCACGGACCGTGATAGTAAAGCCGGTGGGCCGTCCGACCAGTTTCGGATTGTCAGACAAGGAATACTGGGTCTTAGCCATACAAATGGGTAGCTTGTCTAAGCCTAGGCGGGTATAGTTGCGAATGGCCCGATTGGCTTCGCTAGTATACTCAACGCCGTCGGCGCCATAGATTTCTTTAGCGATAATCTCGATCTTCTCTTTGATGCTCAGATCTAAGGAGTACAGCGGCTCATAGTGGGACTCTTGTTCTTCGAGCACCTTAACTACCGTTTCGGCTAGCTCTATACCGCCTTCGCCGCCCTTAGCAAACACTTCGGCGAGGGCACAAGCAACTCCTATTTCTGCGCACTTGGCCTTAATTAGATCCAGTTCGGCCTGTGTATCCGTTGGGAAGCGGTTAATAGCCACGACGGCGGGCACCTTAAACTTAGCCACGTTTTCAATGTGCTTTGCCAAGTTGGCAAAACCGCGTTCCACCGCACCCAGATCTTCGTTGGCCAGATCCTTCTTATCCGCACCGCCGTGCAGCTTCAGAGCCCGGGCAGTGGCCACGATTACCGTTAGGTCTGGCTTCAAGTTACCGTAACGGGAAACAATATTGAAGAATTTCTCAGCACAGGTTGGGCTTGATGGCATCCTTGAGCAATACGGTCATGGCACCTTGCACTCCCAAGTCGGCCACGGTCACCGGTTTGCGATCATATGTATAAGCTACAATCATTCGGCTGAGGCGTTCTTTGAGATCCATTAGATCGCTAGCCAAGCAGAGGATAGCCATAACCTCAGAAGCCACGGTGATATCAAAACCATCCTGACGAGGTACGCCATTGGTAGGCCCGCCCAAACCGATAACGATATTGCGCAAAGCCCGCTCGTTCATATCCATGGCGCGGCGCCAAACGATACGACGAGGGTCAATATTCAACTCGTTGCCTTGCTGCAGATGGTTATCCAGCACGGCAGCCAACAGGTTATGGGCAGTAGTGATGGCATGCAAGTCACCGGTGAAATGCAGGTTGATGTCGGCCATAGGAACCAGCTGCGAATAGCCTCCACCGGCGGCGCCACCTTTCACACCAAAGCTAGGCCCGAGGGAGGGCTCGCGTAACGCCATCATAGTTTTCTTACCTATACGGGCTAAAGCTTGTCCCAGACCTACTGTAATTGTGGTTTTACCTTCGCCGGCGGCCGTCGGGTTGATGGCCGTCACCAAGACCAGTTTGCCATCGGGCTTGTCCTGCAGGCGACGCCGGACCGATAGATCGACCTTAGCCTTGTATTTACCATAAAGATCTAGTTCGTCTTCTGAAATACCGAGTTCAGCCGCAATGTCAACGATTGGTTTGAGTTTGGCCTCTTGGGCAATTTGAATATCCGTCTTCATAACATCTGCCTCCCTAAGTATTTAGAATGGAATCAGTAATGGCCTGTACTTTCTCTTGCAGTGCATTGCCTTCACTGATCAACTGCTCCACCTGCTGCAACATATCCCGGGTCCACTCATCATCGGGCAAGTATTTAACGTTGATGCGTACATTTAATAGGGCCGAATTGAGGGCCGCATAGGCAGCAAAACCGGCAACGGCGGCGTCGGAAACGGCGTTGGGGTTGCCCTTTTCTGCCGCCACGATAGCCAGCTTGAGAATTTCTATTGCGTGCTTTGCCACCGCCAAGGGAACCTGGCAGGCGCTCCGATAACCTTCCCAAACTGCCTGTTGGCGACGTTCTTTTTCTTCTTCCGTCGTTTTTGGTAATGCATAGGCAGCCATAACCCCGTCGAAAGCTACCGAATCCTCACTGGCAAGGCGTAACATCGTATCTTTCAGCCTTGTTGCTTCCGCCAAGAGGTGTTGCATTTCCTCTTCAACGGCAGCAAACTTCTTGCGGCCGGCAGTTAGGTTGGCCACCATGGAGACTAGGGCTGCACCCAAGCCGCCAATCACTGCAGCCGCACTACCGCCGCCTGGAGTAGCGCCCTTGCCTGCTAATGCGTCATGATAGGCGCGCAAAGTATATTGATCAAACTGCTCCATATCCACTACTCCTTTCCTTGTGTTATTTGCAGGGCTATGACTAATAATACCATAGCCGCGGCAGCTATGCCTTACGAAAACTTGTTATTCTTTCCACATATATCGGAGCCCCAGGAGGCCGCGGTCCCTTGGTAGCGGAAACACCCAAAGAGGAGCCGAGGGGCCGTGTAAACCCAGTTGGCACCAGCCGGTGCTCTAGTGAAGCCCCTCGGTTCGATCCGCCTCTAGCCTCGCCCAAACCATTAGCTATTTGCGCTAATACACCAATTGCCCGTCTCTTACCACCTGTCGCCCGCGCTTGAATACGTGCTGTGCTAAGTTTACCCCAAAATGATAGGCAACAAAATCTAAGTTGGGTGCGTCATAGATCACAAAGTCGGCCGCCTTCCCTACTTCTAGGCTACCCACCTCTTGGGCCACTCCGATGGCATGGGCCGAGTTGATAGTGCTGGCCGCCAGTGCTTGGGCCGGGGTTAGGCCCAGGCTTTGCCAGGCCAGGGTTTGTACTATTTGCATCGATTCGGTGGGGCAGGTACCCGGGTTAAAGTCGGTGGCTAAGGCGATAGGAACGCTGGCTTCCAGCATGGCTACCACATTGGGTCGTTGGGATGAGCGCAGCGTAAAGCTGGTACCCGGCAAGAGCACGGCCACTACTCCCGCTTCCGCCATGGCCTTAATACCTTCCTCGCTGGCGTAGAGCAGGTGGTCGGCAGAAGTGGCACCCAACTCGGCCGCCAGTTGGGCACCGCCCAAAGGCACCAGTTCATCGGCATGGATTTTGAGCTTAAAGCCGTGTTTTTCTGCGGCCTGCAGAATACGCCTACTTTGCTCTATACTGAAGACGCCTTCCTCACAGAAAACATCGCAGAAAGCAGCCAAACCTTGCTCGGCGACGGCTGGAAGCATCTCTTCGATAATCAAGTCCACAAAGGCTTCCGGGTTTTCTTTATACTCGGGGGGAATAGCATGGGCCCCCATGAAGGTGGAAACCACATCCACCGGATGTTCATCCGCCGCCTTTTTAGCCGCCTGCAGCTGGCGAATTTCGCTTTCAGTAGTCAGCCCATAGCCACTTTTGGCTTCCACAGTGGTAGTGCCATGGAGCAACATGCGGTCCAGGGTCTTCTTGGCTAAAGTAGCCAGTTCATCAACGCTGGCGGCGCGTGTAGCCTGCACCGTGCTCAAAATACCGTAACCAGCCGCCAAGATCTCCAAGTACGACTTGCCCTCCAACTTCATGGCCAGTTCCCGCTCGCGCCAACCGGCAAAGACTAAGTGGGTATGGGGGTCCACAAAACCAGGCAAGACAGCCTGGCCAGAGGCGTCAACAATCCGGGTGTGTTCTCCTCGGTAGTTCTCGGCTGCCGCCATAGGTCCCAAGGCCAAGACCTGACCGTCTTTAACAGCTAAGAAGGCATCGTGGTAAACCGCCAGTTGGCCCAATTCTCGGCCCCGCTGGGGATGCTCACTGTAGCCAACGGTAGTTGCCAACTCGCCAATATTAACGACAAGTAGATCGGCCCGCATGGTTACTCACTTCGCAGATGGGTTTCTAATATTTGTGATAGATCGAAGGATTCCACCTTCAGCGCCTCGATGGCCACGTCCAACAAGGCCTGTAGCGGTAATAGACCTACGATTTCGCTACCGACAATACCCACACCTGCTTCTGCCGCATAGGCTTTAATCGCTTCATAGACGGGTAAAAGTCCCGTTACCGTATAATCCACCATGTTCATTGAAACCTGAGCTAAATTGCGCTCGCCCAACATTACCCCTAGCGCCTTAACCGCCTTGAAACCGCCGCCCGATTCACGCACCCTTCTAGCTATGCGTCTAGCCAGCTTCAGATCATCGGTGTCCAGGTTTACGTTGAAGGCAATCAGCGGTGGACGAGCACCAACGGCCGTCACGCCGGCTGTAGGATGCACTTTAGCTTCACCAAAGTCGGGATGGCGTTCCGGCTCATGGATAGTATCACGAATGCCTTCGAACTCGCCCCGCCGCACATCGGCCAGGTTTTGACGCTCCGGTCGACGGGCTGCCCGTTCGTAAAGATACACGGGGATACCCAGTTCGTTGGCAATGCGCTCGCCTAGAGCATTGGCCAACTCCACACATTCCTCCATGGTTACCTCGCACTACCCGATTATGGTCATGATCCGGGTTAACATCCAGCACCGTTACACCGGGAACACTCTTAGCTTCTGCCACAATAGCATCGATTACCTCCGGCCGTCGCCCTTCACTGAAGTTGGGCACGCACTCTACAACACGCATCTCCTCTCACTCCTGTTCATTTTTATCTTGAATATGCCCTGGTTGGCTTTTGCCACCAGGGCAGTTAGCTTTATGTTTTGGCTACAGGCGCTCTAGTATGACCACGCCCGCAAATACCACGGAAATTGTCTATTACTTCCGAGACCGTACTAACCTATTCCAACATGGGGATCTTAACACCGCGCTCTTTAGCCGTCTGAATGGCCAACTCATAACCGGCGTCGGCATGGCGCATCACACCGGTGCCCGGATCGCTGGTTAGCACGGTGCGCAAACGCCAATCGGCGTCTTCCGTACCGTCGGCCACTACCACCATGCCCGCATGGATGGAATAGCCGATACCCACACCACCGCCGTGGTGCACCGATACCCAGCTGGCGCCGGAAACCGAGTTAAGCAGAGCATTTAAGATGGGCCAGTCGGCGATGGCATCGCTGCCGTCGCGCATACCTTCCGTCTCCCGGTTGGGTGAAGCCACCGAGCCGGTATCTAAATGGTCACGCCCGATGACTATCGGGGCCTTGAGTTCCCCATTGCGCACCATCTCGTTAATGGCCAAGCCGAATTTGGCCCGCTCGCCGTAACCGAGCCAGCAGATGCGGGACGGCAGACCTTGGAAGGCAACCCGCTCCTGGGCCATCTTGATCCAGCGATGGAGGCGCTCATTGTCGGGGAAGAGCTCTAATACCTTTTGGTCGGTTTTATAAATATCCTCCGGATCACCCGAAAGGGCCACCCAGCGGAAGGGGCCTTTACCTTCGCAGAAGAGGGGACGAATGTAGGCCGGCACGAAACCGGGGAAGTCAAAGGCGTTGGTGATCCCATTCTCATAGGCCATCTGTCGCAGGTTGTTGCCATAGTCGAAGGCTACAGCACCACGGGCTTGCATATCCAGCATGGCTTGCACGTGGCGGGCCATGCTTTCGCCCGAAAGGGCCACATATTTCTTCGGATCCCGCTTACGCAGTTCTAAGGCTTCCTCGTAGCTCATGCCACCGGGCACATAGCCATCCAGGGGGTCGTGGGCCGAAGTCTGGTCGGTCACCAAATCGGGAATGCGGCCACGGCGCACCAATTCGGGCAACACATCGGAGGCGTTACCGAGTAAGCCTATGGAAATGGCTTCGCCGGCAGCCAGAGCCTCGTCTACTTTGGCTAAGGCCTCATCCAGATTGTCGGTCCAGGTGTCCAGATAACGGGTGTTGATGCGGCGCAGAATCCGCTCCTTATCCACTTCCACCACCAAAGCCACACCTTCGTTCATGGTTACGGCCAAGGGCTGGGCACCACCCATACCACCCAAGCCGGCGGTGACTACCCACTTACCCTTGAGGCTACCCTTATAATGCTGGTGAGCCGCCTCAGCAAAGGTTTCGTAGGTTCCCTGTAAGATACCCTGGGTAGCAATGTAGATCCAGCTGCCGGCGGTCATTTGGCCATACATGATAAGGCCCTTATCCTCCAGCTCATGGAACTTCTCCCAAGTGGCCCAGTGGGGCACCAGCATGGAGTTGGAGATGAGGACGCGGGGCGCCCGCTTGTGGGTGCGGAAAACACCCACCGGTTTACCCGATTGAACCAGCAGGGTTTCATCATCGGCCAATTCACGCAAGGAGCGCACGATGGCGTCGAAGCATTCCCAATTACGGGCTGCCTTACCGGTGCCACCATAGACGATCAGCTGGTCCGGCTTTTCCGCCACTTCTGGGTCCAGGTTGTTCATGAGCATACGCAGGGCAGCTTCTTGCTGCCAGCCCCGACAGGAAATTTCCGTTCCCCGTGGAGCACGGATTACTCTACTCATCTACTCTTCCTCCTTTATTTATTGTTTAGGGTAATCCCTTAGAAATCGGGCAAAGCAGGTAGCAAGGGGTCGCCATTGCCCACCACCGCCCGGAGCAACGCCCCGTCTTCAATTAATCGGGCGGCTTCCCGCATATCGGGATACATGATGCGGTCGTCCTCCAACATGGGCACCCTCTGCCGCAGCAGATGATAGGCAGGTGCCGTTAAGGGCGAGAGGCCACTGGCATCCTGCAAATCTAGGGCTTGGCAGGCGGCTAGGTATTCAATGGCCAGCACATTACGCACATTCTTTATCACCTGACGTAACTTGCGGGCTCCGATGGTCCCCATGCTCACATGGTCCTCCTGGTTAGCCGAGGAAGGAATAGAGTCCACACTGGCCGGGTGGGATAACACCTTATTCTCACTCACCAAAGAAGCGGCCGTGTATTGGGCAATCATAAAGCCCGAATTGAGCCCACCATGTTTGCTCAAGAAGGCCGGTAAACTGGACAGCTGAGGGTTAACCAGCCGTTCAATCCGCCGCTCGGCGATATTGGCCAGCTCCGACACGGCCATGGCCAAATAATCGGCGGGCAAAGCCAGCGGTTCTCCATGGAAGTTGCCCGCCGAGATGGTATCCCCCTCTTCAGCGAAAACTAAAGGATTATCGGTGGTACTATTTACCTCTATCGCCACCACCTCACCCACATGGCGCCAGGCGTTATAGACGGCCCCATGGACCTGGGGTATGCAGCGCAAACTATAGGCATCTTGCACCCGCAGCTGGCCCGGGGCAGTGGTCAACTTACTGCCTGCCAAAAGGCGGCGCATGCCGGCACTGGCTACAATCTGGCCCCCATGGGGACGCACCATGCTTACCCGTTGATCATAGGCCGCCGGAATACCCCGGAGGGCTTGGGCTGTAAGGCTGGCGGTTATTAAGGCTGTTTGCTGTAACTCGAAGGCGTCCACCACCGCCAAAGACAAAAGGGCCAACATTATTTGCGTACCGTTGATCAGGGCCAACCCTTCCTTGGCGCTAAGTTGGATAGGCTTTAAGCCGGCCAGCCGTAGGGCTTCGGCCCCCGCATACTCTTTGCCCTGATAGAGGGCTTCCCCCTCCCCTAGCAATACTAAAATTATGTGGGAAAGGGGCGCTAAATCCCCGCTGGCCCCCAAAGAACCTTGGCTAGGCACCAGAGGCGTTACGCCGGCGTTGAGCATATCCAACACCAGCTGCACCGTTTCTAACCGGGCCCCCGAGTAGCCCTTGGCTAGAGAGTTGGCCCGTAGCAACATGGCTGCCCTTACTACTTCCACTGGCAGGTAATCGCCGACACCACAGGCATGGGAAAAAATCAGGTTCTTTTGTAGCAGGGCAGAAGCATCCTTATCGATAAAGGTATCGCTGAACATGCCGAAGCCGGTGGTGATCCCATAGACTATCTTTTCTTGCTGCACCATGGTTTCCACCACCTGGCGGGCAGCAATAATCCGTTCTTTAGCCTTTTCCGTTAGCTGCACTTTGGCTCCTTGCCGTGCTACCGCTACCACGTCCCGCAAACGCAAATCCTGTCCACTAATATTAATCGTCATGCATATCCTCCATTCTTAAGTAGGGTCAAAAAAACAGCTCCCGCGGGAACTGCTTATCGTCGTTCTTAGAAAACATACTCAATAACGCCTCCTTCTCAATGGGCCGACTCATTAGTCAAAATTGGGCGCACCCCCTTAATAGGGTTACTTACATAATTCTAGGACAAGTGGCCATTTCCTCTTTAGAATTGACATTTTTCACCCTTTTGCCACTGGGGCGATAGGGAGAGACTTTTTCTTGACGCGCTTTTAATTGGTTGTTAGCATGAAGGTAACCTATATTTTGGGCCAACGAGTCTCGACAAAACTGCAAGGAGGAGTTCCATGTATGCAACCCGGCCTAAGCTATTGACCCCCTATCGGCGCTATCTGCTGGCGGCGGCCCTGTTGTTTGTCGTCGGTATTCTACTCGGTGTCTATGCGGCCATTTATTACCCGGAGCTTATACAACAGGCCATGGCCCAGCTACAAGAACAGCTACAACGTTTAGGAGAAAGTATTTTTACCAGCCAACTCGGCCAAGGCATCTGGGTTCTCTTCCTGCATAATTTGAGAGCCGCCGTCCTCATCGCCCTAGTCGGTGTGGTGCTAGGTATTTACCCCACCTTTACCATGCTGCTAAATGGGTTAATTATCGGCGTAGTTGGCGTAATCACAGTAAGAGCAACTTCTCTAACCGCCTTCCTGGCTGGTATTCTTCCCCACGGTATTTTTGAAATACCCGCTATTGTAATCGGGGCTGGTATCGGTTTGCGTTTAGGCTTAGCCCCTTTGTTCAATCGCCAACGTAGCCCTTTCGCTACTCCCAAGCCCAATGCTTGGCAGGGATATCGCAGTGAGTTGGCTAATGCCTTTAAGCTGCTGATTATTTGTGCCGGCTTACTACTGGTAGCAGCAATTGTTGAGGTGGCTATCACCCCTCGCTTGATGGGACTCTTTATAGGATAAATACAAAAGGGCGTATTTGCCGCTAAGCAAGCAGCAAATACGCCCTTTTTGTTTTCTTATTCGGTTTGCTCCATTTCCGAGTCGGAAGACTCCTCTTCGCTGGCCTCTTCACTGATGGGTAGCGGTTTACCTTCCATAATAGCAGCCACTTCCTCACCCCGCAGCGTTTCTTGTTCAAGCAGGGTTTGGGCCAGTTTTTCTAACTTATCCCGATTGTCACGGATAAGGGCTTCCGCCTCCGCGTAACATCCTTCAATGATACGACGAATCTCTTTATCGATGGCAAAGGCGATTTCTTCACTGTAGTTACGCTGCCGTGAAATATCGCGTCCCAAGAAGACTTGATCATCCTCTTTATAGCCGAAGGAAATGGGGCCCAGCTCCTCGCTCATGCCATATTCCATGACCATGCGGCGGGCCAAATTAGTGGCCTGTTCCAGATCGTTTTCTGCTCCGGTGCTCACATCTCCTAGCACCTGTTCTTCGGCCACCCGGCCGGCCAAGAGAGCCTTGATGTTATTCAGCATCTCGCTCTTAGTCATCATAAAACGATCTTCTTTCGGCAAGTGAATTACCAAGCCACCCGCATTACCCCGCGGCACGATACTTACAATGTGGATGCGATCCGTATTGGGCAAGAGATAGCGCACTAGGGCATGGCCGGCCTCATGGTAGGCCACCAGACGCCGCTCCTCCTCACCCAGCACCCGTGTCTTCTTAGCCGGACCAGCTATAACCCGACTGATAGACTCTTCCAGCTCACCCATGCCTATGCGTCGCTTATTTCTCCTAGCTGACAGCAGCGCCGCTTCGTTAACTAAATTCTCCAGATCGGCGGCGGTGAAACCGGAAGTCTGGCGGGCCAGGACGTTAACGTCCACATCCTCCTCAATAGGTTTGTTACGGGTATGCAATTTAAGAATAGCTTCCCGTTCCTTAATATTGGGTCGACCAACAACCACCTGGCGGTCGAAACGGCCGGGGCGCAAGAGGGCCGGATCTAGAATATCCGGTCGGTTGGTAGCCGCCATGATAATGATTCCCTCATTGGCATCGAAACCGTCCATCTCCACCAGTAGCTGGTTGAGGGTTTGCTCTCGCTCGTCATGGCCGCCACCTAAACCGGCACCCCGCTGGCGGCCAACGGCATCGATTTCATCTATGAACACGATGCAAGGTACGTTCTTTTTAGCCGTCTCAAACAGATCCCGCACTCGGGAAGCACCCACACCTACAAACATCTCCACGAAGTCGGAACCGGAAATGCTGAAGAAAGGGACATCGGCCTGCCCCGCCACGGCACGAGCAAAATAGGTTTTACCCGTACCCGGAGGGCCTACCAGCAGGACTCCCTTCGGTATACGGGCCCCGATTTCTACAAACCGCTTGGGCGACCGCAAGAATTCCACAATCTCGG
Organism: Bacillota bacterium; assembly: GCA_023622465.1. Taxonomy (GTDB): domain Bacteria; phylum Bacillota; class UBA994; order UBA5500; family UBA5500; genus UBA5500. The sequence continues at coordinate 14,153 of JAMNZE010000128.1, read as the reverse complement.
CCAGTTCTTCTTTAACTTCTTCGTAACCGGCTACGTCGGCAAAGGTAATGCGCTTCTTGGCATCGGTATGCAGCTTAGCTCGGCTGCGTCCGAAACTCATCACCTTGTTGCCACCGGCTTGCGATTGCTGCATCATAAAGAACCAGAAACCGCCGATGACAGCAAACATCAAAAGATAGGTGACGAGGGATGTCCACCAGGGCGCTTGGGCCGGATTGTTGTATTCAAAGCCGGGCACGTTATCGCGCAACAATTTAATAATATCTTCATCGATGGGGGGTACCGTGGTACGGAAATTCGTGCCGTCTTGCAGCTTCCCAGTTACCTCATTTCCAACCATTTTGGCTTCAACTACTAAGCCAGCCTGCACATTTGCATAGAAATCCGCGTAGTTAATTTCTTGTACCGCCTGAGCGCCACCTTGAAACATTTGGTAAAGCGACAAGGCAATTAATATCAACAGCAGATAAAGGCTAGCTGTACGGATATTCCTGTTCAAACTTTTCCACAGCCCCTCTCCCTAAGAAACTTATGTTAACCTGCTCTCCAAAAAAACAGGAGAAAAAGCACCAACTCTCTTAATTGTAACAAAGGCTAAGAACAGCGACAAGCGAAGAAACGTTTTCTTTATTATTCTCCATATATCTCCGGTTTTAATATGCCCACATCCGGTAAGTGGCGGTATTTTTGTGCATAATCCAAACCGTAGCCTACGACGAAGCTGTCGGGGATGGTAAAACCGCAGTAATCGGGTTTAATATCCACCTTTCGGCGAGAAGGTTTGTCCAGCAGGGTACATATCTTTAACGATTTCGGTTTGCGCGATAGCAGGTTTTCCGTCAGATACTTTAGGGTTAGACCGCTATCAATAATGTCCTCGATTAATAACACGTGACGCCCTTCTATACTTTCATCTAAGTCCTTCAAAAAGCGAACCACACCGGAAGAGCGTGTAGAATCACCATAACTGGAGACGGCAATGCTATCCAGTGCCACATCGATAGTAGTCAGATGCCGCAAAAGATCGGCGGTAAAAATGATAGCGCCTTTGAGCACACAAATGGCCAATAGCTTTTCTCCCGCATAATCGGCAGAAATTTGTTGTCCCAGCTCTGCCACCTTAGCAGCTATTTCTTCCCGTGAAATTAATACTCTCTCCAAATCATTATGCATGGCTATCTCTCCTCTGCTACTGTTTTCTGATATTCCAAGCGCAATAACCGCTTAGTCCCTTCGGTAATTCGCCAGCGATGATCCAAGCGGTGGCCAGCAATCCAAACAATATCCTCTCCCCGCACTACCAGAGGAACCAGCTGCCGCTCCCGCCGATCCAGTTTTATATCGGTGAAGTAATCTTGTAGTTTCTTACTGCCCTTAAGCCCCAAGGGATAAAAGAAGTCGCCCGGCCGCCAATAGCGCACCTGTAGCTGGGTGGTGGCTAATGACTCCAGATCGCAATAGGCCACATTCGGGTTATCTTCGTAACCGGAAAACTCGCTGATCGATAATAGACTAGCCGTTATTTGTCCGTCTGCCAACCCCACCCGCCCTGGAAGGGGTAACTCAAAAACCCCGCGGTTTACCGGTGGGTCCCCCTTTTCCCAGACCAGTGTATCGTAGCTACGCCTAACCTGCCAGTTGGCAGGCCAGCTGGTAACACTCCCCACCTGGCGCCCCAGCAGGGTTAAAGCCTTCTCCACGTGAGTAAACATTAAATCCTGAGGCCCCCCACTGAGCTCTTGCCAAACTAACCGCAAGACCCGACGCTGAATGGCCAACGGAAAGTCGGCTAGGCGGGAGGTACTTAAAGAAAAGGGGTGGTGCCCCTGTTTACACTGTTGCAGGGCCCCTTGAGCCACCTGCTCCAGATAGCGATCCTCCCCTTGCAATAACTCGGCCGTACGCACCAGTGCCAGTTCCACTTCCGGATTAATGCTGGCCAAGCGGGGCATTATTTCTAACCTTACCTGGTTGCGGGTATAATCGGTGGTCGCGTTACTGACATCCACCCGATAGCCGATTCCCTGCTCCCGCAGATAGGCCAAGATAGCTGCCTTACTTTCTCTAAGTAAAGGCCGCACAAAGGCCGTATCGCCAAAGGCTATATCCCGGGCTGCCATGGCTGCCAGCCCGCTGGTACCGGCGCCCCGCAGCAGGTGCAACAATAGGGTTTCGGCCTGATCGCCCGCATGATGGGCCAAAAGGATAGCCTGTGCCCCCCAGACTCGGGCCGTTTGCTCTAAAAAGGCTAAACGTTCTTGCCGGCACACATCTTGCACCGAGCCTCCCTGCCGTCGGATAATGCCTCCTATATCCCGCCGCTCCAGCACCAGCGGCCAACCCAACCGGGATGCTAAGCGTTGCACATACAGGGCATCGCCTACGGAGGCCACGCCGCGCAATCCGTGCTCCAGGTGGGCCACAATCAGGGAAAAATCCCAGCGGGTGCTCAAACGATGCATGATATGGAGTAGGCACACCGAATCGGGGCCTCCCGAAACGGCCACCACTAAACGGTCGCCTGGGGCCAGCAATTTCTGTTCTCTAATAAAGCTGTCAACTCTTTCTAACATGGGTCTCCTCCCCCGCCAGACTCCCAGCCTTACTACCCTTAGGCAAAATTCATCCTATTCCTCTATAACATTTTACCCAAAAGTAACGTCTTAGTAGAAAAAAAGACCACACCCACCAAGAGTGTGGCCGATGGAGAGGAGAGATGGTTGCCCAATAGGGCCAACTAACTAACCAAAGGGACGTCTTGCGCTCCTTTAGCTACGCGAATGGCTATCACCGTCATATCATCTATTACCTGGTTGCGCGTATTCATAGTTGCCCGATCCATGATGTACTTCACCAAGTCGGCCGGTTTTTCCTGCGGGCTTTGCCGCAAAATCCGCGCAAACCATCCTTCTTTGTCAGCAATATCCTTCTGGGAGTCCAACAGCCCATCGGTCAGCATCACCAATACATCACCCGGCTGTAGACTGATACGACGGCTTTCAATATCAATACTATGTAAGATACCCGCCGGGAGAGAATTGGATTGTATACATTCTACCCTATCCCCTCGTTTTAGAAAAGTAGCGGTTGCCCCTATTTTTGTTAACTCCGTAATACCTGTATATAAATCGATAATGGCCATATCGACGGTAGCAAAGGTTTCCTGGGAAGATCGCAGCATCAACACCGAGTTGATGGTTTGCACTGCCGTCTTTTTATCAAAACCTGAACGGAGCAATCGTTCTAACACCGCCACGGTAGCCCGGCTCTCGCGGTTGGCTTCCGGCCCGTTACCCATGCCGTCACTGAGCAATACGGCCAACTTACCGTTGGGCAATTCCTTAATACTGGCTGTATCTCCGGAAACACCAGCCCCGGTACGGCAAACCTGGGCAATACTCGATTCCACCTGCAGCGGCTGGCTGGTGGATAAACAGAGGGTGCACTTGCCTTTACCGCTGCGCCCAGGGCACTTAGAGTGCATACGCACCATTGGGCGACCGACTAAACAGCTGACCAGCGGAATCAATTGCTCCACACATAGACTTTCATCGGGTTTGCAGGCTGTTTTATTGATAATCACGTCTACCCGATCCCGACGGCGATAGACTTCCACCTGTTGCACCGCGAGTTTAAGGGCCGCAATCTGCTCCTTGATTTCCGCGGCTAAATCGTGCTCATAATCATTTTCCGTCCGTATGTCGCGGGTCAAACTGTGGATGATGTTGGCTACACCGCGCAGCTGATTGGCGACTAAAGAACGGCTCTCTCGTAACTTCTTTTGATAATAGAGATTTAGTTTATAAACCTTGACCAAATAATTGGCGCAAGTAACCAGCTCCACGGGGCGGCAACAGCGACTTTCTAGTGCCTCGGGCATACCACGGGTGGAAAGTTCGCCTTGGGCATCGGCCAAGGCCAACATATTTAGTAAGGTATGATAACTTTTGTAGAAATTTTTCTGCCAACAGTCGTTAAACTGAGGGCAATTCTCGCACACATCGGTGACTATATGATCCATTAAGGCATTGAAATTCTTCTCTACCAAGAAACCTTCGTCGACTTCCTTTTCGCCAAAGGTTTCGGCCAGCTGGGTAAAAACCGCCTCCAGATCATTCAGCCGCCCAACGGCCAATTGTTGGACCCGCTGTAATTGCTGTTGGCCGGTAACCCCACCCGACTGTGCCTGGGCCAACTGAGGGCGCAGCCAGTTTCGCCAGCGCCCACCGGTAATCAGGAGCAAGCCGAAGGCAATTAAAGCCCCATAGGTTAATTGCTGCAGGTCGCCCGGCTGACTGCCATATACGGTCAGTACCAGCAACCCCAAGGTAAAACTTAGCCCCACGCCTATCTTTTTCATTTCCTTAAACAAACCGGCTAACAGACCGGCACCAGCGTAGAGCCCCACTTGGCTTAAGAGGGCGGGATGGGCCAAATTCTGTACCACACCGATGGTAACGCCGGCTACACATCCCCAAGTAGGGCCACCCAGATAGGCACCCAGCATTACCAAGTAGGCGGCAGCGATTGTTTTGCAAGAGATCCCAAATAGGGACCAACCCTCTAAACCGATCAGCGTAGCGGCCAGAGTTATACTGACAGCCAGTGTCTGCTCTGCCTGCAACTCTAGCCTATCCGGCTGCCAAAGTAATTTACCCGCTTGGGCGAAGACGTAAGCCAAAACGGTGACCAGCCCTGCCTCTAGGAGGCTACTAGTTAGGTCAAAAACCGATGGCGGCTGTAATAGGAATACCGGCAGCTTGACCAGCAGACAGGTAAGGCTGGCCATAACCATTCCCATCGATAGATTGCGCCACCGCTGACTCAATAGATAATGCTCTAAACTGAGGTAAATCCCCATGCAGCCAAGAAGACTAACGGCGGCACCCGGTGCACGCAATAGAGCCCCTATCGTTAGACCGATGGCCGCTGGCCAGCTTTGCTCGGGCCAGATCCAACGGACAGCAACAAATAAAGCCAAGCCAAAGGGAGCCAAATCCCCGAAGACGACTGCTCGTCCGAGTAAAATTGCCATCAATAACAAACGCAAAGCTTCATCATTAGTGGAGAGTGCTTTCCAACTGCTACGCAAGCGTTGATGCCAGGAAGTTTTTACAACCGGTTCATACTGACCAAACGCGGGAGAGTCAATTCTGGCCTTATTGAGCATCAGTTGAACACCTCATTTTCTTTACCTTTGCGCCCATTATACGGGAAGGCAAAAATAAGGTATGTCAAACGATGCGATTGCCCGGCAAAAAAATGCGACATATTTTGTCGCCCATTGGGGCCCCCCACTAGAGCCACCCGCAACATGTTGGGTATACCCAATCTGCATCCCCAAGCTTGTTAGTTAAATTACTAACAGCCCCACCCGAGAGGAGGGACAAACTGTCGATAAGTTTTTCTGATACGACAAAATAAGTTGTTCTAAAATTGTTCTCTTGAGCATAACAAAAAAGCTTGCACCTTAGTGCAAGCTTGTTATCGAAATGGTGCGCCATCAGGGACTCGAACCCCGGACCCACTGATTAAGAGTCAGTTGCTCTACCAACTGAGCTAATGGCGCAAATTAAATTGGTGGCGGCGACTGGACTCGAACCAGTGACTCTGCGGGTATGAACCGCATGCTCTAGCCAACTGAGCTACGCCGCCAACTCCAACGGACGAGTTATATTGTACAGCATAAACCTAAAAAGATCAAGTAATTATCACTAGAATATTATGGTCGATATTTACCGGAATGGCGCATAGAGCGGGGCGAATAACCACCTCTGCCTCCCCGTTTAGCATCCCTGCTTTTGCGTAGACTAGAAAGCCGTTCCTCGCTATCTTTTAAGAAACGGGCCAGCTGCTCCTCTAATGAGACGGTGGGGCGACGTTGGGCTTGGCGAATTGATAAACCTATTTTTCCCTGACCATCGATATTGATCACCTTTACAGTTACACGTTCGCCCATTTTCAAGTAATCATTGATGTCTTTAACGTAGGCATCAGCAACTTCTGATATATGCACCAAACCCGTTTGCCCAGTTTCCAATTCTACAAAGGCTCCAAAGTTAGTAATCCCGGTTACCTGCCCACTAAGAATAGTGCCTACTTCCAATGCCATTAGTGTTGGATTTCCCTCCAATTAAATTTTGACTAACGTTAAGATTGTAGCCCATACTAACAAAAGCGTCAATAAAAGACTGTCGCAAAACACGTGGGGTTTATGCGCTCTTGCAACATCCAAGGGTTTGCTGACAAGAGACTAGCCTCGGTTACGGATGGGGGTCGCTCGACAAATAGATAGTGTCACCCGGCTTCACCATGCCCATCTCCCGGGCTAGGCGTTCCAGGTATGCTGGATCTTCCAGTAAACGCTGAATCTGCCCCTGCAACCTTTCGTTATCGGCCTGCAGTTCCTGTTGTCGCCGCAGCAGCTCTTCGTAGCGTGTTGCTAGGATACGCATGCGCCTTTCCTGACGCACCCATTGGACCCCTGCGCATAAGAAATAGGCACTAAGAACCAAGCACAGTATAATCACCGGCCAGCGTAGCTTAGTGGTAGTTTTCGCCTGTCGGCGAGTGCTAGGCGTACGCGCCCTAGGTGTATTCGGGAAGGGTATAATTTGCCGAGCTCTATTTGGCATTACATCACCTACTGTCCGCCAAATTTATCTACAGTTAGCATTTATTTCTTCGCCATGATTAACCAATTCTCCTGCTATGTTAATCCACATTATTCACCTGCCCATAGTTTTGCAATCCGGAGAGCAATTTTTTGTACAAAGGCCCGCGGGGGAGCTAGCCAACGGGTTAGGGTGGTCAGCAACCAGGAATTAAATAATGCTAGGGGTTGGAATAACCAAAGCACCAGGTTAAAAATGGGCATCAACAGGTAGGTAAGCAGCACGCGGTAGGGCCAAAGCAATATTCGTAAAATCGCCTCTACCACCCGACTTAACCAAGCCAATACCCGGGCGCTAAAGCCGAACACCAATCCCCAGGCCTGTAGCAAAATGGGGCTGAGCCAGAAAAAATATATGACCGCCCCTAGGGCCAAACAGAGCAGCAAAAAAACTCGCACCTCGCCCATGTTGACCCGGAGTAACACTATATAGACCCACACCGTATAGGTAAACCAAAATAGCAAATCGGTGGCGGCCGTAAGTAGCTGCCCCGGGGCGCTGGTGCGGCACAATACCCGATATAAATCGAAAAAGAATCCGAAACAAAACCCTAGGAAGACAAAAATAAATGCGCCGAGGGGTTGGGCTACCGACATCGTGGCACCTCCCTGTTTGAAAAAAGGGACCTTAGCAATGCTAAGACCCCCTGCTCAACCTTCTCTCCGGCTTAGCTAAAAAGCCGCTGGAAAAGCCCCTTGCTGCGCTTTTTCCCCGCCTGAACTATACCGCCGTCGAGATAGTCGACCGCCTTAACCATTCCCTCCACGCTCAGCTTGCCCTCATCTAGGCTCAGTTGCTTGATATGCAAATCTTCGCCTCTGATGGCCATCATCCCTAGCTCAGTTTCGAGGATGACCTCCTGGTCATCGAAACTATCCACATGGATGACCCCTTCTAATGCTACTAACTCCCGATTGGTGATTACAATCCGATGCAGATACTGCTCTGGCAACTGATTCACGCAAATCCCCCCCTGTATCCTATTACCTAGATCCAGCTGCCCACCGGCAGTCCGGCTGCTAGGCTGTCCTATTCTTTGCTAGACTATATGAACCAGAAAACGTAGCTAGAACAGGTTGGACACAGGTCGGTAAGAATTAGGGCTAATCCCAGATTTTGAAGATACCAACCCCCTGGAAATAGGAGTGGATAATGTCTTCCGCGTTGGCTCCCTGCTCGGCCTTTCCCTTGGCACCCCATTGGGACATGCCAACTCCATGGCCATAGCCCCTACCGGTAAAGGTGATCTGATTACCACTGGTCTTTATCGATTCGATCATGGTGGACTTAAGTTTTGTAGAACCAACAGCTAAACGGAAGGCGGGAGCCGAAATGGTAGCGTTGCCGATACGCATGGTGAGGGCCCGTCCCGAATCGCTTTTTTTCACGATCTGCACCGTATCAAAATTACCTGGATTTTGGCCGATCTTCTTTAGAGCTTGGGTAATTTCCTGTTTAGTAAAGGTGGCCTTCCAGGCACGAGCTTCCGCCGGTGCCGCCTCTAAGCTGATGGGGTCGTCCACCGAAATCACATAGGGCGTAGGCTCCTTATCGAAATCTAAACCCTCTTTAGCGGTGGCCGTCTTCCCTCCCGAATTGGCATGGAACCAGGCCCTTATATAGCGGCCATTGTAAGCCACCACCTTGCCCCGCGTCAGGCGTACCGCTTCCCGCACCCGATCAGTAATACGACTGGCGTCATAGGCCTGAAATTCCTCAATATCGGTGGACGCATGGGCATTGCGGTGGGGAACTCCTCCCTCACGGGCGATTTTTTCTAGGGTGAAGGTACGAGCCAGAATGGCTTGAGCCGCCAGAGCTTCCAGGGGCCATTTGGGGTCCATCTCCGCCGCTACCACACCGGCAATGTACTCCTCGAAGGGCATGGTCTCGATTTGCCCGGTTTCCTTAATGTAAACCTTTAATTCCGGCTCCTGCCGCGTCCCGCGGGCAATGGTCGAGGGTATTTCGGGGGCACCGCTTTCAGGGCGGCGCGCCGGTCTACAGGAAACAAGGGCCAGCAAAATCAGCAAGATCGCCACAGGGCTAAAAAAGCGACGACGTCTCTTCATGTGTCTGCCTCCCATCACATTATGGTCAGCAGTATTATTCCCCCATGGCAGTTTAAAGTACACGCATATCGTCTAGTACCGTATAGAGTAACTGGGCCTCCTCTTTACGAACCGATTCTTGCAACCGCTCTACTCGCACCTTGAGTACCCTTTGACCAAAGTCTAGGGTGAGAATATCTCCCACCTCTAGTCCCGTTCCCGCCTTCAGCAAGATCTCCTATGTAGGTTAAGGTTAATAGATTACTTAACCGCGTCCTTTAGTACTTTTCCGGCCTTGAAAGCGGGAACACGGCTGGCAGGAATGAAGATTTCTTCTCCGGTACCCGGGTTGCGTCCCTTGCGGGCGGCCCGCTCGCGGGTTTCAAAGATTCCAAAGCCAACCAACTGGACCTTCTCACCGGCTTGTAAAGCTTCCTGCACCGACTGTACAAAAGCATCTAGGGCTGCTTCAGCCTGCTTCTTGTTGAGCCCCGACTTTTCAGCCATTCTGCTAACTAGATCAGCCTTCTTTACAGTTTCCATAATTATAACCTCCCTTTAAAGGTGGTACTCCTAACAGCTCTTCTACTTCGACAAATAATTGCCAAGTCCTTTATTTTCCCGGTATTTTTAGCGAAAAATAGCTAAATCTGTCTTATTTTCGCTTAGCCTCTTCCCACCACTTGTCCAATTCCTGCAAACTATAGGTTTCTAACGCTTTGCCGGCCGCCTGAGCCTGCTCTTCTATATAGGCAAAGCGATGGCGAAACTTCATGACCGTGCTCAGCAGGGCAGTTTCCGGCTCCACCTCCAGGAAACGGGCCACATTAACAATGGCGAAGAGCAGGTCGCCCAGTTCCTCGCCGATCTGGGAGCGATCCCCACTGGCAATAGCCCTTTCCAGTTCCGCCTTCTCTTCCCTGACTTTGTCCCAGGCACCGCCGATATCATCCCAGTCAAAACCCACGCGAGCTGCCTTCTCCTGAATTTTATAGGCTTGCATCAGCGCCGGCATGTTCCGAGGCACCCTATCCAGCAGAGAGGCAGTCTCCTGCCCTCGCCGTTCCCGAGCCTTAATCTCTTCCCAGTTGAGCGCCACCTGCTGACTGGATTCAACCTGGACATCACCAAAGACATGGGGGTGTCGGCGCTTGAGCTTGGCCACAATCTGTTGCAGCGGCTCGGTTAAATCAAATTCGCCCCGCTCTTTGGCAATTTGGGCATGGAAGACAATCTGTAATAATAAGTCTCCCAATTCCTCTGCCAGCTTATGCATGTCGCCCAGCTCAATAGCCTCCAGCACCTCGTAGGCTTCCTCTACTAAGTAGGGCTTAAGGGAAATGTGATCCTGCTCCCGATCCCAGGGGCAACCTTCGGGTCCCCTAAGCTTGTCCATCACCTGGGCCAGCTCAACTAATAGCTGGCCCGCCTGCTTCTGCTCTGCCATCATTAACCCTCCCGAATCAACCCGAAACGCACTAGAATCCGACTCAACGGCCGCCCTATCTTAGGAATAGCCGCCAACTCCTTGGCCGTTAGGGCGCCGGTTAAGAGCACTAGGAAACCGTACAACACTACGGCAAGAACAACGGTCAACAGAGTGGCCCCCGTGTTAGAAAAGCGGAGTGCCAGCCACTGGTAGCCATAGTGGGTGGCTACCCCCATCCCTGCCGTTGCCAGCAGCGGCCGTAGGAAAACATCCCCCACGGGCACCTTAACGCCCGAGAACCGCAACATAGCCCGGTAGTTTAGCAGGGAAGATACGGCAAAACCGATTACCGTACTCATGGCCGACCCACCAATATTGAGGGCCGGTATAGCGGTCAGGAAGTAGGTTGCTACCAACTTAGCTAGGGCACCAAAGAACAAGTTAATAACTGGCACGTGGGTTTTCCCCAGGCCCTGCAAAATGCCGGAAGTGGTTTGCTGTAAAGCTAAGAAGGCCACCACATAAGCTAAAATCGTCAGAGGGAAGCCAACTCCGGCCCCCTGCTCCCCATACAGTAGAACACCAATGGGGGTGGCCAGCACCGATAAGCCAACGGCCGCCGGCAAGTTGATCAACATGGCCAGTTTCAAAGCTAAGACCGAACGACTCTCTACCAGATGCCGCTGACCAAGAGATATGGCCCCCGCAATGGAGGGGATCAGACTGGCCACTAAAGCCACCGTAAACATTTGGGGCAAATTGATTAAGGGGGTAGCCATACCCGACAATTGCCCATACAAACCGGTGGCCTCCGCCTGGGAAAACCCGGCAGCTAACAGTCGTCGCGGCACCACACCCGCATCAATCAGTTGCATAAAGGGTAATACGATGCCACCAATGGTAATAGGCACCGCTAGGGCAGCAAACTCTCTCACGATTTTACGCCCGCTCTCGCCCACTTGCTGCTCGCGCTGCCATTTTCTCTCCAGCCGCGGTTTCAGTCGTCGGTAGGCGATGAGTAGAACCAGTAGACCGGCGGTACCACCTAGGGTAACACCAGATGAAATACCGGCAGCCACTACTTCTGGCGCCTTATGCAGGGATAACAGATACAGCCCCAGTCCTAAAGCAATACCTACTCGCACCACCTGCTCGGCGATCTGACTCAAAGCGTAGGGCACCATCTCCTGAAAGCCTTGGAAATAGCCCCGCATGCCCGACATCAAGGCCACAACGAAAACCGCCGGGGCCATGGCTAGTAGAGCCCCTAAGGCCCGCGGATCGCCCAACACATTGCTCACCAGGTAGGGAGAAGCTAACATCAGGATGATAGTCGATAAAAGACCTACTGTACCAAGGGCCAGCATAGAAATTCGAAAAACTCGCTGAGCCGCCCGGTATCTCTTTCTGGCTACCCGTTCGGCTATCATTTTGGCAATGGCGATAGGAGGCCCCGATATGGAAATGGCCAGCAGGGTGTTATAGATAGGATAAGCCATTTGATATAGTCCCATTATCTCGTCCCCAGCAAAACGGGCCAGGGGGATCCGGTAAATGGCTCCGAGGGCCCGCACAAAAATGCCGGCCACACTTAATATAGCGGCGTTCTTAACAAACCGGTTATCACGTTCTTTCACTCTAGGCCCATCCCTTCTTTCATGGCTAAAACTCTACCTATTATAGCATGTATGGCGGGCGAACACCCCTTATACTTCGACCAGGCAGCAAAACGAGGTAGCAAGCGCTACCTCGCTAATTCTTTACGTAAGACTTCTTTCCTGCCCAGTTCGAAATTTAACCTTCCATCTGTTTTCCTAAAAAACTGGCCGCTGTTTCCGCCAGTTTGCTCTCTAACTCACCAAACACCGCATCCGCTTCTTTACTGCAGATAATGACACAGCCTAAGGGATGGCCTTCCGCCACAATCGGAGAAACAACCTGGGCGGTCAGTTTATTGACACCATCTAAGAAATCGATGGCATTACCCTGTCCCTTACCTTCACCCGGATTAAGCATCATGGTGCGCCGCTCCTCCATGGCGGTTTCCGCTAGTTTACCTAAAGGCTGGTTCAAAAACTCCTTCTTAGCACCGCCAGAAACGGCTATGACTAGATCCCGATCGGTAACCAAACAGATGTGTCCCGTCGATTCGTTTAGTGAATCTGCATACTGCTGGGCAAAATCCCCTAATTCACCGATGGGTGAGTATTTCTTAAGTATAACTTCGCCATCACGGTCAACGAAAATCTCCAACGGATCCCCTTCACGAATACGTAAGGTACGTCGAATTTCTTTTGGTATAACAACACGCCCTAAATCGTCAATACGCCGGACGATGCCTGTTGCCTTCATGATTTCTGCCTCCTTATCAGCTATTGACAGTTACAGGTAAGTATAGTATTCGACTTGCTATGTGCAATTATGCTTGAAGGGTTGCTAAAAGGTACAAAGACTGCTGGTGCTACCGAGCTAACAACAGGACTAACTTATCAGCCTGCAATTGCTGGCGAAAATCGTTCCAGGCTTGCTCTTGCTTCATGGTCAAGACCCGCTGGTGGGCCTGCTTAGCCACTTGCTCATAGGTCCGTTCTTGTGCCGGCTCCTTGGCCTCCGCCTTAATAATATGGTACCCATGACTGGTAACAATAATCGGACTGATTTGGCCCGGCTCCAGGGCAAAGGCCGCTTCTTCAAAGGCCGGTTCCATCTGTCCCCGACTGAACCACTGGAGATCCCCCCCGTAGGGGGCACTTTCCTCGTCTAGGGAATGTTCTTTTGCCAGGAGGGCAAAATCGGCTCCCTGCTGCAACTGCTGTAGCAGGGTTTCCGCCTCCTGCTCATCGGCTACTAGGATATGGGCCACTTTTACCATTTCTGGCTGGTCAAAGCTGGCCTTGTGTTCTTCATAATAGGCTTGCGCCTCGCTTTCGTCAACGGTTATCCCGGTAACCACCTGCTCATACAAACGGGTCAAGAGCAGATTGTTGCCAAAATAGACCCGCAGATCCTCCTCATCTATATGGTGGCTGGCCAGCTTTTCCTGAAAACCGGTCAGGTCACCCTGAAAGAGATTGTTTTTTAACCAGTCCAACAGCTGGGCCGCATACTCGGCCTGTTCTTCTTCCGAGGCCAACCCCTGGGCCGCCTCCAGCAAAAGCTGTTCTTCTGCCAACTGGGCCAGCACTTCCCGCCGATTCTGCTGGGCAAAATCGGGCTGGTAATCGGCCGTATGGCCAAACTGGAGATCATAGCTGAATTGAATAATGTTCAGCCGCTCTGCCAGCTGGGTGGGGGTGATTATCTTTCCCCCCACATAGGCCGCTACGTTCGAAGAAATTATCATAAAGATAACGGTGTAACCGCACCCACTCCCGTGCTAGAGTCAGTGGATTGCTGTTAGCCTTCTGCCAGATGAAAACACCCGGCTTATTTGGTTGTAGACGCAGCTGCCCGTCGGTCCGTCGGAAAAGGTATTCAATCTGCGCGGGCGTCAAGAAGGCCTGCGGTCCCATTTCCATGCGCAAACTGCCGGTCTTAGCACTTAACCGACTTAACCCCAGTTGTTGTGCCAAAACCCGTATGCGAGCCACCAGCAGCAGGTTGCTAACGCTCTCCGGCATTCTACCATAGCGGTCGAACATTTCATCCTCGATATCATCCACATCTTCCAGGGTGGTGACGGCCCTAATCTTCTTGTACATCTCGATCTTTTGCTGACCATCGGCGATGTAGCGATCGGGAATGAAGGCGTCTACCGGCAACTCAATCTCCACTTCCTGCTCAACTGGCGCCGCTTTGCCCTGCAATTCCCGCACGGCCTCTTCCAGCAACTGGCAGTAGAGATCAAAGCCCACAGCCACCATAAAGCCATGCTGTTCTGGGCCGAGGATATTGCCGGCACCGCGGATCTCCAAATCGCGCATGGCAATTTTGAAACCGGAGCCCAGCTCGGTAAACTCTTTGATGGCCTGCAAGCGTTTCTCCGCCACTTCGGAGAGG
>JAMNZE010000068.1:0-6045 GCA_023622465.1 Bacillota bacterium | reverse complement strand
ATGGTCGGGCAATGCTCCCTGGGAATTACGGGGCAAGGCCGCCGTTTCCAGCCATTTCTCTATAGTGCGGTCCCGATTACGCATCGACCCCACCAGGTAGAGCTTTTCGCGAGCACGAGTAAGGGCCACATACAGCACCCGCAACTCCTCCGACAGAGACTCTAAAAGTAGCCGTTGCTCAATCAATAGGCGGGGTAAGGTGGGGTACTTAACCCTGTTCTCTAGATCTACCGCCATGGGTCCCAGTCCCAATTCCTTATGGACCAGCAAGTCCCGTTGCAAATCTTAAACTGGTTACCCATTCCCCCCACAAAGACAACGGGAAATTCCAACCCTTTACTCTTATGCACGCTCATGATGCGTACCACGTCGTCATTCTCTCCCAGGGCCGGTGCAGTACCTAAGTCGCCTTCTTCCGCTTGTAGGCGTTCAATGAAACGCAGAAAGCGGAATAGCCCACGGAAAGAGGTCTGCTCATACTGACGGGCCCGGTCATGCAACGCCCGCAGGTTGGCCTGCCGTTGGGCTCCCCCCGGCATGGCTCCCACTTGCCTGAAGTAGCCCGTATCCCGGTAAATCTGCCAGATCAACTCCGACAGGTTATTGCGGCGAGCTTCTTCACGCCATCGGTCCAGATCGGCTAAGAACTGGCGCAACTTTTCTCCTAAGCGGTCCCTCTGGCTACTGGCCTCCAGTACGGCCGCATAGAAACTCTCCTGGGGCCGGGCCAAGCGAATCTGAGCCAGTTCGGCACCACTGAGCCCCACAAGCGGCGAGCGCAACACGGCAGCCAACGGTATATCCTGCCGCGGGTTATCTATAATCTGCAGCAAACTGAGCATGGTCTGCACTTCGGTGGCCTGAAAATAGCCGCTGCCCAATTCCGCATAGGCCGGCACCTCCAGCTGGCGCAATTGCTCCAAATAGGTGTTGGCTCGTCCCTGGGTAACCCGCAGCAGAATGACGATATCCCTATAGGCCAGCGGTCGGTAAGCTTGCAGCTGTTTATCCCAAACCCGAGGGCGTTCTTCCTCCACCAAGCGGCGTATGGCCTGGGCCACACAGCGGGCCTCGCGGCTGGTGGCATCCAACTCAGCCAGCGGGTCTTCCTCGTCATCGGTGCTAGCAGCGCCCGTCGACCGTTCCAGCAGCATAACCTCCACCTGGGGGGTGAGAGTCCCCTCGGCTTCCGGATAATTGGCCCCCGCTACCAGTTCCGCACTGGTGTCGTAGGCCAACTCTCCCACCGTCTCGGTCATCAGCTGACGAAAGAGGAAGTTAACCGCCGCCAAAACGCTGGGGCGGCTACGGAAGTTGTGGGCTAAATCGATCCGTCGGCCCAGCTGGGGTTGCTCCCCATAGGTCTTATACTTATGGAGAAACAGGGTGGGGTCGGCCAGGCGAAAGCGGTAAATACTCTGCTTCACATCGCCTACCATAAAGAGCTGATTGCTCTTTCCTTCCGGGTCGGCCACCAGTTGTAATATGGCTTCCTGTACCCCGTTAATATCCTGATACTCATCCACCAGTATTTCTGCATAACGTTGCCGTACTTCTACCGCGCCGCCCTCCCGCAGGATGCGTAGGGCTAAATGTTCCAAGTCGTTAAAGTCGACCAGCCCCTTTTGCTGCTTAGCCTGGGCAAAGCGGTGGCGGAAATGGCAGACCAATTGACATAATAATTCCATGGCCGGAACGACAGCGGCTAACCCGTCTACTAGTTCGGCCTCGCTTTGGGCTAGCAATATTCCCTCCAGCTTCTGCAGGCATTTTTTTGCTTCCTCCCGTGCTTGCTTGGCCTGCTCCCTTAATACCTTGTCGCCCCCTCTCTTACTAGGAAGGCGGGCAAAGGCAATCGTTCGTACCTGCTGACGCAGTTCATCCCAGGCGTAGTCGGGCACGCTATCCAGCACGTATTCCACCTGCAACAGCTCCTGCTGCAGGCAGTCTATATATTGTTCCGGGCCATCGGGCTGGCTGGCTATGGCCAGAGCCGAGCGCAGAGCGTTGCGAGCCGCCAATAGTTCCTCTTTGACCAGGCGACCCAGTTGACCCAGCCAGTCCTGGAAGACTTCCTTGTCTTGCAAAATCTGGGGTAGTTGTTCTAACCAAACCTCCGGGTCCGGTTGGCTGCTAGCCAGTTTATCCAGTTGGAGGATGATCTCCTGCAAGCGGCCATCGTCATGGGAGCCGCCATAGGCATCCACTAAGTGTAAGAAGGTTTCATCCTCTGTCTGGTATTTCTCTTCCAGCAGTTGCTCTAACACGTCGATGCGCAGCAGCTCCGCTTCGGTTGCGTCGGCTACCCGAAAGGCCGGGTCCAACCCCACCCGATAGAAATACTGGCGCAGTAGGTCCAGGCAGAAAGAATGGAGGGTGGCGATGGAAGCACGCCCCAGCAAAGCCAGCTGGCGGGCTAAGCGTTCGTCCTCCGGGTTGTTGGCCACCGCTTCTGTTAGAGCCCCGCCGATGCGTTCCCGCATTTCGGCTGCTGCCGCATTGGTGAAGGTGACCACCAGCAGCTGATCCACATTGATCGGGGCCCGCGGGTCGGTGATGCGGCGAATTATGCGCTCCACCAGCACGGCGGTTTTGCCGGCGCCGGCGCCGGCGGCCACCAGCAGGTTGGTGCCGCGCGTGGTAATCGCTTGCCACTGCTGTGGTGTCCATTTGTTACTCATGCTCTTCCCCTCCCTTAGCCTGCTCTAAGCGGGCCATGATCTCTTCCCGCGGTAACTTGGGTAGCCACCGGTAGCTATTCTCCGGCAACAGGGCATCAAACTGGCAGATTGCCCTGTAGGTGCAGAAGCGGCAGGCGGTTTCTTTAGCTAGACGATAGGGGGCAATGGCGATGTTGCCCTGCATAATTTCATTGCCGGCGGCAATAAACTGGCGTTCCAGGTGTTGCCGTAGTTGCACCAGCTCTTCCTCGTTCCAGATACTGTCACTCTTGCGCAGGCTGCCATCCTTATTGATGATAACCGGTATCAGTTGTGATCTACCTTTGAGCCCCTCGTCCATAAGTTCAACCGCCGTCGGGTCATTTACCAGGAAGCCTTCCATGCGGTAGGATTCTAATCCTAGTTTTTCTGCGTCACCGGCGGCCAACGGCTGGTCGGTCTTCTGTAAGGGGTCATAAATACGGAAGTAGAAGGCGCCGACGCCCTTAACCTTATCCGCTAGCTGCTGGGCCGCCCATTTTTCTGCCACATGCAAATAGGTAAGCAGCTGCAGCTTGAGCCCGTAATAGACCTCCAAGGGGGTCAACTTGGAGTCAATCACCCGCAGATAGGTTTGCCCATCTTCGTCGGTGGCCACATCCAACCGATCGTCAATCACCCGCAGATAGGTTTGCCCATCTTCGTCGGTGGCCACATCCAACCGATCAATGCGGCCGGCCAGCTCCATGCGGGTGCCATCGGCCAGGGTGAAGCTAAGCCCCGGAATCTGCCCTCCCGGGCCGAAGACCAGCTCCACACCCATGGGGCGGAATTTACCCCGACGGGCATGACGTCCCAACACGCGGGCCGATCTTTCCACGGTGCGGGTTAATTTCCTCGCTATATGACGATAGCGGGAGGAACTGTCGAGAATATGGTTTTGTATTCGCTCAGCTCTCCCCAGTCTAGCCCCTGTTTCTCCAACTCCAGTACGAAGCGGTCCATAGCGTCGTGGAAGAAGTTACCCATATCCAGGGCCGCCAATTGGTAAATAGGCCGTTCTTTCAGTCGCAAACCGTAGGCAGAAAAGAAGGCGAAGGGGCAGGCATGGTAGCTCTCGATGCGACTGATACTGGCCCGGAGAGTCTTGCCGTATAAGCGTCGCACTAGGGCCGGTGTTAGCGGCTCCTCCACATTCTGCCGTTTTAAACTGGCTATTACCTGCAGCAGGGCCGGTCGCCAACGGGAGCTCAACATCAAGTAAGAATAGGTATCCCACCAAATAGGCGCCGGCGGCCGACCTAAAATGGCTTCCCGCAGGCGCACGGCCAAATGATCTAGGGCCTGGCTGGGATGGGCCAAGTAGGGTAGCACCGCCTCTCCTTCTAAATTGTCGGGGGTCAGCGGGTGTTCCTCAACTTCCAGTTGGGGGAAGAGGCGTCGCACCCGTTTGATGACCGGCGACGGCAGTAGGCTGGCACCCCCTTCATCGGCCAGAGGATAACTGAGCCACAGGCGTTCGCTGGGGCGGGTCAGGGCCGTGTAGATGAGGAATTGCTCGTTGAATAGGCGGCGCTCGCCGGAGAGCCCCAGTTCCAGGTTGCAGCTGGCCAGTTGCTGCCGTTCATGTTCAGTCAATAAGCCGTCTTCCACCGTTCGGGCCGGGAGTACGCCCTCGCTTACCCCCAGCACCAGAGCCGCCTTGACCTCCGGGTTGCGGGAGCGTCCCAGGCTGGTGATGATCACCTGGTCCAGCTCCGGTGGAATCAGGCCCAACTCAATGGCTTCCAAGCCACTGTCCACAATGCGGGCGTATTCGGCCAGCGGCAGCTCTTCCTGTCCTAAGCCGGCCACCAGCTCGTCCAGTAACCCCACCAGGGCTGACCATACTTGGGTATGGAGACTGGCGGCTTCCAGTTCACCCTCATTGGCCGCCTTTTCGGCCCAGGCCAACAGTTGGCTTTCCACCTGCAAGCCGTCTAAGAAATTATAGAGCGCCACCGTATAGTCGCGGGCGGTGGTTCCCTCCTTCAATGCCTGGGCCAATTGCCCCAGGTGGTTGGCCACCATCCGCCGGGCTGTGTTAATTGCCTCACCAGCCTCACTGTCGGTCATATCCTGCGGGGGTATCCAGTCTTTATTGTCGAGCCAGCTACTGCTGCCCCGAATACCCATGGCCAGCACATAGTTTTCCAACAGGTCGATGGCATCCCGCTGGCAGGGGAAGAGATCGGTTTTCAGGCAGCGGAAAACCGGTTCATAGAGAAAGTTCTCCAGCACCGTTTCTAGGGCCGAGCGCACCAGCTCCAGCGCCGGATGCTGGTCCACCTTCCGTTTGCGATCCAGGAAGTGGGGGATACCGAAGTCGGTCAGCACGGTGGTGAGTAAGTAGTCGTAGTCGGCGAAGTCTCGCAAGGTTATAGAAATATCGCGGTAGCGGTAATTCTCTTCCCGGCACAGCCTCAGTATTTCGGCGGCAGCCGCCTCCACCTCTGCCCGCCGATTACCAGCAGCCACGACCTTAATTTTCTCCGGCGGCTCCGGATAGGGCCTAGCCAAGGGGTTAAAGTAGTTGCGTTCTAAATATTGTAGGGCCTCATTGGTCTGAGAACGCAGGTTTTGTTCCGCCGGCACCACCGGCGGTGCTATAGCGACCCCCAGGTCGCTGGCTAGTTGCATCAGCCGATGGGCCGTCTCCCAGGGCGAATAAAAGACGTGGTCATCCCGCACTCGGTGGCGCAAAAGTTGCGGTGGCATGGTCAAGCTGACGCTCACCTGCGGACAAGCCAAGAGCATCTGGGCAATAACCGCATACTCCTGGGGGGTAAAGCCGTTAAATCCGTCCAGCCAGATTTGGCTGCCGGCTAAACTGGGCGATTTAGCCAGATTTTCTGCCAACAGGTTCAGGCAGTCACCCGTATCCAAATAGGTGTCCCCATACTGCTCCGCCAGGTGGTTGCATAACAATGCCAGGTCGTGCAGCACGAAGCCCGGCTGCTGGGCTGCCCGATAAAAGGTGCGTAGCTCCTGCTTGTGTTGCTCCACCACACGCCGAATGATCATATGCCGGCCCAGTTCGCCCACCTGCACCCGGGTGGCCCCGGCCACTTCGTGCAGCATTTGATAGGCCAAACGCTGGAAGCTGACTACGCGGGCCCGCATGATGCCGGGCACGGGGCCGTTGGTGGCCAAATCGCGTTCCGCCTGCGAGGTGGCCTGCTCCGGCACCAAGAGCCACAGCGGTTTGCCGCCCGGGTCAGCAGCCACCAGCTCATTGATTTCTTTATAGATTAGGGTACTCTTGCCGCTACCCGCGCGGCCAAGAATCAGTCGTAAGCCCATATATGTACACCTCCAAGGGGAGATTGCTTTAGCTCTAGCATAA
>JAMNZE010000043.1:0-3121 GCA_023622465.1 Bacillota bacterium | reverse complement strand
TCCAGCAGGTTTGGCAACGGTCCACCAATAATTTTAGTTGGCCGCTGATGCCCATAAAATATAGGGGGGAAGCGAGCACAATCAGATCGGCTTCTCCTAGTAGCTCAAAGACGGAGGACATATCGTCCTGCAGAATACACTGTCCCGTCTGTCCGCAGACATTGCAGCCGGTACAACCGTGGATACGTAGCTTGCAAGCATCTATTTGTTTAAGCTGGGCCCCACCCGTTTCTGCCCCTTGCAAGAAGGCGGAAAGAAGGGTAGCGGTATGGCCTTTAGGGCGGGGACTGCCCGTAATCGCGAGTACTTTTAGCACTTTGTCTATCGCTCCCTCAGTTAATCCTGCTTACGTAACGCCCAGGCTTCTCTAGCCAAATCCAAATAGGCGTAATCGGCATAGGTCGGTCTAAATAACTGACTAAACCAACGGCGGGCTTCTTCAAGGCGGCCTAAACGCAGGCTTGTATCGCCCAGCATATGTAGAAAATGGGCATCATATTTTCTATCCGCTTGGGTTTCAAAAGCAACTTGGAAGAAGCGGTTAGCCGCATCTAAGAATTTCATTTCTTCTTCAGTTCGCTCCGCCATGCGGTGTAGCCAAGCCAGTCGCATACAAATGCCGGCTAATATTCTAGGCGCTTCTTTCTTACCATAACCGGCGCCGAGGGCTAATTGAAAAGAAAGTAGGGCCGCCTCTTCATCCCGTGGATCGCAAAGGTTGGGAATTCCTTGGGGTAAATAACGCTTTTTATAGTCGGCATAGAGCGATTCCTTTTCATCGCTTCTAAGAGGAGTAAAGGACTCGGTAAAAGCATATCCGCACTCGGGACATACATTGCTTTCATAATAGTAGGGGATCACTCCCTGGAAGTGGGAGCAAAGATCGCTATCGTGGCCAAGGGTGCGTATATAGCTACTGCGCACCTTTTTGGTTGTAAACTCACTTGCGCACATTAGACAGGTACAACTTTTATCATAGAGTGCCTTGTCCACCTTAATATCCCTCCTGTAGAATAGGTTTACCGATGATTGTATTATATGGTATAGGAATAATTAGGGCAAAGTTGTCCAGCTTTTTTGTTCAGGAGACTTGCCAAATGGCGCACGATAGTGTAAGATTATCTCGAGAATAATAATCAGTGCTATTAAGGAGGGTGTTTAATGAACTTAAAGGGTACTAAGACAGAAGCTAATCTGTGGGCAGCATTCGCTGGTGAAGCGCAAGCTCGCAACAAGTATACTTACTGGGCCAGTCAGGCGAAAAAGGAAGGCCTGGAGCAAATGGCAGCCATTTTCCTAGAAACGGCCGATGATGAGAAAGAACACGCCAAGATGATCTTTAAGTTGCTCGGTGGCATCACCAACACGGCTGATCACCTCAAGCAGGCAGCCGAGGGTGAGAACTACGAGTGGAGCACCATGTATAAAGAGTTCGCTGAAGTGGCCAAGGAAGAGGGCTTCGATCATATTGCTAAAGTTTTAACGGAGATTGCTGAAGTAGAGGAAGAGCATGAAAAACGCTTCCTAGCCCTACTGGCCAATCTAGAGAACGATCGCGTATTCAAGCGTGACGTCCCAGTCAAATGGCATTGCCGTAACTGCGGTTATGTGCATACCGGAACCGAAGCTCCTAAGGTTTGCCCGGCTTGTGCCCATCCGCAGGCCTTCTACGAGCTGTACTGCGAGAACTACTAAAATCGAGAATCCGACCGTCTGTCTTAGCGGCAGACGGTCTTTTTTGGTTTAGCTGTTGTTGCTTTTGTCTATGGTGTATACTAGTAATGTAGCAAGGTGCCCGCATAGGGAGAATAGGGAATCAGGTGCAAAACCTGAGCGGTGCCGCCACTGTAACTACCCTCCGTCGGGAGTAGGGTAGGAGCCAGGAGACCTGCCTTGCTATTTTCAGCACCTGCCTTCGGAGCAAAGGTTAGGGCAATTTTTTGTCCTCTTTTGCAACCGGGCTCAGGCCCGGTCTTTTTTTTGGAGAGGAGAATGATGGGGATGTATGGTCAGGAACAACGTGCGCGCTGGACAGCCATTTTACTTATCTTGGCACTTATTTTGCTGGTAACGCTCGTTTTGGCGGTGGCTATTGGTCGGGTGGCTATACCGGTGGAAGAGGTTATCTCGGTAATTTGGCGACACTTGTCTGGTTTTCTTACCGGCCGACCGCTGGGGGAGGCGACTGCCCATGGGATAATAATTTGGAATTTGCGGCTGCCCCGAGCCATTTTGGCGGCCTGTGTTGGGGCTTGCTTGGCTTTGGCCGGGTGTATGATGCAAGGGCTATTACGCAACCCGATGGCCGATCCCTATGTAATCGGCGTTTCTGCCGGTGCATCGGTGGGCGGGGCCGCAGCCTTTTTGTTAGCCGAGGCCCTTAGTTTTCGCTGGGGCATCGTCTTAACTCCTTTGTTAGCCTTTGTGGGGGCTATCGGTGCGGTAATCATGGTGTATCTGGTGGCCCAAGACAGGGGCCGGATACCTATTATGAACCTGCTACTATCTGGAATCGCTCTAAATACGGTGTTGTCGTCAATATTATCGCTCCTCATCTATTCCGCCAGTAAGGAGCTGCAGTCATTGCTGTTTTGGTTGATGGGTAGCTTTACCGGTCGGGGGTGGGGGCATGTGGCGGTCCTCATTCCCTACCTGCTATTAGGGTTGGCTATGGCCATTTTCCTAGCCCGCGATTTAAATGCCCTCAGTTTGGGCGAGGATGCGGCATCCACTTTGGGGGTAAATGTGGAGACTAGCAAGCGGCTATTGCTATTAGCTTCTACTTTACTGACGGCAGGAGCGGTGGCTGTTAGCGGTATTATTGGCTTTGTAGGTTTGTTGGTACCCCACATAACGCGACTATTGTTTGGCCCCGACCATCGGTTGCTGCTGCCCGCATCGGCTTTAATGGGCGGTATCTTCTTGGTTGGTGCCGACCTTTTGACCCGTATTCTAGTGGCCAACGCCGAATTGCCGGTAGGTATTATTACCTCCATTTGCGGTGGTCCCTTTTTCCTCTACCTACTGCGCCGTAACAGCAGGCGCCCTTATTAGGAGGCGGGAACATGCTAGTTGTAGATAACATAACGCTAACCTATGGCCAAAAGCCGGTGGTAGAGCA
>JAMNZE010000067.1:0-7990 GCA_023622465.1 Bacillota bacterium | reverse complement strand
TTTTTGGTCTGACACTGTCGATGAGTAGGACGCCAGGGTAGCGTATTGCTTGCGGGCCTCTCTATCTTCCGTCTATGTAGTTGGTATATAATTTTAATATCAGGGTTTACTTAGGAGGTGGGCAGATGCCCCCAATTTGGGAGATTGTGCGAGCTTATTTGGAAACCATCGGTTATTTTCTCCGCAATCCTATTTTTTGGGTAGTCCTGGCCTTGATTGGCCTGCAGTATCGTAGGTCGGAAAAGATGGAGCGGAATTTCTTAGGACGGGCTCGCCAGCCCCTATTGGGTCGGGTACTGCTCGCCCTAGTCTTTGGTCTGGTCGGCGGGCTGATTGGCAGTCTGCTGCTTATGGGTGTGGGTATCACCATCTCCATCCAATCGACCCGCTACGTTTTGTTAGTCTCCCTAGCTTTGGCGCTGATCAACATGCGCTTTATTTGTTTCGCCTATTCGGGCGGTTTACTATCGCTGGTGAGTTTAATTTTCGGCTGGCCCCAGCTGGATGTGGCTTCCCTTATGGCCCTGGTGGCCGTGTTACATTGTGTGGAAAGTGTCCTCATGCTGCTAAGTGGGCACCTTAATGCCTTTCCGGTTACCGTGCGGCAACCATCGGGGCGTCTAGTGGGTGGTTATAGCATGCAGATGTTTTGGCCCTTACCCCTCTTGGCCCTGGTTTTTGTGCCCGAGTTGTCCGGCGTAGTCACCGGCGACGGTATCGCCATGCCCCATTGGTGGCCCCTGTTTCGCCCCCCAGGGGCAGAGAATTTAGCTGATCTGACCCTTTACATGCTGCCCCTGTTGGCCGGGTTGGGTTACGGAGACTTGGCTATCACCATGCCACCGAAAGAAAAGGCTCGCCACTCGGCGGTGCGCTTGCTGGCCTATAGCGGCATTCTCTTGTATCTCGCCTGGCTAGGCAGTCGGGTTCCGGCTTTGCTGCCACTGGCCGCCGTGTTTGCCCCTTTCGGCCATGAACTGCTGATCGTGATAGCTAACCAGCGCCAGCAGGTGGGGACACCTCTCTATGCCCATACGGGGCCGGGCCTTAAAATTATGGAAGTTCTGCCCGGCGGCCTGGCGGAGCAGGCTGGGCTGCAGCCCTTTGATATTATTCTTACCGCCAATGGGGAGCTGCTGCATTCGCACCAACAGTTGTACGCTCTGGTACAATCTCAGCCACAAGTGGTGCTATCGGTGCGCCGCGGCCCCTATAGCTTTAAGAGTCCTTTACAGCCGCTGCTGCGCTGGTGGCAGCGGGGCTAGTAGAAGGAGGTGAGGTGGCTTTGTCCACATTTCAATTGAAATCCGATTTTCAGCCCACCGGCGATCAGCCGGAGGCTATTGCCAAATTAGTAGAGGGAGTAAAGTCGGGCATGCGGGCCCAAACCCTGTTGGGGGTAACCGGCTCTGGCAAGACCTTTACCATTGCCAACGTGATTGCCCAAGTCAATAAACCCACTTTGGTGCTGGCCCATAATAAAACCTTGGCTGCCCAACTATGCAGCGAGTTCCGCGAGTTTTTCCCCAACAACGCGGTAGAGTACTTTGTAAGTTACTATGACTATTATCAGCCGGAAGCTTATATCCCCTCGTCCGACACCTATATTGAAAAGGATGCTCAGATAAACGAGGAAATCGACAAATTGCGCCACTCGGCCACCTCGGCTCTCTTTGAACGAAGAGATGTGATCATTGTGGCCAGTGTTTCTTGTATTTACGGTCTGGGTAATCCCCACGAGTATAAACGGCTGGGTGTTTCCCTCCGACCGGGCATGCAGAAAGATCGAGATGCGGTATTAAGAGAATTGGTGGGTATTCAATACTCGCGCAACGACGTCAATTTTACCCGCAGTACCTTCCGGGTGCGGGGTGACAGTGTGGAGATTTTCCCCGCCTCCTCTTCCGAGAGGGCCGTGCGGGTAGAGTTTTTTGGCGATGAAATTGATCGCATTGTGGAGATCGACACCCTGACGGGGGAGGTGTTGGGAGAACGCTATCATGTGGCCATCTTCCCGGCCTCCCACTTCGTCACGGCCCCCGAAGAAATGGCGCGGGCCGTGCAGAGCATTTCGCAGGAGCTGGAAGAGCGCTTAGCCGAACTGCGAGCGCAAGGTAAGCTGTTGGAAGCCCAGCGTCTGGAACAGCGCACCCGTTATGACTTAGAAATGATGCAAGAGCTGGGTTTCTGTTCCGGCATCGAAAACTATTCGCGCCATCTGGATGGGCGCGCTCCCGGGGAGAGGCCCTTCACCTTGTTGGACTATTTCCCCGACGATTTTCTGTTGGTGGTGGACGAGTCCCACGTGACCATTCCCCAGGTACGAGGCATGTATGCGGGCGACCGTTCCCGTAAGGAGACCCTGGTGGAGCATGGGTTCCGGTTGCCCTCCGCCCTGGATAATCGCCCTTTAAACTTCGACGAGTTTTCCCAGCTCTTAAACCAGGTGATTTATGTTTCTGCCACTCCCGCTCCCTATGAACTGGAGCAGAGTAGCCAGGTGGTGGAGCAGATTATTCGTCCCACCGGATTGTTGGATCCGGAGGTCA
The DNA here is from genome assembly GCA_023622465.1 of Bacillota bacterium. Classification (GTDB taxonomy): domain Bacteria; phylum Bacillota; class UBA994; order UBA5500; family UBA5500; genus UBA5500. The sequence continues at coordinate 5,441 of JAMNZE010000067.1, read as the reverse complement.
TTGTCCGCCCCATTGAAGGGCAGATTGACGATCTCTACGGTGAGATTAGAAAACGTATTGAACGGAACGAACGGGTGCTGGTGACCACCTTGACTAAACGCATGGCGGAAGACTTGACCGATTATTTCCGTGAAATGGGCTTGCGGGTGCGTTACCTGCATTCCGATATCGATACGATTGAGCGGATGGAAATCATCCGTGGCTTACGCCTAGGCGAATTCGATGTATTAGTGGGTATTAACTTGCTGCGGGAAGGGTTAGACTTACCCGAGGTATCTTTGGTGGCTATCCTGGATGCGGATAAGGAGGGCTTCTTGCGCTCAACCACCTCGTTGATACAAACCATCGGCCGAGCAGCCCGCAATGTGAATGGACAAGTCATCATGTACGCGGATCAGATTACGCACTCTATGGAGGTTGCCATTCAAGAGACTAACCGCCGTCGGGCCATACAGATGGAATACAACAAGAAGCATAATATTACGCCGCGCAGTGTGCAGAAGGCGGTGCGAGACGTGATTGAAGCTACAAAGGTGGCTGAGGAACAGACCAGCTACAGCTTATCCAGTGAGTCGGTGAAGAAGCTCAGCGCCCGCGAACGTAAGGATCTAATTGCCAAGCTGGAGAAGGAAATGAAGGAGGCCGCCCGCCGGTTGGAGTTCGAGCATGCGGCTAACCTACGGGATCTGATCATTGAACTGAGAGGTTATGACAGATAATGCATGTACGCCGGGGTTGGTCCCGTTAACAGTCCGAGCCGAGGGGCTCTGCTAGAGCACTGGCTAGCGCCAACTGTGCTTACACAGACCCCTCGGCTCTTGCAACCAGTGACCAACGGCACTGTGGGGGGCTTAGTGCGACAGCTTCGTATGCGTAGGGTATACTCGGTGGGCGTCCTATATGGGTATGTCAACAATTAACAGGCGTCGCCTGCTTGTGATAACAACTTCAACCGGGAAGTATTTGTAGGGGCCGCCCGTTGGTCGGCCCGCCTTTTCTTCGCAGACATTTAAGTCAATGGCCCCTTGCCCCAGCGGCCTGCTAGTGGTAAAATGCGAATGTATGTACGATGGGCAGGAGGGAAGATTGTGGCCCAAGATAAAATTGTAGTGCGTGGAGCACGTACTCATAATTTGCAGAATGTGGATGTGGATATACCCCGCAATAAATTGGTGGTGGTAACCGGGCTTTCCGGCTCGGGTAAATCCTCATTAGCCTTCGATACAATTTATGCGGAAGGGCAGCGGCGTTACGTGGAGTCCCTTTCCGCCTATGCGCGCCAGTTTCTAGGCCAGATGGACAAGCCGGATGTGGACTATATAGAAGGTCTTTCACCGGCTATTTCCATTGACCAAAAGACCACCAGCCGCAACCCCCGTTCCACGGTGGGTACGGTAACCGAGATCTACGACTATCTGCGGCTGCTTTATGCCCGAGCGGGCGAACCCTATTGTCCCAACTGCGATACGGCCATCAGTATGCAAACAATTGAACAGATTGTGGATCAGGTGCTGGCCATGCCGGAAGGCACCCGGTTCCTGGTATTGGCTCCCGTGGTCCGTGGGCAGAAGGGTGAGCATGTGAAGTTGCTGGAAAACTTACAGCAGGAAGGCTATGTGCGCGTCCGCATTCTATAATCTCAACTTTGCCTGCACCAACTGTGGCTTTAGTTACTCGGAGATCAGCCCCCGCATGTTTTCCTTTAATAACCCCTATGGGGCTTGCCCCCACTGTGATGGTTTAGGGGCTCATCAAGAATTCGATCGGGACCTGATAATCCCTAAACCGGAACTTTCCCTAGCGGAGGGGGCTATTGCTCCCTGGGCCGAATCCAGCAGTAATTATTACCCAGCCGAAGAGCAGATGGATATCATTCTGCATGGAGGGCCCCATCGGCTTAACGTAGTGTACAGCGATAGCAGGGGCCGGATGCGGGAGTTCCGACTGATATTCCGGGGCGTGATCCCCATGCTCAATCGCATGTACCGGGAGACCTCTTCCTCCTGGCTGCGCGAAAACCTGGAGCAATTTATGACCGAAAATCTCTGTGCCGTTTGTAACGGGCAACGCCTGAAGCCGGAAAGTTTATCGGTCAAGGTGGGGGGCTTAAACATTGCCCAAGTGAGCGCCCTTTCTATAGCTCAGGCCCTCGAGTTCTTCTCCAACTTGGAGTTAAGCCAGCGCCAGCAGATGATTGCCCGCCAGATACTGAAGGAAATAAAGGAACGCCTGGGCTTCTTGGTGAACGTAGGATTGGACTACCTGACCTTGGACCGCCAGGCCGGCTCTCTGTCCGGTGGCGAAGCCCAGCGTATCCGTTTGGCCACCCAGATCGGCTCCAGCCTGACGGGAGTGCTATACATTTTGGACGAGCCCAGTATTGGCTTACATCAGCGGGATAATTCTCGCCTCATCGATACCTTGAAGAGCCTCCGAGACTTAGGCAATACGGTAATTGTGGTCGAACACGACCAGGAAACCATGGAAGCCGCCGATCATATCATCGATATGGGGCCCGGCGCCGGCCAGCACGGCGGGCGCGTAGTAGCGACTGGTACCCTGGAGGAGATTAGCCAGGTACCCGAATCGGTTACCGGGCAGTATTTTTCCGGTAAGAGAAAGATTGAGGTACCCTCTACCCGGCGGCAGCCCAACGGCAAATACTTGGAGGTCATTGGGGCCCGGGAGAATAACCTGAAGAATATCGACGTAAAGGTTCCCTTGGGCGTATTCACCTGTGTAACCGGCGTTTCCGGATCGGGGAAAAGTACGTTGGTCAATGAAATTATCCATAAGCGTTTAGCCATGGAGCTCAATCGGGCTAGGCGTAAACCGGGGGCCCATGATGACATCTTGGGTCTAGAGCATCTGGAGAAGGTGATCAACATCGACCAGGCCCCCATTGGGCGCACTCCCCGTTCCAACCCGGCCACCTATACCGGCGCTTTCGATCCTATTCGTCAGTTGTTTGCCGAAACACCGATGGCCAAGATGCGCGGCTATGCCCCGGGGCGCTTTAGCTTTAACGTCAAGGGGGGCCGTTGCGAGGCTTGTAAGGGTGACGGTATTGTAAAGATTGAAATGCATTTCTTGCCCGATGTCTATGTGCCCTGTGAAGTGTGCCATGGTAAGCGCTATAACCGGGAAACTCTAGATGTGCGCTATAAGGATAAAACCATCGCCGACGTGCTGGAGATGACCATAGAAGAGGCTCTAGAATTCTTCCAGAGTGTGCCCCGTATTGCCCGTAAACTGCAAACCCTGGTCGATGTAGGCCTGGGGTATATGCGGTTAGGGCAGTCGGCCACCACCCTCTCCGGCGGAGAAGCCCAGCGGGTTAAGTTGGCCACCGAGCTAAGCCGCCGCAGTAATGGCCGTACCTTTTATATTTTGGACGAGCCTACCACCGGTCTGCACATGGCCGATATTGAACGTTTGTTAGAAGTGCTGCAGCGCCTGGTGGATGCGGGCGACACGGTCCTGGTGATAGAACACAATCTAGATGTTATTAAATCGGCCGACTATATTATCGACCTGGGTCCTGAGGGAGGCGACCGGGGCGGCCAGGTAGTAGCCACCGGCACTCCCGAAGAAGTGGCCGCCAACCCCGATTCCTATAGCCCGTTAAATATTAATTACCCCGCGTAAGCGGGGTTTTTGCTACCTGCATCAGATGGGACCGGCTCTGTTATAATGTTGTTAAGGAGGTGAGGCAGGTGTCGGTGCTGGAAAATAAATTGGCTTTATTGCCGGAAAAGCCCGGAGTCTATATCTATAAAGATCGCAACGGCCACATTTTGTATATCGGTAAAGCCCTTTCCTTGCGGCAGCGGGTGCGGTCCTACTTTCAGGCCAGTGCGGATCATTCCAGCAAGGTGCGGGCGTTGGTGCAGAAAATCCATGATTTAGAGATTATCGTCACCAACAATGAAGTAGATGCCCTCATCTTGGAGAGCAATTTGATCAAAGAACACCAGCCCTGGTTTAACATCCGGATCAAGGATGACAAGCATTACCCCTATTTGAAACTGACCATGGCTGAAACCTATCCGCGCCTTTTGATTGCTCGGCGGATGCAGAAGGATGGAGCTAAATATTTTGGTCCCTACCCCAGCAGCTTAGCCATGCGGGAAACTTTGAAATTGATACGCCGCATTTTCCCCTTGCGCACCTGTAAGCAGCAGCTGGATGGACAGCCGGTGGGGCGACCCTGCCTCAATTACCATATCAAGCGTTGCTTAGGCCCTTGCACCGGTAAGGTGAGTCGGGAGGAGTACATGGAAGTGGTGCAGAATGTTGATATGCTCCTTTCCGGCCGTTATGATAATTTAATTAAACAACTGACGGAGCGGATGGACGAGCTGCGGGACCAGCTGAAGGCCATTGAGCGCATATCGGAAAGACAGAAGATGATTTCCCCCGACCTGGCCGACCGGGATGTCTTTGCTGTGGCCCGGGGCGTGGAAGAGACTTGCATTGGCATGCTGCTTGTGCGGGAAGGCCGTGTCATAGGTCGTGAACACTACTTTTTGACCGGAACGGAAGACTTGTCCCAGGGGGAAATATTGGCCGGTTTTCTGAAGCAACATTATGCCAACAATCCCTTCATCCCCCGAGAAGTGATCTTATCCGCCGAGCTGCCGGACAACGATGGGGAGTTAATTAGCGAATGGTTAACTCAGCGGCGGGGCAGCAAGGCCCAGCTGATCGTTCCTAAGCGGGGCGATAAGAAGCTACTGGTGGAGATGGCGGAAAAGAACGCGGCCCTGGCTTTGGAGGAGCGTTTAGCTCGCAGTCTCAGTGAAGGAAAACTACAACAAGAGGCGTTGCAGGAGTTGGCCCGTTTCTTGGAGCTGGCGGAGCCGCCACGACGCATCGAGTGCTATGATATTTCCAACATCTCCGGTAAAGAGGCCGTTGGCTCCATGGTGGTTATGATCAACGGCGAGCCGCAGCGCTCCGAGTATCGCCGTTTCCGAATTCGAGATATTGAGGGTCCCAATGACTACGCCATGATGCAGCAAGTGCTACGGCGTCGTTTTCGCCGTCTGCAACAGGATGACGAACGTTTTTCCGATATACCTGATTTAATCATAATTGACGGGGGCAAAGGACAGCTTTCGGCTGCTCTGCAGGTCTTGCGCGAGCTGGGTTTTGCCAGCATACCGGTTGTCGGCCTGGCAGAAAAGGAAGAACATATTTTCCGGCCCGACCATAGTGAACCTTTAATTTTACCCCGCCAATCCCAGAGCCTGTATCTGGTACAGCGAATTCGCGATGAGGCCCATCGGGTGGCCCTGCAGTATCATCGACGGCTGCGGGCGAAGAAACAGGTGGCCTCTTGGCTAGAAGGCTGTCCCGGCATCGGACCGGCCCGCCGCAAGGCGCTCCTGAAAGCCTTCGGTTCGCTCAATAAAATAAAGGCCGCCAGTGAAGCCGAG
>JAMNZE010000071.1:0-19155 GCA_023622465.1 Bacillota bacterium | reverse complement strand
GAACTCTCTCAGCAACCGCTCAAGGGACTCTTTAGCATCGCCCAAGAGAAGCTCCACGTGAGACATCTCGTAGAGGGGATTATCCACTCCCGAATAGCCCGGCTTGGTGTCCAGATTACACACGACCCACTACAATGGCCACGTCGGTTTCGGGAAAGTCCGGATTAATTTCATCCATTTCCACCATGAGGTCGTAGGGCACGTCTACTTCGGCCAAGAGTACGTTCATATGTCCCGGCATGCGGCCGGCCACCGGGTGGATGGCGAAGCGCACGTCAATGCCAGCCTCAACTAAGGCATCCATTAAGTTCTTTACGTGCCTTTGAGCCTGGGCTATAGCCATACCGTAACCGGGAACAATAATGACCCGTTTGGCAGACCGTAGTACCTCACCGACACTACGCTTTTGCTCCGCCTTTACAGGAGCAGCCGCCTCGGAGGCAGTACCTGCTGACTTCGGTTTAGCAGCACCAGTGGTACTAGTAGCACCACTGAGCACACTGCCGAGGGAACGGTTCATAGCTTTACACATGATGTCGGTGAGAATGAGGCCGGAAGCTCCCACAATAGCTCCAACAGCCACCAATAGGGGCTCATTGACCGTGAAGCCGACGATGGCACCGGCCAGGCCGGAGAAGGAGTTGAGCAGCGAAATGGTGATAGGCATGTCAGCTCCACCTACGCGAACCGAGAACAAATAACCATAGATGAAGGATAAGATTAGGACTAAGAGCGAAAGCGACAGAACCGGCGCGTTAGGCTGTAGCGTAGCCACTGCAAACGCGATCATGGCCACAATGCTGCCGTTAGCCATCAGGCTATGGCCTCTAAAAATAACGGGACGCTGGGTCATACGGCGGTCGAGTTTAGCAGCAGCGATGAGGCTACCGCTGAGGGTAATACCACCTACAATAAGCCCCAACTGACTGCTAACTCGCCCCACCATATCCATACTGCCGTATCTGTCTATAATTTCAGCAAAAGCGACCAGGGCTGATGCTCCACCGCCCAACCCGTTGAGCAGGGCCACCATCTGCGGCATTTGCAACATAGTGGCTCTTACAGCCATGACATAGCCGATAGCGCCACCGATAGCCATACCAATCCAAAGTAAAGGGACATCCACGATATTATTGGTCCATAGCACCAGCAGGATGGCAGAAAACATGCTTAAGGCACTAATACGATTGCCTAAAACGGCTGTTTTGGGCGAACTCATCAACTTGATGCCAAGGAGGACCAACGCTGAAAGTATGATTGAAACAGTGACATAAAATAGATCCATCTCGACACCTCTCTATTTTGCTTTAAACATCCTTAGCATACGATCCGTAACGACAAAGCCGCCCACTAAGTTAACACAGGCTAATATGATGGCCACAAAACCTAGGGCGCGACTACCGGAAACAACTGCTAAAGCAGTTAAAACTAAGGAACCCAAGATAGTGACGCCAGAAATTGCGTTACTCCCTGACATCAAGGGGGTATGGAGCAAAGGCGGCACTTCACTGATGACTTTATACCCCAGCCAGGTGGACACTAGGAAGACCACCATTAGCCAAAATGCGTTCATTATTAGCGCCACTCCTTACCTTAATATATAATCGTTTAGTTAAGCCCCATGGCCTCACGAGTACCAGCGTGTACTAGCTCACCATCTTTGCAAACCAAAGTAGAGGCGGTGATTTCGTCGTTCATATCGATGATAACCTGGCCATCCTTGATGAAATTGTTAAGGAAGTTGACGATATTCTTGGCAAACATGGTAGTTGCGCTGGCCGGTACCATACCTGGAATATTCTTAGTGCCATCAACGCTGACACCATACTTCTCAATGACTTCGCCACCAACGGTAAGGGCACAGTTACCACCCTGGTCGATAGCCACGTCAACGATAGCCGAGCCCGGCTTCATTTCCTTTACCATTTCTTCCGTAATGAGGATAGGGGCCATGCGGCCAGGAACTAGGGCGGTGGATACTACGATGTCCGACTTAACGATGGTGTCAAAAAGAGCAGTCCGTTCTTTGACCAGCCATTCTTCCGGCAGAGATTTGGCGTAACCGCCTTCACCGATGGCGATCTCAGCTGGAACACCGGTTTCAATGATTTTTGCTCCTAAACTCTTGGCATGTTCAGCCGCTTCTGGACGAATGTCGACTGCATAGACAACCGCACCTAGACGTTTAGCGGTAGCGATAGCCTGTAAGCCGGCAACCCCCGCACCTAGCACGGTTACAGTGGCGGGCGAAATCATACCGACAGCGGTACCGATCATGGGCACAAATTTAGGCACCCGATTAGCGGCCATCAGCACTGCCTTGTAACCGGCTACCGTACTCATAGAGGTTAAGGCGTCCATGGCCTGGGCCCGCGAGATTCGAGGAATGCCATCCAAGGTTAATGCGGTGACGCCCTTTGCCGTCAGATTCTTGATCATTTCATGATTAGCCGGTGCTGCCGGATGCAGGAAAGTAACTAGTACTTGGCCGGCATGCATCATATCAACCTCGTGTTTATTGATCTGTGTATTAAACTGAGGCTCCTTTACCTTCAAGATGACATCAGCTTTTTCAAAGAGTTCTTCCACGTTGTCTACGACAGTAGCCCCCGCGTTTTGGTACTCCTCATTGCTGAAGAAAGAACCGACCCCCGCATCTTTTTCCACCAAAACTTGTGCCCCTTTGGAAACCAGTGCCTTAACTGTTTCCGGAATAGCGGCTACCCGTCGCTCCCCGGGCATGATTTCCTTAGGGACACCAAAAATTAAGCCTTGAAACTGCATTGAACAAGACCTCCTCTATTAATTTTGTAAATTTATGGGTAAGCCGGCCAACCCCGTATTGCTCGTGCATACGCAGTTGTCCTTCTATGCTTTTTCTTCTACATATGTAGAAAGATTCCTCCCTAATCAGGTATGGGCCAGTATACATTATACGCACCGTTTTCAGGCCATTAAAACCCTTTAGTTATAGAATCTTTAGCCCCAACCTACTATTCCAAGCTCATTTTTTCCCATAAATATCTCTATATTAAGGATTTGATACCCTTGGCCTTGTGCGGCCCACCCACCGCAGGATTGCAATCTCTAAAGGAGAAAAGTTCAATCATAACACTTACTCGGAGGTCATCATGACAAACAAACGGATTTTGCGCGGAGTCTATGCAGTTGCTTTTCTACAGAATTTGGCTATGACCAGTGCCGGCGGAATACTTTCCGTCTACTTGCGCACCCTTGGGGGTAGCGAACTGTTGGTGGGCATATCTTTTGCTTGGTTTTCGCTTGTCCGGGGATTAACTAGCCTTTGTTGCGGCCAAATTACCGACCGTTTAGGCTGAAGTTCCCTTCTTTCCCTTTCTCTGGCTGGGTTTGGGGCGGCCAACTTGGCTTACGCAGTAGCTCAGAACCCGGTGCAGATTGCCATTCTTCGCGTTGTTCAGGGATTAGCTGCCGGCCTCTACTGGGTAGTAATTCTATGCATGGTTGCTGATGCCAGTGGCCCGGATGAGCGACTGCAGAACATGACTATTTTCAATATATATATCGCCATAGCGGAGTGGCTGCCAACTGGGTAGGAGGTTTCTTGGCCGACGCCTATTCACCCCACCTAGTGTTCTATTTGGGATGCGTAGCCTTCGTCTTGATTACCATCTTTTCCCAAACCTTCTTTAAGGCGGAGCCCATACAAACCCCTAGGCAAATTTAGTCTGGTCTCCTTGCTAAATGTAAGCAGTAGTGTTAAGCGGGTGAGTCTGCTGGCAGGTATCGGTATGATTGCTGAAACCATCAATTTAATGGGCATGTCTCTTTATGTATATGCAATTGGCGGCGGCTATCGGGATGTGGGCCTGATTGCCGGCCTGATTGTGGCAGCTGGTTTGGTCTGTCAGTGGGTAGCCGAGGTATAATTCTTTTGGTTTACGGCACTAATGCTGTCTTTCTATTGCTCCTATTTTGGCGAAGGACCCTAGCAGCTGCTTACACCCTCTTCCCCATCATTGGCGGACTTTTCACCTTAACCAACCTGACATGGCTGGCCCTAGCCCAAGATGCGGCCCCGGAAGGGCAGATGGGTGCGGCCACCGGTTTTTATCGCGGTACCCTGGATCTGACTAATGTATTCTATTACCTGGCCTTCGGTGCCCTCAGTGCTCGCTTTACCGTGGCCACTTTGTTGGCGGGTGCCGCCTTTATTCTGCTGGGGTTAGCCGCAGCTGCTCATCGGCTATTGGCAGTACCAAGCCCCCAACGGATAATAAGTGTGGGCAGCAAAATAGAGCGCCTGTAGGCGCTCAGCGGGCTGGGAGTTGCTAATCGGACTCGTCTTGAATATCTTCTGGTAGAATAAGCATTAACTGCTCCCTTGTAGGATATTTTTCTTTTACTAGTCGTACTGCCTGCTTGCGAATTCCTCGCTCTATTAGATTGCGTACTAAGCGGGCGTTGCCAAAGTTCTTAGGCTCAAACTGGTAGTGTTTGAGCAGGATGCGAGTGAGTTTGGCTTTAGCATCAGTCGTCATTTTATACTGGCGCTTGTGCAGCATCAGCTCGGCGATGGCTATTAGCTCATCGATTGTGTAATCATCGAACTCGATAATAATGGGGAAGCGGGAACGCAACCCGGGATTGGTATCGATAAACTGATGCATTTCGTCCCTATAGCCGGCCAGAATGATCACCAGTTGCTCTTTATAGTCCTCCATGGCTTTTACCATGGCATCAATGGCTTCTTTACCAAAATCTTTCTCACCACCGCGGGCCAGCGAATAGGCCTCATCGATGAACAATATCCCTCCTAGGGCACGGCGAATTTGTTCCCGCGTTTTTTGTGCCGTATGCCCTATGTACTCCCCTACCAGATCGGCCCTCTCGATTTCTATTAAGTGCCCTTTCGGAAGCACTCCCATCTCTTTAAAAATTCGCCCCAGTAGGCGGGCCACCGTCGTCTTGCCAGTGCCCGGGTTGCCTAAGAAGATCATATGTAACACTAAAGGTTCGGTGGCTAAGTGCTGCTCTTCGCGGCATTTTTGGATGTGGATGAAAGCCTGAAGTTCTTTTACCAGCTTCTTTACTTTATTTAGACCGATAAGCGAATCCAATTCGGCCATTATTTCAGCAAGGGTGGCTCTTTTATCTGGCTGAACAGGCATCGGCAATGGATTTTTTGGTACAACGGGGCGCAAGCCCGACCCGTTGCCCATCTCCACTTCCCGCAGCAAACGAAAAGCCTCGGCAACGTTGATTTTACCCTGCTCCAGTAACTCGGCTACCTCGTCGTAGCTGGTAGGTCGGTTATGCTCCGGCATTCGGTTCCCCCCCTGCATTCAGGCTCTGTTAGAGTTTATGCTTAAATTGCGCCCAAAGTGCATAAGGTCCGGCCAGGGGGCTCTGTGCAAACCACTCGCCCTTGACAAAAGAAAAGCTGCCCCTTTAACAGAGGCAGCTTAGAGTCTTCCCTATTCAGCAAGTTCCTGCAAGGCATTCACCTGTACGGGGCGGAAGGGCGCTATGGTTGAGATAGCGTGTTTATATACCAGTTGGTGTTTTCCATCAGCCTCGAGGAGCAGAGTAAAATTATCAAAGCCACGCAACACGCCTTTTAGCTGATACCCGTTTACCAGAAAAACAGTAATCGGCACATTCTCCTTGCGCATTTGGTTGAGGTATGAATCCTGTAAATTAATGCTAGGCTTGGTCAACAGCGAGGCCCCCTTATCTCTCTACAGTTCGCCGTTATTTTATACCATTTTCCAACGTTTTGCAACTATTTCTAGGATTTCATTAACAACTTCGTCTATTGTACGATTTTCGCCTACTTCCACCCACTGGATGCGGCGGTCGGCCCTAAACCAAGTAAGTTGGCGTTTGGCATAACGGCGGGTTCCCTGTTTTAGCTTCTCCGTGGCCTCCTCTAACGATTCCTCGCCCCTCAGGTAAGCAAAGAATTCCTTATACCCGATGGCTTGACGGGCAATGAACGTTTCATCCAGTCCTTGTTCCAGCAACTTCCTGGCTTCCTCCAGCAATCCCTGCTCCAACATGAGGTCAACCCGTCGATTGATACGTTCATAAAGCTCGGCCCGTGGACGATGCAGCCCGACCATTAGCAAATCGTAGCGGGGGCTTTGATCTGTGTGTTGCTCCCAGAATGACAAGGGGTGGCCGGTAGTTTGGTAGACCTCCAAGGCGCGAATAATGCGCCGCTCGTCATTCGGGTGGATGCGCTGGGCAGCAATAGGGTCTACCCCACTCAGCCATTTATAAAGGCTTTCTAAGCCCGCCTCCCGGGCCTGCTGGCGCAGCCGGGCTCGCAAATTCCAATCGGTGTCAGCCGGGATAAAATTATACGGGTCTATTACCGCCCGTACGTAAAGACCGGTACCACCGGCCAAGATGGGCAGGCGGCCGCGGGCGCTAACCTCATCAATCTTTTCTCTTGCCATCTTTTGAAAGTCGGCCACGGTGAAGGCCTCCCCCGGGTCCACAATGTCGATCATATGGTGGGGGACGCCCGCCTGTTCTTCCAAAGTGGGTTTAGCCGTGCCGATATCCATGCCGCGGTAAACTTGCATAGAATCGGCCGAGATAATTTCACCGTTCAAACGTTGAGCCAGTTGAATTGCGATAGCGGTCTTACCTACGGCGGTAGGACCGACAATTACTAGTAGCTTCTGCATGAACAAGCCTCCTAGTTAAGGGTGAAAAAGACGGAATAACTGTTCGCTGCTAAACTGCAGGGCTATAGGTCGACCGTGGGGGCAAGTAAAAGGCAATTTGCATTGCCACAGTTGGTCCAGTAGCTCGATCATTTCCGCATTATGCAATCGTTGCCCCGCCTTTATGGCTCCAGCACAGGCTAAGCGAATCAAAACCCGTTCCCGCTTCTCATCAGCCTTCAACCCTTCCCAACCGTCGGTCCAGTCGGCTAGCAGGTCGAGGAATTCTTCCGGTTTAAAACGACCTCGATACACCGACGGCAAACTACGCAATGCCCAGGTGTTACCGCCGAAATGTGCCACCTCAAATCCGAGGGCGGCCAGCTCTTCCTGGGCATTTTCTAACACGGCCGCTTCTCGCCCACCAACGGTGAGGGTATAGGGTACCAGCAGTTGGTTAACCATACGTTTCTCGGGTCTGTTAACCAGCTGTTCGTAAATAATCCGCTCATGGGCTGCGTGTTGATCAACAATCCATAGTCCTTCTTCCCGTTCAATCACTATATAGCTGGCTAAGGCCTGGCCTAAAAGCCGATAAGGGGGAGTAGACGGCTTGGGTTCCGGCTCGATAACCAGAGGTTTTGCCGGTTCCGCTATGGCGGGCGGAGTAGGCTCCTTATGGCGGTAGAAACTGATAGGTACCATCGGTCTCTGTCCACTGGGCGTAGCTGGAGTCAGGTTCCCTGTCTCCCTTGGCGACTCAAGCCACATAGGCGGGGCGGTGCTGCCTTTTTCCGGAGTGGTAGAGGCGCTGCTGGGCCAGCGGGTTGCTGCCGCTGCGGCCATGGTAGCCTCCTGTTGTAGAGTATCGCGCAAAGTGCGTAAAACGATGGCCGCAATTTGCCGCTCCTCGCTCAGCCGCACCTCGATCTTGGCCGGATGGACATTCACATCTACCCGATTGGGTGGCAGAGTTAAGTTTAAGAAGGCTAGGGCATGGCGACCACTGGGCAAAAGGGAGCGATAGGCTTCCTGCAAAACAACCGAAAGGGCACGGCATTGTACTAAGCGGCCGTTAATTATAAATACTTGATCGCGCCGGTTGTTTCTCGTCAGCTCAGGGCGGCTAATAAGGCCGCTGATGCCTACTTCCGGCGTTTGCCGTTCCACCGCTATCATCTGTTCCACTACATCCCGCCCATAGATGGCTAATACCGCATCGTCCAACTTAGCATTGCCGGGCGTTTCTAACACTATGCGGCCGTCCTGGCTGAGGCGAAAGGCTATGTGTGGATTAGCCAAAGCCAATTTTGCCACTAAGTCGCGCACGCGGCCCGCCTCGGCCACCGGTGATTTAAGAAATTTGTGGCGGGCCGGCGTATTATAGAAAAGATCACGTACCTCAATCCGGGTTCCCGGCGGCGCCCCCCAGGGAGTGCTGTTCAATTGTTGCCCTCCCCGTAAAGTTACTTTGTGGCCCACATCACTGGTGGGTTCCCGAGTAATTAATTGGACGGAGGCCACTGAAGCAATGCTAGGTAGTGCCTCGCCTCGGAAACCTAAGGACGTGATACAAAACAGGTCTTCCGCCGTGCGTAGCTTGCTAGTGGCATGGCGTTCGAAGGCCAACTCGGCGTCTTCGGCGTTCATACCCCGCCCGTCATCGCTGACGGCTATATATTCTAGTCCGCCCTGTTCAATCTCAATATCGATGTGCTGGGCGCCTGCATCTATAGCATTCTCCACCAATTCCTTAACGATGGACGCCGGTCTTTCCACCACTTCCCCGGCAGCAATTTGATTGGCAATCGACTCGGGTAGTACTCGGATTTGGGCCATCCTACTCCTCTCCTTCCATATACAGACGGTGCCAGCCGGCAATTAGATTAAGAGCCTCCAGAGGCGTCAACTGATTGGGGTCGATGGCCGCCAGCTCAGCAATTATTTGCTTATGCTCAAGGGGTATTGTTTCAATGGTTGGCGCCGCCTGCAGAGCAGCTTCTTCCAATAGGAAGTCACCAAAGGTAAGTTGGAGGGCGCCTATCTCCGCCGGCGACCGTTGTTCCATACGCTGTAAAATTTGTCTGGCCCGTTGCACCACCGGAGAAGGTATACCGGCCATCTTGGCCACATTCAGTCCGTAGCTGCGGTCGGCCCGCCCGGGAATAACCCGTCGCAGGAAAACCAACTCTCCCTTCTCCTCCACCACCTGGCAACAGACGTTGCGCGCCCTCGGTAGACGCTCTGCCAAGGCGGTCAACTCGTGATAGTGGGTGGAGAACAGGGTTTTTGCCCCCAGATGATGCTGTACATACTCGATGATAGCCCAAGCTAAAGCCATGCCGTCAAAGGTGCTGGTGCCTCGCCCCAGCTCATCAAAAAGGATCAAGCTATTGGCGGTGGCCTCGGTTAGTGCCACCTTGCTTTCCACCATTTCCACCATAAAGGTGCTTTGTCCGGAAAAGAGATCGTCGGCGGCCCCCACGCGGGTAAAGATCCGATCAACCAACCCAATTTTGGCACTATCGGCGGGAACGAAGCTGCCCATTTGAGCCATGAGCACGATTAGGGCCACTTGCCGCATATAGGTGGATTTACCTCCCATATTGGGGCCGGTGATAATCAATGTTTCGCCCTCGTGCAGGTCAATATCGTTAGGTACAAATTGACTGCGGCCCACCACCTGTTCTATCACCGGATGGCGCCCGCCTTTGATTCGGATCCGACCATCGGTAGTCAGCTGGGGCCGCACGTAGCGGTTGCGGATGGCTGCTTCTGCCAAGGACTGTAGGCAATCCAGCTGGGCAATTAGACGAGCATTCTCCTGGATAGCCGGAACGAAGGCACTTACCCGTTCCCGCAGCTGCAAGAAAAGTTCGTGCTCTAGCAAACGCTGCTTCTCTTCGCTACCTAGAATCGCATCTTCCTTGGCCTTCAATTCGTCGGTAATATATCTCTCCGCGTTAACCAGGGTTTGTTTACGTATATAATGGGGCGGTACCTGCTCCAGGTTAGCCTTGGTTACCTCCAGATAGTAACCGAAAACCTTGTTAAAACCCACCTTTAGAGACTTTATCCCCGTTTGTTCCCGTTCACGGGCTTCCAATTCGGCCAGCCACTGTTTACCGTGCTCTGCCGCGTACCGCAGCCGATCCAGTTCCTCGTGGTAACCGGGAGCAAAGATTCCTCCTTCCCGGATACTTACTGGCAAATCTTGTAGCAACGCTCTGTCCAGTTCGCGGGCCAAATCGGGTAGGGGGAGCAGGTCTTGGGCAATCTGTTGCAACAGCGGGGCTTGAAATTCTTCCAGCAAGGCTAGCAACTGGGGCAACACCTGTAAGGTGAACCCTAAAGCTTGTAGATCTCGCGGATTGGCTACCCCGGTGGCTACTCGGCTGGCTAAACGTTCTAAGTCATAACATTCCTTCAGGAGATCACGTAAACTGCTGCGGCGTAAGTTATCCTGGCTAAGTTCGGCCACCGCTTCCAAGCGCCGTTCGATCGACCCTCGCGCATACAGCGGTTGGGTAATCCATTGTTTGAGCTGGCGCGCTCCCAGGGCGGTGGTGGTGAAATCTAGTACGGAAAGCAGCGAACCGGCAGTGCTTTCGCTGCGGCTTCCTTTTAACAATTCCAGGTTGCGACAGGTAGCCGCATCCAGATACATTACATCATTAGTTGTAATTTTCCGTGGCAATCGCAGATGGGGCAGATTGGTTTGCTGCATCTGTCGCAAATAATAAAGGGCGGCCCCTAAGGCCTGCAGGGCAGCCGTCGGCAGATCCAGATTGGTAGCCGTCGGATATTGTTCACCACAATGCCGCATCGCTTTGGTCAAGGTAAAATGGGCGTTGTCCAAGGGGGTGCAAGCGATAACTCCCGCCAGTTGGGCCAAACGCCCAATGGTTTCATCTTCTGCCAGGTCTTCGGCCAACACCAACTCGGCCGGCGATAATCGCAGAAAATCATCGATCAATGGGGAAGGCAAATCTTTCCCCGTATAGGCATCGGCTAGTACCTCCCCGGTAGAAAGCTCGATAAGAGCTAGGCCGAAACTATTGCCTTGACGACAGAGGGTGGCCAAATAGTTGGCCCGATCCCCTTCTAGCATGGAGGTATCCAGTAGGCTGCCGGGAGTAACGATGCGAACTACCCGTCGTTCCACTAGACCTTTAGCTTTACTGGGGTCTTCCACCTGTTCGCAGATGGCCACCTTTTTTCCGTGTACTATCAATTTAGCTATATATGTATCGGCCGCATGGTAAGGCACCCCACACATAGGCACCCGCCCAGCCGGACCCGCTTCCCGCCCAGTAAGGGCTATACCCAGAATGCGAGATGCTTCCTCGGCATCGTCCATAAACATTTCATAGAAGTCTCCCAAGCGAAAAAAGAGAATACAATCTTGGTGCTGGGATTTGATATCCACATATTGCTGCATCATGGGCGAGTATTTGGCCATGGTTTTTCCCTCTCCCCTTCCGGTGAGCTATCTTGATTAGCATTATAACAAATAACCGCGTCCACCGACTGCTTTGCCTTTGGATCGGTAACGCGCTACACCCAATTCCGGTGCTTTTTTGGTCAAAACAGAGCTAAGGGTCACCGGAAACAAATTCTTAAAAGTAATAGCCCCTGCTGGGTTTACCGCCAACCTTGACTCAAGTGGTCACCATTTTTATGCATACCTTCCAGTCTATGGTGCTAAACTGACCTTACAAACCGCCTTTTCTTACAGAGATTGCCACATAAGTTACAGGCCTGTAACTTTCTGGGAGTGATAATTGTGTTAATTGCTATGATTGTTTTCTGCAAGAAATATTGTACTTCTTGTATTATGTATACAAAATATTGACCCGCAAATTGACACTAACCTATAATCGAATTAAGCAAACAATGTGAGGTGAGCAATAGATGAAGTTCCTCATTGCACTTCTCGGTTTCGGCCTACCGCTCTTACTATTTGCCGAAAGTGGTCGCCTTTTCGACCGTAGCTCTCAGAAGTAGTGGTTAAATTAGGGCCTTCGCTGATGCGAAGGCCCCTTTTCCTTTTCTAGAGCAATTTGGAGTCATTGATAACTATGGAAAAGGTGGCGTCAAGCGTGGTGGCCGCTCGGCGACACATTATCATGCGGGTTAGAAAGATCTCAAAATAATCCATGATAGAACTTACCTCAGAATCGATGGTTATTTCCAAGGTAATCGTACGCGCTTCTTCGTCTACTCGGAGGAAGGAATGGGTGGCCGCATAGTTAACCCGATCATGAATGTCATAGGTGGCCACATCTGTATTGCGCACCCGTGAACGGTGTACATCCGACTTATCTGCCAGAATGAGAGCAGCAGCTACCTGGTTTACCGGCTCGCCATACTCCTCTTCATGATTCCCTATGGCAGCACAAATGGCTGCAATCTCCTCATATTCCATTCCCATACTCTCCAGAATTTGCATGGTGATCATGGCGCCCGTTTGCCCGTGTTGCTGACGGCTAATCACATTACCGATATCGTGCAAATAGCCGGCAATGGCCGCCAGTTCCCCCTGCCTTTCTCCATAGCCTAACCGCTGGGTTATCTGGCGAGCAATGGTGGCTACTAGGTTGGCGTGGCGGAAGCCATGCTCGGTGAATCCTAGAGCCCCCAGATGAGTATTACCTTGCCGAATGAATGCTTCCACCTTAGGATGCTGTTTAATATCTTCAAGAGTGATAACCCTTTTTCCCACGTTTCTCCTCCCTCCCACGCCAGGCTTCTACCGCCTCAATTACCTGTTCTAATACTTCTGGAATGGTGAAGTTATCGGTTGGTAAATATAGATCACAGTTAGCTTTAGCATCGGCCAGTATTGCGGCCTGACGATCTAAACGCACTTGGCCCCAGGGAATCTGGCGTCTAGCTCGGGCAGTGGCCAAGGTGCAAGATAACATTACTAGAAAATCCACATTGAACTTACGCCAAAACCGAGGGGTGACACTATGCTCTTGTGGTATATTGACCGCCTGATAACCTTCTCGTTTTAGCCCCTCTACTAGAGTAGTTTTACCAGAAACGCAGTTACCCACTACACCTATCAGCAGATCCTTAGCTCCTTCGGGCATAGAATCAACTACCTTTCCTACCTAATTCAAATGGGGAAACTTGCGGTCATCCTCCTGGTCTTGTTGTCTTGGCTGCGAGCCACCACCGTCACGGCAAAAACTGTCATATCGTCTCGCGGCCGCCCTTGATCACGGGTCATGGAGCCGGCCAATACGATCTCCACCAATTTGACCGGGTCATATATATGGTTATCTACCAATTGGGCTAACTCCTCGGTTGTCCATTGTTGGCCGTATGTGCGGCCGGCATGCCAAATACCATCGGAAAAGCCGAGGATAGTAGTCACCGGCTCTAGGGGTAAAACATCGATTAGCGGCTTGGTGCTGGCTCGCACACCGATGGGGCCCGCCTCCCCAGGCAAACTAACCGCCTTAGCGTTGCGATAAACCAGTACCGGACAAGCCGTATTGCGGGAAATAACCAGCGTATTGCTGGCGGTATCGGCTGAAACAATCAATAGTTCCGCCGAGATTTTACCATCACGGGCGGCAAACAACATATCGTGGACAGCGCGAGCTACCGCCCCATCCCGTGCCCCTTCGCCAATCATAGCCACCGCTTTTGCAACCACCAGATTGCTGTTTTGTTTGGCCGAACGTCCGCTTCCCTGACCATCGGCCAGAATAAGCGACAGTCCTCCCTTCGGCCGCTCGGTAATCTCAAAGGTGTCGCCGCTTTCGGACACGGCATACTTATGTACTTTAGCCATGGCTAATTTGACTTCCATATAACTTCACACTCGCCTTTAGGATAATCGTTGTCAGTAACATTTCGCTTTATCAGGCCCATATCCCTGCCGCCCCCGCGGCTGTAGCTTACTATTACTTATTAGCCTTCCCAACTGGCGACTGCCCAACGCTGACTATCTATTAGCGGGCAAAGCCTTGAAACTTCTGCTAAACTACTTACGTAAGGGATTAATAAGGCAGCTTTTCTTCTCAACATTGGAGGTGTTCTATGTGCGTCGCTGGCTCTGGTTACTTCTTCCCCTCATCCTGCTCGTCCTATTAGCTACCACGGCTGATTTTTATACCGATTGGCTGTGGTTTACCGATGTGGGGTATGGCAGCGTATTTTGGAGGGGGCTGACTTCTCGCTTGACTCTCGCTGGCGTGGCAGCCCTACTAGTCTTTTTGCTAGTTTATATTAACCTGCTGCTAGTGCGCCGCAATTTCTTGGCTCGCACTATCGTGAGAGAAACGGAAAACATCCATGGCAACCGTTTCTTAGAATGGTTACATACGTTATTACAGAGCCGCTTTATTACTTGGCTACAGGTGGCTCTGGCCACAGTGGTGGCTCTTTCCCAGGCCAGCAGCTTTAGTGACCGTTGGATGCAATGGGAAATGTTCTTAAATCCCACCAGTTTTGATCTGGCCGATCCCCTTTTTGGTCACGATGTCTCCTACTATGTGTTTCAACTGCCCTTCCTCACAGAGGCCTATTTCGCTACTTTTTTCTTGCTGCTAACACTGTTGACCTTTGCCCTAGCTACCTATGGAATGGCGGGCTTGCTAACACGCGCAACCGTGGCCGGACGAGCGGCCCTCACCCATATTTCTGTGCTAGTGGCCCCTCTATTAGGGGTTTGGGCCTACGGCAACAAGCTGGCCATTGATAAGTTGGTTCTTTCACCGGGGACCATCATTTTTGGCGCCAGCTATACTGACATCTTTGCCCGTTTACCCATACTCCGCCTGATCATTGGCCTGGCCCTGTTGCTGGCCGTGGGTGTGATGGCTAACCTATCTCTACAGCGGCGACGCCTCACTATCATGTTGCCGGCGGCCCTACTGGTAGTGGCCGTTGCGGCCGCTGCTATTTATCCGTTAACTGTGGAGCGATTCATCGTTGAGCCTAACCAACTGGAGCGAGAAACACCCTATATTCAGCACAACATCGATTATACTCGCATCGGCTTTGACCTAGATACGATCGTGGAGCAAGACTTACCGGCACCGGCTCCTCTGAGCACAGAGACTTTGCAGGAACACCAGGCCACGGTGGAAAATATTCGCCTCCTGGATTGGCGCTTGCTTAATCAGACCTATGCTCAGCTACAGGGTATTCGGCCCTATTACCGATTTCACGATATCGACATTGACCGTTATTTAATTGATGGTAAGCTTCAACAGGTGATGCTGGGTGCACGGGAACTTACGTTAGAAAGCATGCCCTCTGATATGCGCACCTGGTTGAACGAGCATTTGGTTTATACTCACGGTTATGGGGCGGTTGTTTCGCCGGTAACCCGAGTAACTGAGCAGGGACAACCAATTTTCTTGGTAGGGGATATTCCACCGCGAACCCAACATCTCGAACTCCAATTGGAACAGCCCCGCATCTATTTCGGCGAACTAACCGATTCCTACGCCATCGTTAACACCCGGACGGAAGAGTTCGATTATCCCCAGGGTAGCGAGCTTAATGCCACAACTATTTATGAAGGTCAGCAGGGTGTGCCCCTCACCTTCTTCAATAAACTGATGTTCAGTCTGCGCTTTCGCACCAGCAAGCTGTTCTTGGCCGATAGCATCGAGTCTAACAGTCGCATTCTTTATAACCGTAACATCATGGAGCGGGTGCAGGCTCTTGCTCCCTTCTTCCGATACGAAGGTGATCCCTATGCGGTTATCGCCGATGGCCGCATTTACTGGATAATTGATGCCTATACCGTGTCCACCTACTTCCCCTATTCACAGCCGTTAGGACCCGACGGTGTCAATTACATCCGCAATTCGGTTAAGGTTACTATCGATGCCTATGATGGCACGGTCAACTTCTATTTAATCGATGAGGAAGACCCAGTGGCGGCAACTATAAGTAAGGTCTTCCCCGATTTGTTACAACCGATAGCGGAAATGCCGGCTAGTCTCCGCGCCCATTTACGCTATCCCGAGTCTCTACTGGAAATACAGGCCCAGGTGCTTTGCACCTATCATATAAAGCACCCCAGCCTCTTCTATAACCAGGAAGATCGCTGGAGTGTGGCGCTAGAGAAATTTGGCGAAGACGTGCGGCCCATGTCTCCTTATTATACGGTCATGAAACTACCCGGCCAAACCGCATCTCCAGAGGAGTTTGTGTTAATCTTACCGATAACCCCTGCCGGCTCGGCGGGCAACGAAAAGCACAACATGATTGCCTGGTTAGCTGCCCGCAGCGATGGCGATAACTACGGCCAAGTTTACCTCTATCATTTCCCCAAGGATACGGTTGTGCAAGGCCCGCGGCAGATTGATGCCCGCATCGACCAGGATACGGACATCTCGGCCAATTTGACCCTCTGGAGTCGGGCTGATGGTTCCAACGTGGTGCGCGGCAACCTGCTGGTCATACCCGTTGGCGATACGGTACTTTATGTGGAACCGGTCTATATTCTAGCGGCGGGCAACGACCTGCCCGAACTGAAACGAGTTATTGTGGCCACCCATGATAGCATTGCTATGCGCCCCACTCTGCAGGAAGCTTTGGCGGCCATTGTGGGCAGCAACCCGGGGCTCCTACCACCGGGAGATGCCCCTTCTACTAACGATGATGCCAGTTTACAGTCCTTGGCCGATCAATTGCAGCGGACCCTGCAGGCAGCCAAACAGGCTCAACAAGGCGGCAATTGGGCCGAATATGGCCGGCAGCAAGAGCAGCTGGAAAAATTAATTCAAAAGTTGCAAGAGCTATTGCAGACACCCTAGCAGGTAGTGGTACGTTACCTTATCTATGCCGAAGGAGTATAGCGCACCGGTAACATGGACGGTGCCTTCATAGCTCCTTCGGCTTTTTAATTATTAGGTGTAACAAAAGGCGCTTAAATGTCACTAATACAATGAAAGGAGGGGTTGTGCTGGTTATAAAACGTATATACGAAGAATATAAGCACGACGTGTATGCCTATCTCCTAAGTTTAACCCATGATTCCCTCCTTTCTGAGGACCTACTTTCCGATACCTTCGTTAGTGCCATCAGCTCCTTGCCCCGCTTTAGAGGAGATTCGGATATTAAAACCTGGCTCTTCTCTATTGCCCGGCATAAATGGTATGAACACCTGCGGAAAGCAAGGCCTAATGTTTCATTGGATGCTCTGGCGGAACAATATCTGGGTTCTGAATCGGAGTTGGAGAATAGGGTTATCCGGCGGGAGCTGGTACAAAGAATGTGGCAACTGCTGGAGAAGGAACCGGCCCGCACTAAAGATATCGTGCTGATGCGCATCGAGGGGTACTCCTTCTTCGAGATTGCCCAGAAACATGGTATTTCCGAAAGCTCAGCCCGAGTGATTGAGCATAGGGCCAAAAAAAGAATTCGCGACACATTAGCCGAGGAGGGGGTTAGCTATGAATGAGATCTCCTGCCCCATTTGCCAGGACCTGATACCGCTGGTTAAAGATAATGTGGCTAGCAGTGCTAGCCACCAGGCGGTGCTGCAGCACATACAGCAATGTGCCGAATGTCGACGGGTATATGGGGACGGTGACCTGAAGAAGCAGCCATTGGATGAAAAAAGGGTACTTGGTCAAATAAAGAGGCGGTTGGTTCTTACCGCCGGTATCATGGTAGTATTGGGGGCTCTAATCGGATTTGGTCTTTCTGACAGCAGCCTGGTATTCTACAACTCTATCATCATGCCTACGGTAGGGGCCCTCGGGTATGTTTGGCTGAAGGAAAAATCCTATTTGGTTCCGTTGGCTATGCTGCCCTTCGCCTATGTTTGGTATTTTCTTAAATACTTGTTCGGCGGCAACCTGCATTTGCAGGAACTTCTACTCAGCCCACTGTTCTGGGGCCTGCTTTACGCTGGTCTGTGTGCCCTGGGAACGCTAATAGCATTTCTACTGGCTTTCGCCTTTAGAAGGGAGGATAAAACCGATGTCCATATCAACTAGAAGAAAGCTGAAAATCGGGGCCGCCTTGCTGGCCTTTACCCTCATAGCTGGCCTGCTATGGTTTGCCAACGGTCTTGTCGGTAACCCCCTCTCCCATCTGCTGGCCAATCGAGCGGCTAAGAGGTATGTGGCCGCCACCTATCCGCACCTTGATCTGGAACTGGAGAAGGCCCGTTACGATTTTAAGTCGGGAGGCTATTATGTGCACGTCAAGTCGCCCACCAGCGTGGATACCCACTTTACCCTTCGCCTCTCCCCCTGGGGAGAACTTAGCTACGATGACTATGAACATCGGGTCGCCGACAGATTCAATACCCTAGAGCGTATCACTGGCGAGTATAGGAAGGCTGTGGAGACCATTCTTGACGGCGATGATTTCCCATACCGCAGCTATATTAGTTATGGGGAAATTGCCCCTTACTACGAGCATAAAGAATTTGGACCCCAGTATGGGGTAGTGCAAGAGGAACTGGTGCTGGACAAAGCCTATGACGTAATGGAACTGGGAAAGACGGCGGGCCATATTGTGCTTTATATAGAAGATGAGCCAGTCACTGTGGAGAGGGCGGCTGAAATCCTGCTGGACATAAGACGTATCATGGACAAGGAAAAGATTAGTTTCTACGCCATCGATTTTGTCCTAAACAGGCCGCGAGAAGATGGTAAACCGGACGTGAACGGGCCTCGGGTTAATGTACAAGATTTCCTCTATGAAGACATTTATGAGGAAGGTTTGGTGGAACGGGTGGCCGAGGCCGATCGGACCTTGAATGAATATTACGCTGAGCAGGATGCGAAGCATAGATAACCCGAAAGTCACGGGCTGTCGCAAAAGCAGTTGCGACAGCCCCCTTTTGTTTTTACTGGGTTGAAATCACCACATCGTCTAGGGTGACGTAGGGGTAAGTGCTAAAGCCGTCCTCCTTCGTCTCCAGGCTAAGGGCAATCAGATGATCCCTAAAGTGCTTAAAGGAGTTGATGGAGAACATGCAGTCTTTCACTCGCCCCACCACTTCCCCCTTCTCGATCAACAGGCCCAGGGAAATGGTACCGCTGACGTTGCCGCTATAGGGATTGCCAGCCCAAGCTCCCATGGTATCGAAGATGATCAGCCCACGCTCGATACTCCTAATTGTATTCTTCACGCTTTCCATACCCGGGGTTAAGATTACATGGTGAGGCTGTGGACCAGACAGGGTGCCGTTGCCGGTAGACTCTAGGCCCAAAGCTTCGCTGCTTTCCAGATCAAGAATTTCCTGCCGGATTATCCCCTGCTCAATAAGCACATTGCGCCGAGTGGGAATGCCTTCCCGATCGAAGGGCACACTGGAGGCACAGAGGGGCAGAGTGCCGTCGTCCACAAGGGTGATGCGCTCATCCAGCAGCTGTTCACCCCGCTTATCCTTCCAGGGCGAGATATCCCGCATAATGGCTTTACCATTCAGGGAAGCCAAGAAGGGTTCCAACAAATACCCCACCTGGCTAGGAGCAAAGATCACCGGATAGGTGCCTGCCTTAAA
>JAMNZE010000115.1:0-15476 GCA_023622465.1 Bacillota bacterium | reverse complement strand
CCAGCGGCTCATATTCTGTACCGCATTTTTGGTTGTTTCTTAGGGGCGGTGCCAGCCCCTTTTTCATTGCTTGCAGGTAAAAAGCACTCTCCTATGGAACCTAGTCCATACAGGAAAGTGCTTTTTCTATACTTTAGCGACCCATAGTCTGCAGTTGTTTTAGGCTTCCGTACAGGGTTTGGGCGTGGGCAAACTGTTGCTCATCATAGAAGTGCAGCTGGTTTGCGCCAAAGGCCTTGGCTACCTCCAGGCAGAAGCGGGTAGCCACGTCCAGATCCGGCACATGGGAAGCTCCGGTGGCGCAGCCCGGCACGGCAATTTCTGCGGTGATGGCTACCCCGACTACCGGTGCGTCGGTGGCGGTTGCCGGCTGCAAAATACTATTCACATGATATAAATCATTGCCATAGGGTGTGATATCGTACAGCGAGAGGGGGAGTACACGGGCCGGACAGCCGGATACGATTTCTAGCAGATCCACCAGGTCGTTGCTCACCGGCAAGATATAGCCCTCTTTAACCGTGGGGCTGATGGCCACCCCCTTGTAGTTGAGAATGCGGTTGCCCTTCGTTGTATCCACCGATAGGATGGCATCCATTTCCGGCACGACTTCATACCGGTTCATAGTTGCCATATCCACGGGAGAACCCATGAAGGGTACCGGCTCGTGGGGGGTAGTGGGTGCCTGGGGGCAGATATGGGTAGCGATGATCAGGTCACCGGGTAGTTGGTCACCCTGGGCCTGCATATGTAAAGCCTTAAGAGCCGTTGCCAGGGCCACGATGGCGCCGTCCGCGTCGGAAACCAGGCCAATGCGGCTAGGGCGGGCACCGATGCCGCCTAGGCGACCGATCACACCTAAGGTGGGAGCTGAACCGCCCTGGCTACGTCCTTGACTACCGGGGATGGTAACGCGGATAAAGTCGGTGTGTCCCTTGGCGCCTTCAATCCTGTGTACCTCCACAGCGCTAGCGCCATTCTGTTCTAGCCACTGGGCAACTTGCTCGCCGTTAACGTGGGCCGAATCTAATAGGTCGTAGGTTTGCAGTACTTGGGAAAAACTCATATTAGATAGCCTCCTGTTGATGATTGTGTTGGGATTTTACCGATTATATCATACCAGATAGGCCAATAAAGGATAGGGGGACAGGTCATGCGAATTATTGCGGATATGCATACCCATACCATCGTCAGCGGCCACGCCTATAGTACCTTGCAGGAGAATTTGCGCGCAGCTAAAGAACGGGGTCTCTTGTTTATGGCCACCACGGAACACGGCCCGGCCATGCCCCATGCTCCCCATCGCTATTATTTTGGCAATTTGTCGGTTCTGCCGCGGGAAGTGGATGGAGTACGTCTTATTACCGGGGTAGAGGCCAATATAATTAATATTGACGGGGAGCTGGATCTGGCCGACCGCTATCTGAAACGGTTGGAGTACGTGGCGGTCGGGTTGCACCGAGACTGTATCCCGCCGGGGAGCCAGGAGGAAAACACGGCGGCCATCCTAGCCGCAATACAAAACCCTTATGTGGATGCCATTGTTCATCCTGGCAATCCGGCCTATCCGATAGATTTTCTCAAGGTGCTGTTGGCGGCCGCCGACGCTGGAGTATTAATTGAGATCAATAATTCTTCTTTGGTAAGGAGTCGAATCGGTAGCGCTGACCGTTGTCGCGAGATTGCCCGTTTGGCTGCCCAGCATAACGTGAAAGTCGTTTTAGGCAGCGATGCCCACTGGGCGGGACACGTGGGGGTATTGGATGAGGCCTACACCATGGCTATTGAGGCGGGTATCCCCCAGGCCAACATCCTTAACCTGGATGCAACCCGCCTAGAGGACTTCATCGAGCAGCGGCGTAGGCGTAAGCAGGGGTAAAGCCCATGCAGGATTGGTCTCTTTTTGCCGATTGGCACACCCATACCCGGTTTAGCGATGGTAAAGGTACTATTCGCGACAATGCTTTAGCAGGCCAAGCCCGCGGGCTACGGCAGTTGGCTATTACCGATCACGCCCCCGGGAGTATCGGTGTGGGGATAAAAAGGCCGTTGGAGACTTTCAAGCAAATGCGGGCAGAAATAGATGCCTGGAAGTCCACCCAGCAGATGCCCCAGCTGCTCTTGGGTGCCGAAACCAGCGTAATTAGCCGTCAGGGGGATCTGGATCTGCCTGGCGAGTTAATTGAGCAGTTAGATGTGGTAATTGTCAGTTTGCACCCCCTGGTAAGGCCTTTAACTTGGCGGGATGGGGTCACCCTCCATTTACCCAACGCTATTCAACGTTTTACCCCTTGGCGGAGTCGGCGGTTGCGTGAGGCCAATACAAAGGCACTGATCGAAGCCGTTTATCGCTACCCGGTCAGTTTTGTTGCCCATCCGGGACTATGGATAGATATAGATACGGAAGAGTTGGCTCAGGCTTGCGCGCGTCGCAATACCGCCTTGGAAATTAACTGTCAGCATACGGATATTCTTGCCGACTATGTGAAAGCCGCCATGCCCAGTGGCGTGGATTTTGTAATTAACAGCGATGCCCATTGCCCTGCTCAGGTTGGGCAGCTGGAGGCCGGCCTGCGCTTAGCCCAGAAACTAGGTTTGCCTCCGGAGCGGATACGCAATGCTGTGCAAAGGGGGGAAACTGGATGAATGATACACTGCGCTTTGTGATTATTACTGGTATGTCGGGGGCTGGCAAGACCTTGGCCCTGCGCCATTTAGAGGATTTAGGTTATTTTTGCGTGGATAATCTACCGCCGGCTCTAATTTCTAAGTTTGCCGAGCTTTGTAACCAGTCGGAGGTGCAGCGGGTAGCCGTGGTTATGGATATCCGCGGCGGCGAGTTTTTCGATAGCCTGACCGAAGCTCTCTGCTTTCTTAAATGCAATAATTACCACTATGAAATACTCTTCCTGGAAGCTGACGACGAGACTTTGATCCGGCGTTATAAAGAAGTACGTAGACAGCACCCTCTATCGGGAGAGGGCAGCATTCTGGAAGGTATTACTGCTGAACGTAATAGGCTAAGCCAATTGCGGGAACGGGCCGATTTGGTGCTGGATACCTCGTTCCTCACGCCTCAACGACTGCGGGAGGAATTGCAGGCCCATTACGCGGCTCCCGGCTGGAAACAAAAGCTGAATGTGCGAGTAATCTCCTTCGGTTTTAAACACGGCCTACCTTTAGATGCGGATCTGGTTTTTGATGTGCGCTTTTTGCCCAATCCCTACTATGTGCCCGAGTTGCGACCGCAACCGGGTACCACGGATGCGGTGCGTGAATACGTGCTCAAATGGCCTTTGGCTCAGGAATTCTTAGATCGTATAGTGGCTTTGATAGAATGGTTGATCCCCCATTATATCGATGAAGGTAAGCGTAGTCTGGTCATCGCCATTGGCTGCACCGGTGGTAGGCACCGTTCGGTGGTGATAGCCAACCGATTACGCGAGTTGTTACAGTCTAAGCATGATCTCCATCTCCAGCATCGGGATATAACCCTTGGGGGTACGCAGTAATGCTGAGGCGGGCGCTCAAATGGCTCTATCCGGGCCTAGGAGTGAAACGCTGGTTGCTTTTAGCGACGGCCGGTTTACTGTTAATTCTCCTGGGAGGAGGGCTGTTGTGGGGGTGGCAACTGCTCAACTTCATTGAGGGCCGCTTTTTGGTGGCCCTGTACATACTGGCAGGCAAATCTTACCGCCGGGCAGTAAGTAGCGGTCTCTTGTTCTTTATCTGCGGCTTGGTCTGCGTCAGCTATGGCGTGCGCGGTGCCGTACGGGCTATGCTAAAGGTCTTTTTGCCCGAGCAAGAGGAACAGCTGGTGGACCTGCTGTATGAGCGCAATCTATTGTCTCGGGCCCCCCGTTTCGTGGTTATCGGTGGTGGCACCGGCATGCCGGTGCTGCTGCGGGGGTTAAAAGAATTAACCAGTAATCTGACGGCTATCGTAACGGTGGCCGATGATGGGGGTAGTTCGGGCCGGTTGCGGGGCGAGCTGGGAATTCTGCCACCGGGGGATATACGTAATTGCTTAACGGCTCTGGCCACTGCCGAGCCCATGTTGGAGCAGCTCTTTCAGCATCGCTTTAACACCCGGTCGGGATTAGACGGTCACTCCTTTGGCAACCTGTTTATCGCCGCCATGACCGAGATAACCGGTGACTTTGAAGCAGCGGTAAAAGAATCCAGCAAGGTTTTAGCGGTACGGGGCCGGGTGTTACCGGTGACCCTGGATAATGTGGTGCTCTGTGCCGAATTGGCCGACGGTACCGTGGTTTGTGGTGAGAGCAATATTACGGCGGCTACGGCGCCGGTGAAACGGGTTTTCACTTTGCCGGTGGAAGCCACTCCCTTGCCGGAAGCGTTGGCGGCCATACGGGAAGCCGATGCAATCATTCTTGGCCCCGGCAGCCTCTATACCAGCGTGATTCCCAATCTGCTGATTCCAGGCGTGGTGGAAGCGATTGCCGAGTCGGAGGCCAGAAAGATCTATGTGTGCAATGTGATGACCCAGCCTGGGGAGACGACCGACTATACGGCCTCCGATCACCTCAAAGCTATTCTGGACCATACTCGCCCCGATTTGGTGGATTGCATTTTGGTAAACACGGCACCGATAGATCCGGAGTTGTTGGCTAAGTATGAAGCGGAAGGAGCAGCGCCGGTGGTTGTGGATACGGAGGCCCTCAGGAAGCTGGGGGTTAGCATAGCCATTGGCGATCTGATCAGTCAAGAGGATGTGGTGCGCCACGATTCCCAGCGCTTGGCGCGGGCTGTTTTTAGCCTGGTGCTGCGTTCCACCTTGCGTCACGAAGGACGCCGTTTCCAGCGGCGCTATTTGATTCGCATGCCCGATATGGGGGACAACAGAGCGGAATAAGCCTTTTGCACTAGGCACCTGGGGCACTGGCTACCGGCTAGGGCCGTGGTCATACTGGAGCAGTCCCGGTGTTGAAGCAGTAAGGGGCTGTCGCATTTTTGCGCAGCCCCTTAGGCATGTCCAGACACTATTATAGGGGCTGCAGGATGTGCTGTAGGCGTGGTTGGAGCCTGCTCCTGCACCCTAAGCACATCCTGAAGCCCGCATGAAGTTTCTTTGCAAAAATCCTAATGCGGCAACCTCGTTTGAATTTTACTCTTCTGGCGCATCCAGATAGGCAATCAAGAGCCGTCCGGTAGCCAGGAGGGCTTCCTGATGGGTGCGCTCATAGGCGTGGGAAGCATCCACACCCGGGCCGATGAGGCCAGCACGGATATCGTTACCTGCCCGCAAAGCCGGGCCGGCGTCGGAGCCGTAGAAGGGGAAGATGTCTACCGCGTAGGGGATGTTGTTTGCTTCCGCCAAGCGGGTTAAGCGGCGACGGATGCCCAAATCGTAGGGGCCACCGCTATCTTTGGCACAGATAGATACACTAAACTCATTGCCGCCCAGGCCGTTACCAACGCAGCCCATATCAACGGCAATAAATTCGGTTGTTTTCGGTGGGGTGCCGTAGGATGCCCCATGGCCGACTTCTTCATAGTTGGTGATGAAGAAGTGGGTGGTAGCCGCTGGCTGCAAGTTGTTCTCCTTATAATATTTGGCTACGCCCAGGAGGACCGCCACGCTGGCCTTGTCGTCCAGATGGCGGGACTTAATAAAACCGCTGGGAGTAACCTCGGTGCGGGTGTTGAAGCTTACGAAATCTCCTACGGCAATGCCCAGGTTCTCCGTATCTTCTTTGGAATGAACCTTTTCGTCGATGCGAATTTCCATATTGGCCGGAATACGCTCCAGTTTGCTGGCTTCCTGCCCAAACACATGGGAGCTGGCCTTAGTAGACAGAATGGTACCGGTGTAGGTTTTACCGCTGGCGGTGGTAATCGTTACGTATTCACCTTCCACCGAGTGCATCGTATAGCCACCCAGGTTGGTGAATTTCAGGCGACCGTTGCTTTTGATTTCGCTCACCATAGCGCCCAAGGTGTCCACATGTCCGGCCACAACCCGGTGCCGTTCGTCATCTTTCCCCGGCATTGTGGCAATTAGACCGCCCTTGTTGGTTTTTTGACAGGTGAGACCTAACGCTTCAAACTCGCCCTTTAAGTAGTTGACAATCTCCTCCGTATCGCCGGTAGGGCTAGGGATGTTGCAAAGTTTGACCAGCTGATCCACGATATATGGCATGTCTAGCATTTTGCCCATTTATTAACCCTCCTTGTCTTACGCTTAGTTCTCTTGCTATTTATAGATTGCAAGAGCTTCAAAGATTACTTCCACATCGAGCGATTATTTCCTGCACTAGGCTGGCTATCGGTTCGTTTTGGTCCAGTTCAAAAGGGGCATGGGCAGCTTGCTGCACGCTGGGGTGGGCCAAGGGGGCTGCCAACCCCCAGCGGGCCCGCTGGATCATTTCTAAATCGGCGGTGCCGTCACCGCAGGCGGCACATTCATCCCATTGGAGGCCTAAGTGGGGCAACAGCCAGTCCAACGCGGAGGCCTTCGTTATCCCGGCCCGATTGATAAACAACCAGGTCTTATCTCCTTCCTGCAGCTTCCCCAGGGCAATTTGGGCTGCCCATGGTTCCTGTTTTATGGCCTCCATCATCCGGGCCACTGCCTTTTCACCCACGACCACCATTTCCAGCACCGGCTTACCCTCTAGGGCAGCGACCAAGTCCTCCTTTATAAGCCAATCATCCTGCAGGGGTTGCTCCGGCTGATCGTTAAACCAGACTTCCGCACCCACATAGGCGCTGATGCGAACCCCCTGTTCTTGGGCCAAAAGGGCTAGCCTTTGGGCAATTGGAGTCGGAAGGGGCCAGGTCATTAATGGCTCTTCCAGCCCATAGTCGTAAACCATAGCCCCCATATGGCATACCACCGGACAAGTCAATTTTAGCTCGCTATGGATGGGGCGGGTAGAACGATAGCCGCGGGCAGTGGCTAAGATAATATGTAGACCAACCTTTTGGGCTAAATTAATAGCATCTTTGGTGGCCGAGCTGAGCCGACCCTCCCGATCCAGTAGAGTATTGTCGATATCTAGGAGCAGGGCCTTGATCATTAGATTCACCATCCTTCGACAAATGAACCTGCAGTCCTAAAAAGTCAAGCAGGAAAAAGTCAACGCCACGTGGAAGAACAGCAATCACGTCGAGATTTTACCTGGCTGGCCGACTAGCCTTCCGCTTGTTGTGGGAGGCAGCGGCCAGGGTTTTGCCTATGCAGCAGCAGCCCGGATTATTTTGTGTAGGAGGTCCTGTGAAGTGGAGCTGACAGCTAACGCATTAACCGTCTTAGAGCGACGGTATTTGAAAAAAATTGACGGTCAGGTGTGCGAAACACCCGAAGACATGTTTCGACGAGTCGCTAATAATATTGCCGCCGTGGAAGCGACCCATTACGGCAAAACGGAACAAGAGGCTGAAGAGCTAGCAGAAAAATTCTACCAGCTGATGACTAACCTGGAGTTCCTGCCCAATTCGCCCACGCTCATGAATGCGGGGCGCGAATTGCAGCAATTGGCCGCCTGTTTCGTGTTACCCATTGAAGATAGTATGGAAAGTATTTTCGAAACCCTCAAGAATGCGGCCTTGATTCATAAGAGCGGTGGGGGAACGGGTTTTTCTTTTTCCCGTTTACGCCCCCGCAATGATATGGTTAAAACCACCGGTGGGGTAGCCAGCGGTCCCCTATCCTTCCTCAAAGTCTACAATGAAGCCACCGATGCGGTCAAACAGGGCGGTACACGGCGGGGGGCCAATATGGGTATCTTACGGATTGACCACCCGGATATTATGGAATTTATTATGGCTAAAGCCGATACTAATCAGTTGACTAATTTTAATCTATCTGTCGGCCTAACGGAGGAGTTCATGCAGGCGGTGGAAGCCGATACCGAATATGAGTTGCGCAATCCCCGGGATGGCAGTGTAACAGGCCGCCTCCCAGCCCGCCAGGTCTTTGATACTATTGTAGAAATGGCTTGGAAAAGTGGCGAACCGGGTATTATCTTTTTAGATCGCCTTAATCGGGATAATCCTACTCCTCAGCTGGGGGAAATTGAAAGCACCAACCCTTGTGGTGAACAGCCCCTGTTGCCTTATGAATCTTGTAACCTGGGGTCAGTAAACCTGGGTCTGATGGTCACTGAGGGCTCTAACCCGGAAGTGGATTATCCGCGGCTGCGGCGGGTGGTACATACGGCCATCCATTTTCTTGATAACGTCATTGATGCCAACCGTTATCCGCTGCCAGAAATTGAGGAAATATCGAAGCGAAACCGCAAGGTTGGCTTAGGCGTGATGGGTTTTGCCGATCTACTTATTCAACTGGGTATTCCTTATAATTCCCAGGCGGCGGTAGATCTGGCAGAAGAAGTGATGAGCTTTATCGACCGGGAAGCGAAAGCCGCATCGGCCCAACTGGCTGAAACCCGGGGCGTTTTTCCTAACTTCGAGGGCTCCATTTATGACTACGAAGGCGGTCCCCGCTTACGCAATGCCACCGTCACTACCATTGCGCCCACCGGCACTATCAGTATTATTGCCGGAGTTTCTAGCGGTATTGAACCGCTTTTTGCCGTCTGCTACCAGCGCCATATTTTAGATGACGATCGCCTCCTAGAAGTCCATCCCCTGTTTGAACGGGTGGCCCGCGAAAGGGGCTTTTATAGCGAGGAATTAATGCGGGAAATCGCAGCGACCGGTACGATTCAAGGTTTAGACCAGGTGCCGGAGGACGTGCAGCAGGTATTTGTGGTAGCCCATGATATAGATCCCGAATGGCATGTGCAAATTCAGGCCGCCTTCCAGCGGCATACGGATAACGCCGTATCCAAGACGGTCAATTTTGCCCACGATGCTACCCAAGCCGATGTGGCTAAGGTTTTCCAGTTGGCCTATCAATTAGGTTGTAAAGGTGTGACTATCTATCGGGATGGCAGTCGTCAGCACCAGGTGTTGTCTACCCCGGGAAGCACTGAGGCCAGTGCGGCAGTGGCAGAGGCAGCTGCCTCCGGCCCGGCATCGGCAGAGGTGGAGACACCTAGGGTACGCCCCCGCACCCGTCCCGATGAAACTACAGGTATGACCAAGCGCTACAAGATCGGTGGCTGCGGGAAACTGTATGTCACCGTCAATTCCGATGAATATGGCCTCTGTGAAGTATTTACTAATACGGGGGAAGAGGGGTGTGCTGCCCTCTCGGCGGCTGTAAGTCGGCTGATCAGTTTAGCCCTGCGCAGCGGAGTGGAAGTGGAGGCTATCTTAGACCAAGTCAAAGGTATCCGCTGTGTGGCCTGTATTGTGGATCCGGAAACTTGGGTCCTCAGCTGTCCCGATGCCATCGGTAAAACTATCGAAAAATATGTTAATGGGAAAGTGCGTTTCGACTTCAACGTGGCCCGCGGTCCCCAGTCCCTTTTACTCTGTCCCGAGTGTGGCGGGATCTTGGTGCCGCAGGGCGGTTGCGCCTGCTGTGCCAACTGTGGCTATTCCCGGTGTAACTAATTTCTTTAGCCTGTAAAATACATGCTCCGCTGAGAATGGGGGATATTAACCATGATGATACGCGTAAAGGTGGCAGAAAAGCATCTGCTGCCGCTGCCAATTAATCATGGAGGTGCAACACAAGAATGCAGTACTCTTCTCAGTGGCCCAACCAGTTTTACGGCCAGGGCACGAACCAAAACATAGGTACAACACCCACGGAGCAGATGATGCAAAGCGGTATGGGTGGTCTGTCTCAGGTGATGCAGGCCGACCGTAACACCGGCTACTATGGTCCCAGCCAGCCCCAGTACCAGGGCGGAATGGTCGGGGGACAGCAACAGTACGGTGGTAGCTACACCACTCCCCAATATGGACAGACTACAGCCCAGTACGGGTATCAGCAGTCTAACCAGTTTAGAGGTTACGGCCAGGGTACCAATCAGAACTTTGGCACCACGCCCACAGAACAGATGATGCAAAGGGGTATGGGTGGCCTATCTCAGGTGATGCAGGCCGACCGTAACACCGGCTACTATGGGCCTAGCCAGCCCCAGTACCAGGGCGGAATGGTTGGGGGACAGCAACAGTATGGTGGTAGCTACACTACTCCCCAATATGGACAGACTACGGCCCAGTATGGGTATCAGCAGTTCAACCAGTTTGGTGGTTACGGCCAGGGTACCAACCAGAACTTTGGCACCACGCCCACGGAACAAATGATGCGGGGCGGTATGGGTGGCCTATCCCAGGTGATGCAGGCCGACCGCAACACCGGCTACTATGGTCCCAGCCAACCCCAATACCAGAGCGGAATGGGGGGCGGGCAACAACAGTATGGTGGTAGCTACACTACTCCCCAATATGGACAGACTACGGCCCAGTATGGGTATCAGCAGTCCAACCAGTTTGGTGGTTACGGCCAGGGTACCAACCAGAACATAGGTACCACACCCTCGGAACAGATGATGCAGGGCAGTATGGGTGGCCTGTCCCAGATGATGCGGGCCGACCGCAATACGGGCTATTACGGTCCCAGCCAGCCGCAGCAAATGGTAACAGGAACTGGACAACAGGGCGGCGATTGCTAAATAGAAAGATGCTCTTATAGGGGGCTGCCGATAGGGTGGCCCCCTAGTTTTTATGGCAGGATTTGCTTGGTTCTGGGGGGAATTTATTAAGGAGTAGCGCAAATGGGCAGTGGGAGGAGAAGCGCGTGACCTTTTCAGAAGAAGTAAAGCGGGAGCTGACTCGTATATCTGTCACTGATCAATGCTGCCAGCGGGCCGAATTGGCCGCTTTAATCCGTCTCAATGGCAGTATTGAAATTAGCCGCGGGGACCAGTGGGGCCTGAGTGTAACTACCCAGAACCCGGCCACCGCCCGCGTTATTTTCAAGTTATTCCGCGCCGTTTTCGGCGTACAGACAGAAATTTATATTCGGCGTAAAGTGCGCCTGCGCAAGAACAATGTCTACCTGGTGCGCTGCCGGGGTGATGTGCCCGCCTTGTTGCGCCAGGTGGGCTTATTAGAGAGTGATAACGGATTGGGCCACGGCGTGGCGGGCTGGGTAGTGGAGCGACAGTGTTGTTGTCGGGCCTATTTGCGCGGAGCCTTCTTGGCGGCAGGAGCTATCAACGATCCCCAAAAAGTGTCTTATCATTTGGAGATTACCACCGACTATGAGGAGCAAGCCTCCGTCTTATGTGCACTTATGGAACGGGAGGAGCTAACGCCCAAGGTGGTTCCCCGCAAGAAATCTTTTGTCGTATATTTGAAGGAGAGCGAACAAATTGTGCGCCTATTAAACATAATCGGCGCCCATACTGCCCTCCTGCAGTTTGAAGACGCCCGTATTCGTAAATATATGCGTAATCAGGTGAATCGTTTGGTTAATGCGGAGACGGCTAACCTCAGTAAAACGGTGGCGGCAGCCATGCGGCAGACGGAGGCCATCCGCCTTCTAGCTCAGCGGCAACAGTTGGCCCAATTATCACCGGCCTTGAGGCAGGTTGCCGAGTTACGCTTAGCCCACCCGGAGGCAAGTCTGCAGGAACTGGGCCAGTTGGCCGATCCTCCCCTCAGCAAAAGTGCGGTTAACCATCGGTTACGCAAATTGGTGCAGTTGGCCTTTGGCAAAGAAGATTAGCCGACGGGAGGTGGAGGATGTCGAAGAAGTTAAAGTTGGCGCTGGAAAATGCGCCCAAGCTCGTCGTCACTCCCAAGCTACGGCAGGCCCTGACCATTTTACAGTTGCCCGCCTATGAGTTAACCACCTATCTGCAGCAAGAACTGGCCGCCAATCCCGTATTAGAATTGGATCGACCGTGGGAAGAACCGGTGGGCGACGATCCCTATCTGGGGCAAGAGTGGTTGGAATATTGGTTTGATGATCTGCCCCCAAGCCAAGGCATTAGCAGGGAGCAAACTAGCCGGTTGCCGCTGGATTGCGGGTATAAGCTGGGGCAGGATAAATTGCAAGAGTTGACTTTGCAGATTCGCACCCAGGCCGTTGCTCCCGAACTGCAAGAACTGGCGGTAACTCTCCTAGAACAGTTGGACTGCTCCGGCTTCTTGCCCTGCGCTGATGTTGAGTTGGCCCAGGCCTTAGGAACGACGGAAGAGAAGGTCTTCACGGCCCGCCGTTTGCTGCAAAGGCTTGAGCCTCGGGGGTTGGGTTGCTACAACTTGGCCGATTACCTGTGTTTGGAGCTGGAGGCCAGAGGGTGGTTACGTCCCCATTGGGAGCAAGCCATTAGAGATTATTTGCCCCAGTTGGCGGCAGGGCGAGTGGCGCAAGTGGCAGCTGCCCTGGCTTGTCCAGCCGGTGAAATACAGGAACTGCTAGATTTAATGCAAGAACTGCCCCCTCGGCCCGGTGCCGAATTGAGTGGGGGCCGGCAAAATCAGTTTATACTGCCCGATGTGGTGATAGAGAAAAGATTAGGGACCTATGAGGTAGTTGTTAATGAGAGTTTGCTGCCCCGCCTAGCCCTCAGTCCCTACTATCTACGTCTTTCACAGGAAACGCCGGATGCGGAGGTACAGTGCTATATTGAAGAATGTATCCGTGCGGCTGCCTGGTTGATACGCAGTTTAGAGCAGCGTCGGCAAACCCTGCACGATGTGGCCTTAGCGATTGTGGCTGGCCAACATGACTTTTTTGAGCACGGTCTGGCGGCCCTCCGTCCACTGACCTTGACGCAAGTGGCGGCCAGTCTGCACCTGCACGAATCTACCGTCAGCCGCGCTGTGGCCCATAAGTATATGCAAACGTCCCAGGGTATCTACCCGATGCGCTTCTTCTTTACCAGCGGTGTGGCCGATAGCAGTGGCCTTGGTTTGGCCAAAGAAGGAGTACAGGAAGCTATACGCCAACTACTAGCCACCGAAGATGCTAAGGCCCCTTGGAGCGACCAGGAGATAGCTGATTTACTACAGAAAAAGAAGGGCATTACTATTTCTAGACGTACTGTGGGTAAATATCGAGAAGAGATGGGAATCTTGTCGTCGCGCCATCGGAAAAGATACCATATGTGATATAATTAATGGGCAAATATCATACGCTAATTCCTTCGTATTAGCGTAACAATTAGGCGGTCAGCTGAACAGTAATTAAGGAGGTTGTCTTTAATGGCAGTCAGAATCGGTATCAATGGTTTTGGTCGTATTGGGCGTCAGGTTATGCGCATTGCGGCCCGGCGGGATGATGTGGAGGTCGTGGCCATCAATAACCGCTCCAAACCGGATGTAATGGCCCATCTGCTCCGCTATGACTCGGCCTATAGCAAGTTTGAGGGTTCCGTGGAGGCTGGTGAAGATTACCTAGTAGTTGACGGTAAGAAGATTCCTGTGACCAACGGTAACAGCCCGGCCGATATTCCTTGGGGCGACCTGGGTGTAGACATCGTTATGGAATCTACCGGTAAGTTTAGAGATGCGGAATCGGTTAGCGGTCATCTGAAAAACGGTGCCAAGAAGGTGCTAATTGCTGCTCCGGCTAAAGGTGAAGATATCACCATCGTTATGGGTGTTAATCATGAGCAGTATGATCCGGCTAAGCATCATATTATTTCTAACGCTTCCTGCACCACCAACTGCTTAGCACCGGTGGCCAAAGTGTTGAACGACAATTTTGGTATCGTTTCCGGTTTTATGACCACCATCCATGCCTATACCAACGATCAACGTATTCTTGACGGCAGTCATAAAGATTTGCGTCGGGCCAGGGCAGCAGCCATTTCCATGATCCCAACTACTACTGGCGCGGCCAAGGCGGTTGGTTTGGTTCTACCCGAGTTGGCCGGTAAACTCAACGGTTTTGCAGTCCGGGTTCCGACTCCCGTTGTGTCTTTGGTCGACTTAGTATGCGAAGTTGAAAAAGAAGCCACTGCGGAGGAAGTTAATACAGCTTTGCGAGAGGCGGCAGCCGGCTCCATGAAAGGTATCCTAGCCGTGTCTGACGAACCGCTGGTTTCTGTTGACTATGTGCAGGACCCCCATTCGGCCATCGTCGACGCACCCTTAACCATGGTGACGGGCGACGGACTGGTTAAGGTTATCGCCTGGTACGATAACGAGTGGGGTTACTCGGAGCGTTATGTGGATTTGGCTGCATATGTAGCTAAATTTGGTCTCTAGTGGTGGGGTGCGATGAACAAGCTGGGACTAAGAGATGTAAATGTTACCGGCAAACGGGTGTTAGTACGGGTGGACTTCAATGTGCCCCTGACAGCTGACGGCAACGTTAGCGATGACACCCGCATTGTTGCCGCCTTGCCAACTATTCGCTATTTGATCGACAAACAGGCAAAAGTCATTTTGATGAGCCATTTAGGGCGGCCGAAGGGCCAGGTAAAGCCCGAGTTTTCTCTCAAGCCGGTGGCTACCCGTTTAGGAGAACTATTAGGCCAAGCGGTGGCCTTTGCGCCCGACTGTGTGGGGGAAGTGGCCGAAACGGCAGTGGCCCAGCTAGCTTCCGGTGAGGTTTTATTGTTAGAAAACCTGCGTTTCCATGCGGAAGAGGAAAAAAATGAACCCACCTTTGCCAAACAACTGGCTGCCTTAGGCGACATATATGTCAATGATGCTTTCGGTACGGCCCACCGAGCCCATGCTTCCACCGCCGGTGTTGCTGATTTTCTACAACCGGCCGTATGTGGCTTTCTCTTGGAGAAGGAGATTAAGTTCCTAGGTTCAGCTCTGGCTAACCCGGAGCGCCCCTTTGTGGCCATCCTGGGTGGTGCCAAAGTTTCCGACAAAATCGGGGTGGTACGTAACCTCCTAGGAAAGGTGGATAGCCTGCTCATCGGTGGCGGTATGGCTAATACCTTCCTGGCTGCCCAGGGCAAAGAAATGGGACGGTCGCTGGTGGAGCAGGACTCCTTATCTTTAGCTAAGGAGCTACTGGCGCAAGCAGAGGAGCGAGGGGTTCAGATCCATCTACCCCTCGATGGGGTTGTAGCCGCCGACTTGGATGCAGAAACGAGTCAGGTGGTATCTATTGATGAAGTGCCCCAAGATCAGATGGTCTTAGACATTGGGCCGGCCACACGGGAACATTTTGCTGCCGTTTTATTTAAGGCTAAACTGATCGTTTGGAATGGTCCCATGGGCGTGTTCGAGCGGAAAAGCTTTGCCGGCGGCACCCATGCCGTTGCCCAAGCGGTGGCCGATTCGCCGGCCACCAGTATTGTGGGCGGCGGTGATTCGGCGGCAGCTATTGCCCAAGCCGGCTTGACCGATGCTATTACCCATGTGTCTACCGGCGGTGGAGCCAGCTTGGAATTTCTAGAGGGTAAAGTTCTGCCTGGAGTGGCAGCTTTAAGTGATCGAACGGAATAGAAAGGGGGGAGTTACATGAGGCAACCGTTGGTTGTAGCCAATTGGAAAATGAATATGACCACGCCGGAAGCCAAAGATTACTGCCAGCGCCTACAGGCATTGATGCAGGAGGCTGCGACAGCGGCTGAGGTGGTTGTTTGCCCCCCTTATACAGCTATCGAAAC
>JAMNZE010000096.1:0-15700 GCA_023622465.1 Bacillota bacterium | reverse complement strand
AGCTGAAGAAATCACCTACTCCGACGATGGTTTAACCTGGACCATCAAAGTACGGGAAAATGTGAAATGGCACGATGGTGAGCCCTTCACTGCCGCCGACGTGGTCTTTACTTATAATACAATCATGCATCCCGATTACACCGGTGTACGTCGGTCCAATTTCGCATCGGTTGAGCGCGTGGAGCAAACCGGTGAATACGAGTTGCAGATTCATATGAAGCAACCCGATGCATCGCTCCTTTCTAAGCTGGGCATCGGCATCATTCCTAAACATATCTTCGGTGATATCGAAGTGGCCAAACTGCGGGAACACCCGGCCAACATGGAACCCATTGGTACCGGCCCCTATAAGTGGGGTGAATGGGCTAAAGGCCAGTACATCGTTCTCGTGGCCAACGAAGATTACTGGGGCGAAGGTCCTTGGATTGGGCAGGTCCGCTTCAAATTCTTCCAAGACAACCAGACCATGCTCTCCGCCTTTGAAGCCGGCGAGATCGACTACATGGGCTCCATTCCTCCCGATGATGTGGATCGGGTGACAGACGCTCTAGCAGCTGATTACAATTTCTATGAGTTCCCCGCTAATGGCTACACCTACTTCGGCCTGATGCAGGACCATCCCATCTTGGGTGATAAGCGGGTACGCCAGGCTTTAGCCTATGGCTTCAACCGCCAGCAGATAGTTGATACCATCTATAAGGGCCGGGCCACCGTAATGAACGCCAATATTCCACCTATTTCCTGGGCCTTTAAAGATGGCTTAAACGACTACGCCTACGACAAAGAAAAAGCGATAGCCCTACTGGAAGAAGCCGGCTGGACCGAAATAGGTGCCGATGGCATCCGTCGCAAGGATGGGAAGCCGCTCAGCTTCACGCTGGTGACCTCCAGTGGTAATACCCAATATGAAGCCGTACTAGCGATTACAGAGCAACAATGGAAAGAAATTGGGGTAGATGTGGAGATTGAATACTACGAATGGAGCGTTCTAGTAGAAAAATATTTGGACGTAGGCCAATTTGAAGCCTACATGTTAGCCTGGTCTTTAGGCCTTGACCCGGATTGCTACCTCTTCTGGCACTCCAGCGCCGCCTACGATGAAAACGGCATACTACAAGGCTTTAATGACTGCAAGTACATCAACGAGCGTATGGATGAGCTGTTAGAGCTGGGTCGCGCCACCATGGATCTGGATAAGCGCAAAGAAATCTATGGCGAAATTCAGACTATACTCAACGAAGACCTACCCAACCTCTTCTTGTACACACAAAACTACACCGCTGGTATGCACAAAAAGTTCAAGGGCGTAACCTTCTCGCCGTTAGGCCCAATTTACCCTGAGCAGTGGTACATTGAAGAATAGCATCAAGCCAATAAAGGGTCGGGAGGGCTAGTCCCTCCCAACCTTTGACCTAAAGGAAAGGAGGATGGGTATGGCACGTTATCTTAGGCGCCGTTTGGCTCAGATGCTGATCATTTTATTCGGCATATCACTGGTCTCATTTTTTATCATGCACCTGGCTCCCGGTTCACCCATAGACTTATTGGTAGAGCGCAATGCCCCCCAAAGCGAAAAGGAGCGCATTGCTAAAGTCTATGGCCTAGACAAGCCTATCTACGTACAGTACTTTAAATGGCTAGGACAAATTCTGAGGGGAGATTTCGGGCGTTCTTTTATCAGCGGCGAACCGGTAATAGACATGATCTTAGCCCGGTTGCCCTATACCCTCTATCTCAACTTTGTCGTCATGGTTTTCATCTATCTATTAGCCATTCCTATAGGCGTTATCTCGGCCCTAAAACAATATTCGTGGGTAGACCATGGCGTTACCCTTTTTGCCTTTATCGGACAGGCAATGCCCACTTTCTGGCTGGCCATGCTATTGATCTATTTTGTGGCCATTCCCATACCCTGGTTACGCACCAGTGGTATAGCCACCTACGGTATTAACATACATACCGCCCCCTTCTTTGAAGTGGTAGTGGACCGACTTCGTTATCTGATACTACCCGCCAGCGTCATGATTTTTACCAGCCTGGGGGGTATCACCCGTTACATGCGTTCCAGCATGCTGGAAGTCATTCGTCAGGACTACGTACGTACTGCCCGGGCCAAAGGTCTGTCGGAACGGGTGGTAAATTTTAAGCATGCCTTCCGCAATGCTCTGCTACCCATTGTCACCCTTTTGGGGCATGAACTGCCGATCCTTTTCTCTGGCTCCTTTATTATTGAAGTAATCTTCTCTTGGCCCGGCCTGGGGTTAGTTGCTATGCGGGCCATCAGTCAACGAGATTATATGGTAATCATGGCTTTTAACACCATCGGTGCCACCATGACCGTGCTGGGTACTTTCCTAGCCGATCTGCTGTATGTGGTGGTGGATCCCCGCATTCGCTATGACTAAGGAGGGACTGAGCGATGAAAACTCAAGTTGAAACAAAGACAAAAATCGCCCCAAAAGGTCAAGCGCAGCAGGAAGCCACCTACTTGCAAATGGTGTGGCGCCGATTCAAGCGGCACAAATTGGCAGTAGCCAGCCTAATTGTGCTCTGCCTACTCTATTTGATGGCCATCTTTGCCCCTCTTTTAGCAACCCATGATTACCAAGCTGTAGCCCCAGAAAAAAGGAACTCACCGCCCTCCCGCGAGCATTGGTTTGGTACCGATGACGTGGGGCGCGATATTTATAGCCGCATTCTACATGGTGCCCGTATTAGTCTTAGTGTGGGCTTTGTAGCCGCCGGTTTTGCCGTAGTGGTGGGAACGATAGTCGGAGCCGTGGCCGGCTACTTTGGTGGCGTTGTGGATGACGTGCTGATGCGCATCACCGAAGTTTTCATGGCCTTCCCCACCTTCTTCCTATTGATTACGGTGGTTAGTTTCCTACCGCGCAGCATCTTTAACATCATGATCGTTATAGGCCTCACATCCTGGCCGGGGCTAGCCCGTATGGTACGGGCCGAGTTTCTATCTCTGCGCGAACAGGATTTTACGGAAGCGGCACGGGCCATTGGGTCTAGCGATTTGCGCATTATCTTCCGCCACATCCTACCCAATGCTATGGCCCCTATTATTGTTAGTGCTACTCTACGCATAGGCGGAGCCATTCTCAGTGAATCCGGGCTCAGTTTCTTAGGCTTAGGTGTAGCCGAACCTCACCCCAGTTGGGGTAACATCCTAAACCGTGGGCGCAACTTCATCCGTTATGCCCCCTGGATTACTATAGCTCCTGGATTCTTTATCTTCATCACCGTGCTCTGCTTTAACTTTATAGGTGACGGCTTGCGCGACGCTTTGGATCCGCGCCTGAAACAATAGGCGAGGAGGTTAGAAGAATGCAAGAAAAAACCGTGTTATTAGACGTAAGAGAGCTGGTAACCAGTTTCTATACGAGCGAAGGACGGGTGACGCCGGTAGATCGGGTTAGCTTCGATGTAAAGGTAGGAGAAACGGTAGCCATGGTGGGCGAAAGCGGTTGTGGGAAAACTCAAACCGCCCTTTCCGTTATGCGGTTAATTCAAAGCCCACCGGGAGTAATAGAGTCGGGTGAGGTTCTGTTTGAAGGTCAGGATTTACTACAACTGAGTAAAAAGGAAATGGAAAACATCCGGGGCAATAGGATTGGCATGATCTTTCAAGAGCCGATGACCAGCCTCAACCCGGTGTTTACAATTGGCATGCAACTATGTGAACCTTTGATAAAACATCGGCACCTGAGTAAGGCAGAGGCCAACGAAACGGCGATAGAACTGCTACGCTTAGTAGGCATCCCCGAGCCGGAGAAGCGCATGAACAGTTATCCCCATCATCTTTCCGGCGGTATGCGCCAACGGGTAATGATCGCCATGGCCTTGGCTTGTAACCCAAGCTTGCTGATTGCCGATGAGCCCACTACCGCCCTAGATGTGACCATTCAGGCTCAAATT
Organism: Bacillota bacterium; assembly: GCA_023622465.1. Taxonomy (GTDB): domain Bacteria; phylum Bacillota; class UBA994; order UBA5500; family UBA5500; genus UBA5500. The sequence continues at coordinate 11,773 of JAMNZE010000096.1, read as the reverse complement.
CTCGACCTCTTGCGCAGCCTGAGTAATGAGCTGCACATGGCCATTCTGCTCATCACCCACGATCTGGGCGTAGTGGCCGAAATGGCGTCCCGCGTGCTGGTAATGTACGCCGGACGGATTGTGGAGGAAGCCGACGTCTACCAGATATTTAAGAGCCCCTCCCACCCCTATACGGTGGGACTGCTGGCCTCCATTCCCCGCTTAGATAGACGGCCTAAACGGCTGCATCAGATTGCGGGGCAGGTGCCCAATTTATTAGAGTTACCTCTCGGTTGCCGTTTTGCCCCCCGCTGTGCCTATGCACAAGAACGGTGCTTTAATGAGGAGCCGGAGCTCATCTCCACCTCCCCAGGACGCCGGGTAGCCTGCTGGTATCCATTAGAGGGCCAACAGAAGGAGGTAATGAACCGATGAGCGTCCACAACGAAGTTCTGCTGGAAGTGAAAAACCTGGTCAAGTACCATCTGCAGCGCAGCAGTTTTCTCAGTCGAGACACCACAGCCTACGTGCATGCGGTGGATGATGTGAGTTTTACCGTGCACCGGGGAGAAACTTTAGGATTGGTGGGCGAAAGTGGATGCGGCAAGACTACTTTGGCCAAAACTATTTTACGTCTACAACCGGCCACATCGGGTGAAGTACTTTTTCAAGGCCGCGATATTCTAAAATTGAATAGGCATGAAATGCGAGCTTTTCGGCAAGAGATGCAACTAATCTTTCAAGACCCCTATTCCTCGCTCAACCCGCGCATGACGGTAGGGGAGATAATCGCCGAACCGTTGCTGGTGCATAACGTTTGTTCCCGGAAAGAACGGGAACGCCGAGCCCAGGAGCTGCTAGAAGTGGTAGGCTTAGCTCCTTATCACTATCGGCGTTATCCCCACGAATTTAGCGGCGGCCAGCGCCAGCGCATCGGCATCGCCCGAGCTCTGGCCTTAAGACCCCAGTTCATTGTCTGCGATGAGCCGGTCTCCGCTCTGGACGTATCTATCCAATCGCAAGTGCTAAACTTGCTGGAGGATCTGCAAGAGGAGTTCGGGTTAACTTATCTGTTTATCGCCCATAACCTTTCGGTCGTGAAACACATCTCCGATCGGGTGGCTGTTATGTATTTGGGGAAAATTGTAGAGCTGACCACCAGTGAAAATTTGTATGAGCAGCCGTTACATCCTTATACACAGGCACTACTATCGGCTATTCCCCAGCCTGATCCGGAGCGGGAGCGAGAACGGGTACTGCTGGAAGGCGATGTGCCCAGCCCCATTAATCCGCCCCCGGGTTGTCGTTTCCATACCCGTTGTCCGCGGGCTTTGCCTATTTGTAGCCAAGAGACACCCGAGTTGGTAGAAGCCTGCCCAGGGCATTTTGTAGCTTGCCATAACCTAGAACTTTAACTCTAACTATGAAATAGTGCAGGGGCTATCGCAAAACACCTTTTGCGATAGCCCCTGCTTTATTCATGTTAAAACTCACCTTTCTTCAAGCCGGCCAATATATTGCCAGCAAAGAAGGAGAAAGGAGGAGCAAGTAGATGGCCAGAACAAAACGTCGATCCCGGCGGTGTAGGTCCATTGTAGCAGCAAGAATAGTGGGTGGTCCTCTGGCGCCTGATATTCGGGGCTGGGTCTATTTCACGAACGCTCCCGGTGGGACTTGGGTCACCGTCCGAGTAAACGGTTTGCCACCCTATCAGCCGGCTACCAATGGGCAACCCCCCATAGGTCCCCACGGTTTTCACATTCATGAAAACGGCAATTGTACTGTAGGCGACCCGACTGACCCTTTCCAGGCCGCAGGCGAACACTGGAACCCCACGGAGCAACCCCACGGTAACCATGCGGGTGACCTACCTGTGCTCTTCTCCAACGGGGGAGTGGCAAGGATGCGCGTCTTCACCAACCGTTTCCGCCCCAACCAGGTGGTTGGCCGTAGCATCCTGATACATAGGCACCCCGATGATTATCGCAGCCAACCAGCGGGCGCTTCTGGAACCCGCTTGGCCTGTGGGGTAATCCGCAACTATCGCATTTGCGGCGGGCGCATTCGCCCTACGGCGGCCGCCTGTACCTGATTGGGCTAATTCTGCTGGCAAACATAGGCAGGATTGGCTCACTCCCGTAGAGAATTATGTAACTGCCTACTCTACGGGAATAGGAGTGAAACTAATGCAAGGAAGTGTTGTTAAGACGGACGCGGGCCATCAGGCCCATTTGCAGCTATTCTTAGACTATGAGGTGGAGCGAGTGTGGGCTGCCCTTACTGAACCGAAACTGTTGGTCAAATGGCTAGCCGACGCCGATGTGGACCTCCAACCCGGTGGACGCGTAGAGTTGCGTTATAGCAATTCGGGCTCGGTGGTCAGCGGCCAAGTGACGGAAGTTCAGTCACCGCATATATTGGAGTTTACCTGGAATAGCACTACGGGCGCAGCCCCCGGCAGTCGGGTGCGTTGGGAGCTCACACCCGAAGGACAAGGCACGCGCCTAACCCTTACCCATACTTTAGAAACCTGCGAGGATCTGGCTTCCATGCTGGCCGGTTGGCATACCCATCTGGAGGGCTTACCCCGGGCAATTGCGGGGGAGCAGGTGGAATGGCCTTGGGAGCGTTGGCATGAGCTACATGCCATGTACAAAGAACAAGTAGAACAGGAGCAATAAGGTGTCCAAGAGAAAGGGCTGTGCAACCCATCGTTTGCACAGCCCCTTCTCTTGCATCCCGTTGTATTCAAGGGCGATTACAGCAAACTTAGCGAAACTCAGCTAGGCAAGCTAACATGGCCTCTAGACACTCTTGCACCCGCTGCTCCTGGCACTGGGTGCCCATATGGCCAATGCGCCACACCTTACCGGCTAAGGGGCCATAACTGCCGGCGATCTGCCAACCATATTTCTGCAGCAAACGCAGGCGATACTCGCCATCGGGCACTCCGGCGGGCACTTCGATAGCCGTAACCGTGCTGGCCGCATACTTGGCCTCCGGATAAAGGCTGAAACCAGCCTCTTGCACCGCCTGACGGGTGAAGGCGGCTACTCGGCGATGGCGTTCGTACAACGCTTCCCCTTCAGCCAGAGCAGCATCGAGGGCCGCATCTAGTGCATAGTGATCATTAACCGGCTGGGTATAGGGGAAAGAGCCATCCTTCAGCCAGCTATCCTTCCAGGACAAGAGGTTTAGATAGAAACCGTGAGGCTTATTCTTCCGTGCCAGCATAAAGTCCCAGGCCGCATCGGACACACTCATAAAAGTCAGGCCGGGAGGGGCCGCTAGCGCTTTCTGTGACCCGCCCAAAACCACATCCAAACCCCATTCATCGGCTTTAACCGGATCACCGGCGATGGATGCCACCGCATCAACGATGGAAATGACACCGTGCTCTTTGAGTACTGGGACTATTTCCTCTATGGGGTTAAGTAGGCCGGAAGGTGTATCGCAATGAACCAGGGTGGCCAGCTTAATATCCGGGTTGGCCTTCAAAACCGCTTCTACCTCGTCGGCGGTGATGGCCTGGCGGTAATCCTTTTCGATTACGATTGGCATACCACCGTAGGCGGTAACGAAATCGACAAAGCCGGCTCCAAAAACGCCATTGGCTAAACAGAGCACCTTGGTGCCCGGCTCTATCAGGCTGGCACAGGCCGCCTCTAGGCCTAGAATACCTTCTCCCGAAAGCACCAGACAATCGGATTTGGTGCTTAGCAAACGTTGAATCTTGCGGCACATGTTAGCGTAAAATTCCACATAAGTGGGATCTAAATCCGGGTTGATCAATTGACGCGCCATAGCCTGTCTAACTTCTGGCGTTAATTCCACAGGGCCCGGCGCCATTTGCCTTAAGGTCATAATGAACCTCCTCTACTGATTCATCAATGAGACACATTTATAATACCATAGACTCATTTCTACCATTGTTCATAATGGATTTTATTCTCATCATAGCGCTCTGCCGGAGCCTTCTCCTCTGCCGGATGCCCAATAGCTATTAGGCTAAGGGGTACATAGGGGTCGGGAATGGCCAAGAGCCGGCGCACATTCTGTACCGCTTCCGGTTTAGGATGAATACCTAACCAGACGGAGCCCAGCCCCAGTGCGGTGGCCGCCAGCAGGATATTTTGGGTGGCAGCGGCGCAATCCTGCTCCCAGAACATGTGGGTACGATCACCGCAGACGGCGATACAGAGCGTAGCCTGCTTGAGCATTTTAGCATACTGATGCACCTCGGAGAGCTGATCTAGAAGCTCTCGCTTGGTCACCGCCACGAAGTGCCAATGTTGCCGATTATGGGCTGTGGGTGCCGCCATGGCAGCACCGAGCAGACGCTGAATTTGCTCCTTAGAGACCGGCTGTTCGGTAAACTTACGGATACTACGTCGCTGATGTAGTAACTGCAAAGCCTTTTCCATAATTACCAACCTCCTCCTGCAAGCTTTAACCCTACCATTACCTTCTATTCAAGAAACCCCTTTCCTACTCCTGCTCCCAGGTAGAAAGAACACCTAGGGCACTGACCAACCTGCTGCTCAAACCAATGCCGCCAGCGCCTGTGTTAAATCGGCCTTTAGATCATCAATAGCCTCAATACCGACGGACAGACGTATTAGGCCGTCCCCAATCCCAAGGGCTTCCCGCTCTTCCGCCGTCAAGCCCCGATGGGATGTTTTAGCCGGATGGGATACGGTGGTGGTAACGCCTGCTAAGCTAGGCACCAGATCTACCATGCGTAAGGCCTGCATAACCGATTCGGCCCCGGCTGCCCCACCGGCCACTTCGAAGCTGAGCATCCCGCCAAAGCCCTGCCGGAATTGACGCACTGCCAACCCATAGTCGGCCCCTGTGGGCAACCCGGGATAATGGACACTTAACACGGCAGGATGGGCCGCTAGCATTTCGGCCAACTCCAGGGCATTAGCACAATGACGCTCCATACGCAAAGCTAGAGTCTTGATCCCCCTAAGTATTAGCCAGCTATCGAAGGGTGAGGCGGTAGGTCCCAAGTTGGTAGCCACCCGCTTGACAGGTTGTAGCAACTCCTTACTGCCTATAACGGCGCCGCCCATTACGTCGGAATGGCTTTGATATATTTCGTCAGGCTATGGACAACTAGATCGGCTCCCAACTGCAAAGGTTGGCAAACGTAAGGGCTGGCGAAGGTATTATCCACCACCACTAAAGCCCCCTGAGCATGGGCTAACTGGCTGATAGCCCTAATATCCACCAACTTCATCAGCGGATTGGAGATGGTTTCTAGGTAGACCAGCTTAGCCCCGGCCTCCATTTTCTTAGCTACCGTTGTCAGGTCAGAGAAATCGACGAAATCAATGGTGATGCCAAAACGGGTTAACTCCTGTAAGAATTGCACTTGCGTGCCACCATAACAATCTCGAGTCACCAACATACGGTCACCGGCTGTCAAATGGGCTAGACAGGCTATTAGAATGGCTGCCATGCCGGAGGCTGCCACAACAGCAGTCTCTCCCCCCTCCAACTCCGCCAATGCGGCTTCCAGAATCGCATGGTTGGGATTATGTATCCGCGAGTAAACGTAGCCGCCCGGCTGCCCGTCAAAGGCAGCGTCCACCTGCTCTAAACTACCAAAGGTGAACACCGAAGTTTGATAAATAGGATTTACAGTCGGTGTGGTAACGGGCGGAGTAGCTCCTTTGCCTGCCCGGGCCGCCATCGAGTCCCACGCTAATGTTAATTTACTCATCTTAACGCCCCCTAAAGAAGTTCATTAGTTGATATAATATGACTTCGCTTCACCTGCCCTTCTACCTCCTCGGCAACTCTATCTTGAAGTGGCTAAGTGAAACAAAAAAGGCGGGCTCTCGCATCAGGCTTCCCCCCAGGCCTAGCTGCAAGGCCGTTTGTCATACGCACAGCGCGTTGGGCCCTTAATAGGTGCAGCAGCAACATCGTTACATTTTGCGAGAACACATCATGCTCATTCCAACAGAGGCTGGGCACAGGCTCTCTAGTATGACCACGGCCTTCAAATACCACGGGGCTGTTCGCAAAACTGTGCGAACAGCCCCTCGCCCTTTCTACTATTCCTTTCCTTCCAGGCCAGTGTAGGCCAGAATTGCGTCACAGAGAAACTGGGCCAAACCAGGCTGGTCTTGGTCGTAATAGGCCGTAAATCGTTCATCTTCCACATACATCCGAGCTAGGCCCACATGGGCTTCTTTGTCATACTTGGGCCAGACAAAGCACAACCACTGCCGATGTAAATCGGCCGCTTTCTGGGCCAGTTCTCCTTTAGGATCGCCGGTGGCATAGGCTGCTTTCAGAGTCTCCATTACTTGCTGACTGAGTTCTTGCCAGGCCGCAAACTGTTCTTCAGTCATGTTGGCCACCAGTTTATTGGAGCGCTCCAACGCTTCGGCACCAAATTTGCCCCTGACCTCGGCCCCATATTGGGCTTCATTTTCAGCTAACATTTTCTGTTTGAAACCCTCAAATTTTTCTTTGTCGCTCATTTTCTTTCCCCCTTCTGCATGGGCTATCGTCTTTTCCACGTTGGCGATGAGCTGATCTAGCTGGGCCCGCTTGGCTAAGAGTTGTCGCCGATGCTGATGCAAAGCCTGCAGCGCATCAAACTCGGGATGATCAAGGATTTCCTTAATTTGACCTAACCCTACCCCTAACTCTCGGTAAAACATGATCTGCTGCAGGCGATCAACTTCAGCAGTACCATAGATGCGATAACCCGACGAATTGATTCGGGCCGGCTTGAGCAAGCCAATTTCATCGTAATAGCGCAAAGTCCGGGCGCTTATCCCCGCCAAGCGGGCTAATCTCTGCACCGTATATTCCATCTGCTCACCTCCAAACTTAGCCTACACCTTTACGTAACGTAAAAGTCAAGCCCCAATTTCCTAGTATGACGGAGAGTGCCCCAAAAGCCCAGCAGCCTGAGTTAAAAAGAGTCGACGGTACAAATTATCACTGGCCATCAAGTCCTGGTGGGTATCAAAAGCCACCACCCGCCCCTGGTCTATGACCAAAATTTTGTCGCAGAAGACGGAAGAGCTCATGCGGTGGGATATAAAGATGGCTGTTCGTCCCTGGATGAGCGTCCCAAAATGGCGGTAAATCTCGCTTTCGGCCAGCGGATCGAGGGCAGCCGTGGGCTCGTCAAGAATGAGCAAATCGCTTTGCTTCAGCATCGCCCTAGCTATTGCTAGTTTCTGCATCTCGCCACCAGAGCACTCCACCGCATCATCCCGCAAACTCTTGTCCAGATAACTATACACCTGGTTGGGAAAGCTGCGCACCTTTTCCCCCACACCGGCCGCATCCAGTACATCGAAGATCTCCCCTGTTAGATAGCGGTCCTGGGGGTCCAGGTTTTCCCGCAAGGTGAAAGGGTAAAATTTAAAGTCCTGGAAAACGGCCTGCCATGGCCGCCTCCACCTCATCCATAAACTCGGGATTTTCATAGTATTTCAGATCCATGGTCATCACGTGGGTAACCAAGTTGGTCATCTCATCCATACGAATGGCATTCAAGGGGGCGTAACTTTTAGCCCGCGTTTGGGTCTGCAACACTTTGCAAAAGCTAGCGATGACAGCGTAGCCTCCTATCACATAGAGAATCTGCTGCAGTTCCGTTGTGCCGCCAGCCAGAAGGCCTGTCACATAGCGCAGGGCGAACACTTCAATTACTGCCAGAGCTCCTCCCGCCAAGGCATGTAGAACCAGCTGTATGCGCTGGGTTTGGGGCAAGGCGTCCAACATCTTCCGCCGTGCCTGGGGAGCCGGACAGTCTTGAATAAACTTTCGCATCCCCTTCCCTCCTAATCCCTTTGACCGTTAACGTCCTGCTGGCCAGCGGCTGCTCGCCGAGCCAAAGTCTGCAGAACCTCAGCCAACTTCATCAATTCGGTAGCCCGTACCGAATGGTAGGAACGCCTGCCTTTCAAGCGGAAGTCAACCAGGTCTTCTTCCATCAGCAATGCCATGTGGTGAGACAAGGTGGAGGAAGTTAAGTCCAGCTGCTCGGCCAACTCTTTGGTGTAGCGACTGCGCTCCGCCAGCAAACGCAAAATCTCAAAGCGGGTAGGGTCACTGATGGCTTTGAGTTGGCCTAAGACAATATCCTGCTGACGGGCCGCCTTTTGTTTTAGAAGGCTCAAGGGCTGGAACAAGAGTCCTAAATACAACTGGTTCCCTAAGCGCTGGTCAACGGGGATCCGTAGGCCGGCCCCATTGTAATTTACAGCCGCCGGGTAGATAGTCAATGATGTATGGACCGGTAAATCCAGTTCATCCAGGCGCAGATAATCACCTACCGCTTCTTGCAAGAACTGCTCTGGTCCTTTTTCCTTAGCTGCTCGTAGAAAGTCCTGCAAGTAAGAATCGATGGCCGCGAGTTCTTGTCGTAGAATGGCTTCCAGTCGGCTGAGAAAATCTCGTACCGCCTCATAATAGGGGGTGCTATCTTGTATCAACCTTAGGCAAAGCAACTTCTGGTCAGCAGCCAACTCGCTAGCCTCCACGATACGGAAGGCTTCAGAAAAGGGTAGATCCTGTGCCAGCACCCGATCCACTTCGGCAGGTGTTGGCACTGCTTCCCGCTGCAACAAATCCATTTGATAGAGGGCCAGGCGGATAGCCCGTTGAAAATCTGCATGGGAATAATCCTCGATGGAGGTGACAAGCACCTGCAAAAGCAAACCCTCGATAATACCCGGTTCCCCCCCGTCCCCCACAAAGAGGGGGCGCAGGTCAGCAAATTGGGCCACCAGCGGTTCTCCTAGGACAAATATCCTTTCCAAGAAACTCTTGTAATCGGCGAAACGGGTTTCCACATCGATGCCATCTTGTAAGAATAGGTGACGCCGCTCCACTAAGCGCACCTCTTCCCCTGCTTGGCGTCTAAATAGCTTGGCAGCCAAGGCCCCAGCTTCTAACAAATAGTTGTAATCGGTTTGCACCGTAATTGACATCGGTTCACCTCCGAACCAATTTTTTCTTATTTTGTCACCCATGTTTGATGACTGTCAATCATTGATTCTAATACGAGCAGTTTGGAAACCGTAGAAGCAGGGCGAACCGAAGAGCATCTCTTGCCCTCTTGTGTTACCCCCGACTTCTGGTACAAACGGCTGCTAAATTATTCCTTACGGGCTCTTATTGAGGGTTTGTTACCTGTGGCGGCTTTGAAACTGGTACAATTGGGGATGTGAATACGCAGCTTAGAAGGGTTGATAACTGTGAAAGATTTCCTTGTACGTCTAATACGTCTGCTATGGGGACTCTTCCTTTTTGCACTAGGGATTGCTATTACGTTAAACGCTCAAATCGGCTATGCTCCTTGGGATGTTTTAAATGCGGGACTCGCTAACACTCTAGGCATAAGTATAGGAACGGCCTCCATTTCCGTGGGCCTGGTAATTATCATTCTCACGGTATTACTAAAGGAAAAGGTGGGGCTAGGCAGCCTGGGAAATATGCTGCTTATCGGTATGCTACTAGACATAATTCTTGCCTCCCAGGTACTACCTGTAGCTGGTAACCTTTTGCAGGGCATTAGTATGTTGGTCGCCGGCCTAATCATCATCGCCCTAGCCTCCTATTACTACATTGGTTCCGGCTTCGGTGCCGGCCCCCGGGATAGCTTGATGGTGGCAGTCACCCGTAGGACCGGGTTGCCGGTGGGTGTATGCCGGGGTGCCATTGAGCTGGCTGCCCTCCTCGCTGGTTGGTGGTTGGGTGGAATGGTTGGCGTTGGCACCGTTATATCCGCCTTTCTGACCGGCCCAATTGTAGAGTTAATCTTTAGATTGTTTAAGTTTGATGTGACCCAGGTTCAACACGAAACACTGGGTGAAACCTTTAGGGGCCTGCGTAGGTCAACTGCACGAGGATAACAACCTATAGCCGCAAACGGCCGGGAAGCACCACTCAGCTTCCCGGCCTTCGATTTTCAATTCTCCCCCTCCTCGCACTCAACAAACCTATACTTTCACCCTTGGACGGCGATTCTCATATGATGTCTGAGGGATCGTGTTTTCCCATCCACTAGGGAAAGGGGGACAGACATGCCTAGAAGGCGAAGTAAGCGCCCAAGGCCGAAATGCTTCAATCTGATGCAGAACCCCAGTTTTGAAGTCGGTTTTGCCAGTTGGGAGAAAAGCGGTGACATTATGATTGAAACAGGAGCCTACGAGGGCGTTCATGTGGTGCAGATGGGTGAAGGTCCGACCAGCTTGTGGCAGGATGTTTCGCTAGCAGGAGTAGCTCCTTTGCCATTGCTTCTCAGCTTCAACCTCTTCGGCTCCCTCCTAGAAATTTCACCTAACACTACGGTAGAGGTGTTATGGCTAGATGCCCGTCGTAACACCGTTGGGCAAGGTCGCCGTCTATTCATCGGAGAAGGAACCCTTGGCGGTATCTTCAGCACTCGGCACACCTTCCTAGCAGTCACCGAGATTCCACCCAGAGATGCCGCCTATGCCCGCCTATTGTTCAGCAAGGCAGAAGGACAAAACAACTCGCTCCTGCAAATCGACCAGGTAATACTGACCCCGGTCCGAACACTCAACCTGGTACAGAACCACAGTTTTGAGGCCGATTTGTCATACTGGTCCGCAGATAACTTCAGCACCGACTATGAGTTGCACCTGATAGGCGCTGCCAGTGCCTTTTCCACGGAAGGCGGCCTTCTCTCTCAGGATATCCCGCTGACCAAGCAACCCCAGCGGTCACCCTACCTACTTTCCTTTGCGCTGAAGTGTGAAGACAATGTCACCGTCCGGGTGACAGTGCAATGGTTTGATTCATCAGGATCAGCAATCGGCACGCCGGGGCTCGATTTGACAATTCCACCAAATACGCTAGGTAGCCAGAATGCATTCTTAACCTACCTGGCCCTGACCGAGCGCGCTCCTAGAGGAGCCACCACCGCTCGCGTAACCTTCGAAACCAGCCCATCAGAATCGGGCCTTCGGATCGACCAAGTTATCTTCGTCAGGGCCGGAACCAGCAATCTGGTGCAAAATCCCAACTTTGAAGATGGGCTTAACGGCTAGAATGAAGATCAGGTGACGGTTTTAAACAGTCCCTCGGCTTACGAGGGAAACTGGATAGCCCATTTTGATAACGAGGGTGGTGCGCTCTGGCAAGAGGTGCCGCTGGCCAATGGGGATGGAAATTGCTTTATATTTAGCTGCGCACTTCGGGCCGGTTTCACCGATGTGGGCACGGCCGATACCAATGGGCTGATCGAGGTCATCTGGCTGGATAGACAGGGTAGAGAAATCGGCTTGGGGTTGAACATGGTGCTTAGACCGACCTCTCAATTTCAGATAGGTTCTGTTTGGCAAGTCTATGTAGGTATAACTGATAAGGCGCCATCAGGCGTTGCTGCTGCTAGAATACGCATCACCAAACCGTCGGTAAGCAACGGTAGTTTAGACGTAGATAATATAATACTGAGTCGCTTATTATAGGTACAACTTATAGAAACAGTGCATGAGGGGGCTGTTGCAAAAGCAATCAGCCCCGCTGTGTTTGTAGGCCGTGGTCATACTAGAGCGCCTGTGCCCAACACTCTGTCGGAATGAGCTTGATGTGCTCTCGCAACATCTGCCGATGTTGCTGCCGCACGCATTACTGAAGTGTATTGCTTGCGCAATACACTAAGTTCGCCAAAGGCAGCGACGGCACTCACACTGGTTGGTCTAGTGGACTGTCAAGTGGGCTCAAAGCAAACTACTATTTAAGTAGGGCCTTGGGCAGCTCGGCCTGTTGTCGCTGCTTATCCTTG
>JAMNZE010000012.1:0-3261 GCA_023622465.1 Bacillota bacterium | reverse complement strand
TTCTTCGGCAAAAATATCGTCAATATTTTTCCGATCATTATAGGGGTTTATCTCTATTCCTTAGTTCGGCGGGAGAGCTTTCAATCCTACGTTTTAGTAGCCCTGTTTGGGACCGGCCTGGCCCCCATCGTTAGTCAATTTGCCTATGATTTTGGTTATGGTTTACCTATAGGCATCCTGGTAGGCATAGCGTCTGGCTTTATAATCCCCTGTTTAGCTGTTCACCTGTTGGTGAACCATCAGGGCTTCTTGCTGTATAATGTGGGTTTTACCGCCGGTTTTATCGGCACTCTCATTACCTCCCAAATACGGGCCTATGGCAAAACCAGCGATCCCACCCTGGTCTGGTCCCATGAGTATCATCTGCCCTTGACCATTCTTTTTGCCCTGTACTTTGTGGGCTTTATCTTGCTGGGCCTATTGCTCGATCGGAAAAGTTGGCGTCATTTACCCCCCTTAATGCAATATCCGGGGAACTTGACCACCGATTTTCCAGCTTTAGTGGGTGTAGCGCCAACACTAATTAATATGGGCTTAGTTGGTCTCATTGGTTTATCATATATACTATCAGTCGGAGGAGTTATAACCGGACCCACCATCGGTGGTCTATTGACCATGCTTGGTTTTGCTGCCTTTGGAAAACATCCCCGCAACATTTTGCCCCCCATGTTGGGCGTTTACATCGGCACCTTATTAAAAGTTTATAATGCGGCCGACCCGGGCCCCTTGTTGGCCGCCCTATTCGTTACTGGTATTGCGCCGGTCAGCGGCTATTATGGTCCCTTGGTTGGCCTTGTGGCCGGTTATTTGCATCTGGGTATGGTGATGCATGTGGGCTGGCTACAAGGAGGTCTTAACCTCTACAATAATGGCTTTTCCGGTGGTCTGGTGACCATCTTTGTGGTGGCTATAGCCGAGGGCTTATCGGGCCGCCAAACGGCAGGGAGGTTAAAGCATGCGAAAGAAAGGATTAAACGAAGATTTGTCTATAGAGAGCCCCACAGGAAGGCGGGGGATTAACAGGCAACGGCCTGAACTGCTGGCGCCCGCCGGTACTCGCCAGGCTCTGATGGCGGCATTGGCCAATGGTGCTGATGCCGTCTATTTAGGTGGTAAACAATTTAGCGCCCGCCAATCGGCGGCTAATTTTTCTTTATCCGAGTTGGAAGAGGCGGTGCAATTGGCCCATCGGGCGGGGGCCAAAATTTATGTCACCGTCAACACCTTACTGAAAGATAGTGAATTAGAAACGGCCGCCCAATTTTTGCGGCAGCTTTATAACATGGGGGCCGATGCGGTCATCGTGCAAGACCCGGGGTTAATTGCCCTAGCCCAAGCCACCACCCCCCAATTGGAACTGCACGCCAGCACCCAGCTGACCATCCATAATGGGGCTGGAGCCAATGCCCTAGCTGAGCAGGGTATTAAGCGAGTGGTGCTGGCTCGGGAGTTGTCCCGCTCCGACATAGAACAAATTGCCACAGAAAGCTCCATCGGCCTGGAGATATTCGTGCACGGGGCCCTTTGCGTTGCCTATTCGGGCCAGTGCTTGCTTTCTAGCCTGCTGGGCGGCCGTAGCGGCAATCGGGGCCAATGTGCCCAACCCTGTCGGCTGCCCTATAGTTGGGCTGGTGCCAAGGGAGCGCCCACCTATCCCTTGAGCCCCCGCGATCTTTGCCTGTTGCCCTATGTGGCCCAGTTGCTCCAAATGCCCGTCTGTTCCTGGAAGATTGAAGGACGCCTAAAAAGTCCCACCTACGTGGGCACCGTAGTCCGCCATTACCGGGAGGCCATAGATCGGTTGTGGGATGGGCGAGAAATTACTGATCTGGAAGGCCGGTTAGTCGAGTTAGCCCAAGTTTTTAACCGGGGTTTCACCAGCGGCTACCTGTTTAAGCGGCCGGGTACCGAGCTTTTGTCGGGAGATCAGCCGGGTCATCGGGGCGTAAAGGTGGGAGACATGTTGCCCAGCGGCGCCATTCGCTGGCAGCAAGAAGCCCAGCGGGGCGATGTGCTGGCCGCAGCCCAGGGGCGGGAGTATGAGATACAAGATTTTTACCAGGGCTCCCAGCGGCGGCAGCAGATAGCAGCCGGGCAAGAGGCTAGCCTGCCCGGTTACCGTTTGCCGCCGGGGGCCAGCGTCATGCGCCTCAAGCAGGCCGAACTAGAAGAAACCGTTAGCCAACAGGTGGTGAGCTATGAACCACCCCTGTGGCCCCTGAGCTTCCATGCTCGGCTGGAAAGCGGTCAGCCCCTCACCCTGATAGCCACCGCCGCCGGGCAGACGGTGCAGGTCACTGGCCAGCGTTTACCCGAACCGGCCCGGAATGTGGCCGTGGATGAAAATCTGTTAGCCCGCCAGTTAGGTAAATTGGGCGGTAGCGGCTTTACCCTAGACCAATTGACCAGCCACATCGAACCCGGGCTGGCCTTGCCGGTGAGTGAAGTTAATTCCTGTCGGCGAGAGGCCGTTGCCCGTTTAAGCGAAAGACTCTGGGGGCAGCCTAGGCCCTTGCCAGCCGAGATTACTCTGCCCCAGCGGCCTACCCGCTGGTCCGTATCCGAAAGAGAAGAAGGCCAGAATGCCGGTTGGGCCGTAATCGTTCCCAATCTGGAATTGCTAAAGGTAGCCCTTAACCATGCTTCTCAGCTGTCCCGAGTCTATTTCGGTACCAGCTATCATAGCCATAGCGACCCGGAGGCGATTTTAAGGGATTATGTAGAAGCCAGTAAGTTGGCCGGCAGAGATGGGGTTCCTGTTTTTCTCCGCTTGCCCCGCATCCTTTTGCCTCGGGAATGGGGGGCTTGGCAAGCGGCCCTGGCAGCCAATCCGGTGAGCGGCCTCTTAGTGCCCAATTGGAGTGGCGTTGAATTGGCCCATAGCTTAGATGTGCCCTTCGTGCTTGATACTTCGCTCAACGCCTATAATTCCTGGTTCCCCGCCAGTGTGCCCAAGGCCAGTGGTTACCTGTTGTCGGTGGAGCTGAACCGGGCCGAGACCAGGGACCTTCTTGCCGCCAGAGAACAGCCGGCCCATTTATTAGTTCATGGGCGGCATCTATTGATGGTACATGAGCAATGCCTAATCGGTGCCAATAGGCAATGCCCGGGGAAGGGGCAATGCCCTGGCGCACCAAAGCTTTTGCGCGACCGCAAAGGCTATTATTTCCCGCTGCTGGGCGATGCCACCTGTCGTAGCTATCTCTATAACAGCCAGCTGTTTTCCCTGATCGATCAGCTCCCCTCGCTGCGCAGGGGGCC
>JAMNZE010000002.1:0-16975 GCA_023622465.1 Bacillota bacterium | reverse complement strand
ATGGGCCGCGAACCCAATCGGTTAGAGCTTGGCCTATTTGCTTCCATGTGGTCCGAACATTGTAGTTACAAGCATTCTAAGCCGGTGCTGAAAACCTTTCCTACCACCGGCCCCCGCGTTCTGGTAGGGCCGGGGGAGAATGCGGGTGTGGTGGATATAGGCGACGGTCAGGCGGTGGTCTTCAAGATGGAGAGCCATAACCATCCGTCGGCGGTGGAGCCCTACCATGGTGCCGCCACCGGCGTGGGCGGCATCGTGCGTGATGTCTTTGCCATGGGGGCCCGCCCCATCGCTCTCGCCAACTCCTTGCGGTTTGGTGACTTGACGGAAGAACATCAGCGCCATCTATTGCAGGGAGCCGTGGCTGGCATGGCCGACTACGGTAATACCCTAGAGGTACCCACCATAGCCGGTGAAGTCTATTTCCACGAAAGTTACAGTGGCAATTGTCTCGTTAATGCCATGTGCGTCGGCTTAGTGGGCCATGACGAGCTGGCTAAAGGCGTGGCCAGCGGGGTGGGCAATCCCGTCTTGGTGTTGGGAGCCCCCACTGGGCGAGAAGGTATTCATGGTGCCACCTTTGCCTCCGATGAGTTATCGGGGACCGGCGACGAAGTGCCTGAGGCGACGCAAAAAGGCAATCCAGAGCTAGAAAAAAGATTGATGGAAGCTTGTCTAGAGCTAATTGATCAGGGGATCATTGTCGGTATGCAGGACCTAGGAGCCGCCGGCTTCACTTCTTCTGGCAGTGAGATGGCTAGCCGGGCCGACACGGGCTTGGAATTGGATGTGGACCTAATACCGAAGCAGGAGCCCGATATGACTGCTTACGAGGTCATGCTTTCGGAAACCCAGGAGCGCATGTTGGTGGTGGTAGAGCCAGAGCGGGTGGCCGACGTGCAGGCCGTTTGTGCTAAGTGGGGTGTGGACGCTACGGTGGTGGGTCGGGTTACCGACGACGGTTATTTCCGTATAAAAGAAGGAGGACGGGTGGTGGCCGAGGTGGTGGCCAAACACCTGACCGATCAGGCGCCGGTTTACCAGGCGGCCGCCCAGCGACCTGCTTGGCAGGATAGGGTGCAGCAGTTGGCACTGGAGGATATCGACTGCCCCCGAGTGCCAGGAACAAACAAAGGGTTGGCCGTCAGTGTGGACTGTAATAGCCGTTACGTCTATTTAGATCCTTACGTGGGCGGCATGATTGCTGTAGCCGAAGCGGCCCGTAACCTGGTCTGCAGCGGTGCGGACCCCTTGGCTATTACCAACTGTCTCAACTTCGGCAGTCCGGAGCGCCCAGAAATTTTCTGGCAGCTGCAAGAGGCGGTGCGGGGTATGGGGGAGGCCTGCCGTGCTTTAGGGACCCCGGTTACCGGAGGGAATGTGAGCCTTTATAATGAAACCAATGGTCAAGCCATCTATCCTACTCCCACCGTGGGTATTGTAGGCCTGTTGCCGGAGGCGGAGCAGTTGGTGACCCATGATTTTAAAGAGACCGGAGATGTGATAATTCTGCTGGGCGAAACTAAGCCCGAAATAGGAGGCAGTGAGTATCTGCATCAGGTGCATGGTCAAGATGTGGGTGCCCCGCCCAGCTTAGATTTAACTGCGGAGGTTAGGTTGCAGCAGTTCCTGTTGGACCAAATTAGGCAAGCCCGAGTACGGTCAGCCCACGATTGTGCCGAAGGTGGATTAGCCGTTACGATTGCAGAGGCAGCTATAGCCGGACAGGCAGGTTGCCAGATCGACTTAGGATCTACGCTCCGTCCCGATGTGCTGCTATTCGCCGAGAGCCAGTCTCGCGTCGTGGTCACCGTTGCTGCCAATAAGCAGGATGTTTTCCTAGCAGCTGCTCAGGTCGCCGGCGTGCCGGCCCAGGTACTGGGTACCGTTGGCGGACAGCGGTTGACGGTGCGGGTAAATGGTACCACCCGCATTGATGTGGAACTGGCGGAAGCGGCGAAGGCTTGGCAGGAGGCCATACCATGCCTTATGCAGCGTTAGACGGGCTGAAAGAACATTGTGGTGTGGTGGCCGCCTACGGGGTGGGCGATGACCTGCCCGGGCTGTTATACATGGGGTTGTTTGCTTTACAGCACCGGGGCGAAGAAGGCGCCGGTATTGCGGTTAGTAATGGGAAGCAAATAGAGTTGGTTAAGGGCCCCGGTTTGGTTTCCGACGTGTTTACCGTCGACCGGTTACAACATTTGAATGGCATCGAGCCTACCTTAGGTATTGGCCATGTTCGTTATGCCACCAGTGATGAAACAAGATTTGATAATATACAGCCCCTGATTGTACGCTATTTACAGGGCAGTATGGCTTTAGCTCTCAACGGCAACTTGGCTAATACCACCCGTTTACGCCGGGAGATGGAGGACAATGGACAAATTTTTCAAACCGCCAGCGACACGGAAGTCATTTTAAACCTGATCGCCCGCTATCGGCGGGAAGGCATCGTCACCGCAGTACAGCGGGCATTGAGCAGGGTCCATGGCGCCTATAGTTTGGTTTTGCAGAGCGACTCCACCCTCATAGCTGTGCGTGATGCCTTTGGCTTTCGGCCCCTGGTAATAGGACGTTTAGGTTCGGGCTACGTGGTGGCCTCCGAGTCCTGCGCCTTTGATACCATGGGGGCCGAACTAATCCGCGATGTCTTTCCCGGTGAGATAATTGTTATCGATGAAAACGGTTTGCGTAGCGAACATTTGCCGGGGCCGCCGGTGGAGCGGCATTCCTGCATCTTTGAATATGTGTACTTTGCCCGCGTCGACTCGGTGGTCGATGGGCTGAACGTGCATATGGTGCGGCGTAGCCTAGGGCGGATCTTAGCCCAAGAGCAACCGGCCGACGCCGATATCGTTATCGGGGTTCCCGATTCGGGTATCCCTGCCGCCGTCGGTTATGCGCTAGAATCGGGGCTTCCCTACGAGGAAGGCTTGGTTAAGAACCGTTATGTGGGGCGCACCTTCATCTCCCCCGGTCAATCCCTACGCAACCTGAAGGTACGGTTGAAGCTGAATCCTAACCGCCATGTGTTAGAAGGAAAAAGGGTGGTGGTGGTAGAGGACTCCATCGTCCGCGGGACCACCAGCCGTAATCTAATTCGGGCCTTGCGGGCAGCAGGAGCCACAGAGGTGCATCTGCGCATTTCTAGTCCGCCCTATATTTCCCCCTGCTACTATGGCATTGATACGCCTACCGCCGACGAGCTGGTGGCGGCCCAATACTCCATCGAAGAAATTCGCCAGATGATTGGGGCCGATTCTCTCGGCTTTCTCAGTCTCGAAGGTCTATTACGGGCCGTTCCCGGGGGTGGCAACTGCTTGGCTTGCCTGACCGGTAAGTATCCGTTAGAAGTTTATCAGGAAAGGAACTGAGGGATATGGATTCGATCACTTATAAAGCGGCCGGAGTTGACGTGGAAGCTGGTAACCGGGCGGTAGAACTGATGAAAAAGGCGGTTCGCTCCACCTATCGCCCGGAAGTGTTGGGTGATGTGGGAGGGTTCGGCGGTTTGATCACCCTCCCGCAAAAAGCCTATAAGCAGCCGGTTTTGGTGGCCGGTACCGACGGAGTAGGCACCAAGCTGATGTTGGCTATTATGGCCGATAAGCATGATACCATCGGTATCGATTGTGTGGCCATGTGTGTCAACGACGTGTTGGTGCAGGGAGCCGAACCCCTCTTCTTTCTGGATTATATTGCCTGTGGGCGGTTGGTCCCGGAAAAGATTGCAGCCCTGGTGGAAGGTATAGCCGCCGGCTGCCGTCAGGCGGGCTGTGCCCTTATCGGGGGTGAAACGGCTGAGATGCCGGGTATGTACGGGGAGGAAGACTATGATTTGGCCGGGTTTGCCGTAGGTGTGGTGGAGCGGGAGGCCATTGTCGACGGTTCCACTATTGAACCCGGTGATGCCTTGATCGCCCTGGCTTCCAGTGGCTTGCATAGCAACGGCTTTTCCTTGGTCCGCAAGCTAATTCTTGAGGTGGGCGGGCATAAACTGAGCGATCGGGTGCCCCAGCTGGGCGAGGCAACCTTAGAAAGTATTTTGCTGACTCCCACCCGCATCTATGTGCCCTCCGTGTTGAAACTGCTCTCTCAGTTTACTATTCGCGGGATGGCCCACATTACCGGTGGCGGCCTTACGGAGAATATACCTCGCATGTTGCCTTCGGGCTGTGGCGCGGCCATTGAGTTAGATAGTTGGCGGGTGCCACCTATTTTCCGTTATCTGGAGCAATTGGGCAACCTGGCCCCGGAAGAGAGCTATCGCACCTTCAACATGGGGGTGGGCTTTGTCCTGGTAGTACCCCAGGAGGAAGCGGCCACCTGTATAGCCGCCGCTCAGGCTTTAGGCGAGCAGGCCTGGTTGCTGGGTGAAGTGGTGGCCGGCGAAGGAGTGGTTTATCGTGGCCGCTAAGCTGGCCGTGTTGGTATCGGGTAGCGGCACCAATTTGCAAGCTATGATAGATGCCATCGCTTTCGGGCTGTTACCGGCCGACATCGCGGTGGTTGTCAGTTCCCGTGCCGATGCCTTTGCCCTCCAGCGGGCCGCCCGGGCGGGTATCCCCACGGTGGTAGTGCCCCGGAGGGACTATAGGGATAACGAAGCCTATAGTCAAGCTCTACTGGAGGTTTTAGCCCCCCATCAGCCCGACCTAGTGCTTCTAGCCGGCTTCCTGTCGGTTCTCAGTGAAGATTTTGTGCGCCATTATCAGGGGCGTATTATGAACACCCACCCGTCGCTCATTCCCGCCTTTTGCGGCCCCGGCTTCTACGGCCAGCGGGTACATCAGGCCGTGTTGGACTATGGGGCGAAGGTGAGTGGAGCCACTATCATCTTTGTGGAAGCCGGTGTGGATAGCGGCCCCATTATTTTGCAAGAAGCGGTGCCGGTTTACGATGACGACACGGTGGATACTTTAGCCGAGCGGGTGTTAGCAGTAGAACATCGTCTGTATGTAAAAGCGGTGCAATACTATTTGGCCGGCCGCTTGCAGATTAGAGGACGTCGTGTATACATTACCGACGGTGAAGGAGGGAAAGGCCAGTGATAAAGCGGGCCCTACTAAGTGTTTCCGATAAAACGGGGATAATTGAATTTGCTAAAGCTCTAGTAGATCTAGGTGTAGAGCTGGTTTCTACCGGTGGCACCTATCGATTGTTGAGTGAGCACGGCATACCGGTGCGACCGGTAGATGCGGTTACCGGTTTTCCTGAAATCCTAGATGGGCGAGTAAAAACATTACATCCCCATATTCATGGTGGCATCTTGGCCCGGCGTGACCGGGAGGAGCATATGCAGTCTTTGGTTACCCATGGCATAAGGGCTATTGATTTGGTAGTGTGCAATCTCTATCCCTTTGCTGCTACCATCGCCCAGCCTCACGTTACTCTGGAGGAAGCTATCGAGAATATCGATATCGGCGGTCCCAGTATGGTGCGGGCGGCGGCCAAGAACCATGCGGCTGTAACGGTAGTAACCGATCCGGAGCGCTATGCAGAAATCATCGAGTGCCTGCGGCAAACGGGGGAGGTGCCCCTTAAGTTGCGCCAGGAGCTGGCCCTAGCTGCTTTCCGGCACACAGCCAACTATGACGCCATGATTGCCGCCTACCTGGGCCAACAATATGCCCCTGATGAAGCTTTACCGGAGACCATAACCCTCACCTTTGAGCGCCAGCAACTGCTGCGCTATGGTGAAAATCCCCATCAGGTGGCGGCTTTTTATCGGGAGCCCCAGACGGCCGGGCCTTCTTTAGCGCGGGCTCGCCAGTTACAAGGTAAAGAACTCTCCTTTTGTAATCTCTACGATGCGGATGCGGCCCTCAGTCTGGTACAAGAGTTCAGCCAGCCGGCGGCGGTGGCCGTTAAGCATACCAACCCTTGTGGAGTAGCCTGCGCCAATGATATTCTCACCGCCTATCAGCGGGCCCACGATGCGGACCCGGTCTCCATTTTTGGTGGCATTGTGGCCTTAAACCGCCCGGTGGAGGCCGATCTGGCAGAGAAACTGACAGAGATCTTTCTCGATATAGTTATTGCCCCCGAGTTTACACCGGAAGCCCAGTCCATTCTGAGCCGGAAAAAGAATTTACGTCTGTTGGCGGTAGGACCGCTAGGTAGTGGCAAGTCTAGCGGGCTGGATTATAAACGGATTGCCGGTGGCCTGTTAGTGCAAACCCCCGATACCCTGTCGCCTACAGAAGAGCCCTGGCGAACGGTTACCGATAAGGCTGTCACCGCCGAACAGATGGCAGATCTGCAATTCGCTTGGCGGGTGGTCAAATATGTGAAGTCCAATGCCATTGTGGTGGCCAAGGGGGGGGTAACCCTCGGTATCGGCATGGGGCAGGTTAATCGCATTGATGCAGCCAAGCAGGCGTTGGCTCGGGCCGGCCAGGAAGCTGCGGGAGCGGTGCTGGCCTCCGATGGTCTTTTCCCCTTCCCCGATGTGGTAGAGGCGGCAGCGGCAGCCGGAATTGCGGCTATCGTGCAGCCCGGCGGCTCCATCCGCGACGATGAAAGCATCACAGCAGCCAACCGCCATAACCTGGCCATGGTCTTTACCGGCCATAGGCATTTCCGCCACTAGGGAGGGAAAAGAATGCGTGTTCTTTTAGTAGGTGGGGGTGGGCGCGAGCATGCTTTGGCTTGGAGTATTAGCCGCAGTCCACTGCTGACCGAGCTTTATGCCGCCCCGGGGAATCCGGGCATTGCCCAGGTAGCCACCTGTCTATCCATTTCTGCCGACGACGGGGATGCTTTGGTGCAGACAGCTAGCGATTATGCCATCGATCTGGTGGTCATTGGCCCCGAAGCCCCACTGGCTTCTGGTTTAGTCGATCAATTGGCCCAGCGGGGCATTGCCGCCTTCGGACCCGGCCAAGCGGCGGCCCAATTGGAAAGTAGCAAGGCCTGGGCCAAGCAATTTATGGCGAAATATGACATTCCTACGGCCGCTTACCGGGTTTTTCAGGAGTATCAGGAGGCCTTAAACTACATTAGGACCTGCTCCTTCCCTCTGGTGATTAAAGCTTCCGGCTTAGCTGCCGGCAAAGGGGCCGTAATTGTTCATGACCGGGCAGAAGCGGAGGATACCCTCCGTTCTATGTTGGTGGAGCAGAGTTTCGGTACGGCCGGTAGTCAGGTAGTTATTGAAGAGTTCTTACAAGGGCAAGAGGTTACCGTGTTAGCCCTGGTCAATGGCCAGGACTATCTGGTGTTGCCGGCGGCTCAGGATCATAAACAGGTTTTCGACGGCGATCGGGGGCCTAACACGGGTGGCATGGGGGTCTATTCACCGGTGCCTGCCTTTACACCCCCGATAGAGGCCGAGGTAATTCGGTCTATCTTAGAGCCAACTTTGCGCGGCCTCCAAGCCGAGGGTATTTACTATAGTGGTGTGCTCTATATGGGCCTGATGTTGACGGAGCAAGGGCCGAAAGTCATCGAGTACAACGTTCGTTTTGGTGACCCGGAATCCCAGGTGGTATTACCCCGCCTGGAGAATGATGTGCTGGAGCTATTGGCCGCCTGTGCTGTCAAGCCAATGCCCGGAGTTAAACCGTTGAAGCAACAGGAGCTCCTAGTGAAGCAGCAGGCCTGTGCCAGCGTAATTATGGCCGCTCCCGGCTATCCCGGCCCCTACCCCAAGGGGCTGCCTATCAGAGGGCTCGAGCAGGCTGAACAGGTGGGTTGTCTAATCTTTCAGGCGGGCACTAAAGAAGAGGAAGGGCGCCTGGTTTCCAGTGGCGGTCGCATTTTGGCGGTTACGGCCCTCGGTACCGATTTAGAACAGGCACTGCAGCAGGCCTATGAAGGGGTGGCTAAGATCGAAATCCCTGGTGCCCATTACCGCCGGGATATAGGCCACAGAGCTTTAGCTATAAGACGGGGGCTGTCCTAATAGGTCTTAAAGCACCCTGCGCTCTAGTAACTGCTTTTGTGACAGGCCTAATACCACTTTTGTCTGCAAGTGTCCCCCGAGATTACAGGAGAAAAGACGATGCGGTTTACCAAAATGCACGGTTTAGGGAATGATTTCATTGTGGTGGAAGCCTGGCAAGACTTGCCAGACGGCGATCTCTCCGCTTTGGCCCGGCAAATCTGCCAGCGCCGCTGGGGGGTAGGGGGCGATGGCTTAGTCTTCCTCTTACCCTCCGAGGTTGCCGATTTACGCATGCATATTTATAACGCCGATGGCTCGGTAGCCGAGATGTGTGGTAACGCTTTACGTTGTGTAAGCCAATATGTATATGAACACGGCTATTGCCAGCGCCCCGATCTAAAGGTAGAAACTCTAGATGGAATCAAGCAGGTTCACTTAGAGATTAGCGATCAGCAAGTAAAGCTGGTTAAGGTAGACATGGGGTTACCCATTCTGGAGCCCACCCGTATTCCTATGCTTACCCTTACCGATTCGCCTGTGGAAGTGCCCATAGAAGTACTAGGTGAACGTTATGTTGTTACAGGGGTGGCTGTAGGTGTGCCTCACGCTGTAGTTTTCGTGCCCGATGTGAACAAGGTAGACGTAGCCCGGGTAGGAGCTAGCCTGGAGCAGCACCCTATCTTCCCCCGCGGAGCTAATGTGGATTTTGTACAGGTTATCAACTCGCGCCGTGTCATGGTGCGAGTGTGGGAGCGGGGGGTGGGCGTTACCCTGGCTTGTGGTACCGGTGCTTGCGCCGTAGTGGTGGCTGGTGTGCTCAATGGTCTAACAGATGAACAGGTTGACGTGGAGTTACCCGGTGGCACCTTGCAAATTTATTGGCAAGATCGGAAGCGCCTCTATATGACCGGGCCAGCCAAGGAGGTTTTTACCGGTAAGTGGCCGCTGGTTCGCTAGCAGTTTGAACAGCAGTTAGGGCGTACCACGTGGTGTGATACGCCCTAGTCCGCTTCTAAATTGTAATTGCGTTATCGGCCTGGGTTAAAGCTTCTACAATAGTGAACATGTTGGTCACAGCACCGATGGCCAGCTTTTCATTTAAGTGATAAAAGTCGAGGCAGGTACCGCAGCTAAAGATTTGTACGCCCTTTTCTTCTAGCTCTTGCAGTTTGGATAATACGGCCGAACCTTCGCAGGTGAGGCGCACCCCCGCATTGACGAAGAAAATTTCCCGCGGTAGCACCGAACTTTCATTGAGGGCATGGAAAAAGCTTTTCATCAGTACCTGGCCCAAGGCCGGGTCGCCCTCGCCGAAAAGGTCGCTCTTTACCAGCAGCGTGGTATGCTTGGCAGTCGGTAGAGAGCAGTTTACCAGCTCTAGAGTGGCAGGCTCGCTGGTAGCATCCCCATCCTTAGTGATCTGGATGTGAAAAAGCCCTTCTTCCTCTGTAACGCTTGTGGCCAAGCCCATGCTATTGGCTAGCCGCAGTACGTTTTCCTTTGCAATTTCATTGTCTACAATGGAAACCAAAGTGCCACTGGTCATGTTATCGAGGGCCTTCTTGGTACGAATAACTGGCTCAGGACAAGCTAAGCCCCGGTTATCAACAGTTTGCATTTCTTTCCCTCCAACGTAGGTTTATGCGTTATATTTATAATAATTATAACCCTAAAGTAGATATTATGATAGGTCCAATTTGGCAGGGCCTAAGCTGTAGGGTGGAGAAACGAATGGAAGAAGAGGATAGGAGAAGGTGAAGTAAATGGCGCAGGGCAGACTAATTCTAGTGGTTGACGATCAGAAGGGGATGCGGCTATTATTTGAAGAAGTGCTTATCCAGTTCGGCTATCGGGTGGCCACCGTTGGTAGTGGCGAAGAGGCCCTAATTTTTGTGGCAGAAACCCAACCCGACCTGGTGTTATTAGACATGAGAATGCCAGGGCTGTCGGGACCGGAGACTTTGTTAAAGTTACGGGCTCAGCATCCTACTTTGCCCGTGATTATGGTAACAGCCGATATGGATGATGCAAACTGGGCTAAAGTGGAGAAACTAGGTGTGCAAGGAAAGCTCCATAAGCCCTTTGACCTCAACGATTTGGTGAGTCTAGTAGCAGAGGTCTTAGCTCAACAATAGAAAGTCAGAGGTGTAAAATGCAACAGAGTCGTCTTAGTCGATTAGTAACCACCGCTCTACTCCTAGCTATTTCTATTGTGGCCCGTCGTTTTTTAAGTATTAACACTCCCATTATTAGTATTGGTCTGGGCTGGTTGCCAATTTTGGTGGTCGGCATAGCTTATGGCCCGGGCTGGGGTTTTATTGCGGGCGCCCTAGGCGATTTTATCGGTGCTAACCTGTTTCCTATCGGCGCCTACTTCCCCGGATTTACTCTCAGCTCGGGTTTGGCGGGAGCCATAGTCCCCTTGTTGCTGGGACGCAATCGCTGGCGCAGCTCCTACTGGCAGTTACTAGGGGCTATCGCCGTTTCTGAGGTGATCACTTCCGTCGTGCTCAATACCTATTGGTTGACAATAATCACTGGTAAAGCAGCTGCCGTGCTTTTACCTGTGCGAGTTGCCAATGCGGCGGCTACGATAGTGGTGATGACCAGTTTGTTATATGCTCTGCGCCCCCATATTTTGCGCGTGATGCGAGTGCGGTAAAGAATTCTGCGAATCGAAGGGGACTGTCGTCAAAGATAGTTTGCGACAGTCCTTTTTGCACGAAAATATGTTCGCTGAGCAGGATTTATAATCGGCAAAGAAGAAGATGGTATCGTTAAGGTCATAGAAGTAGTAAGGAGGCCCTTGATGCAGTTATTAGATAAACTTAATCCAATTCAACGGCAGGCGGTAACCCATCCTTCGGGACCGCTACTCATTTTAGCGGGTGCCGGTAGTGGCAAGACCCGTGTACTAACCTATCGGATAGCCTATTTGATAGACCATTGTGGTGTGCGCCCGCACCAGATTTTAGCCATAACCTTCACCAACAAGGCGGCCCAGGAAATGCAACAGCGGCTAGAAGAGTTGGTTCCTCATGCCCGCGGCATGTGGGTGGGCACCTTTCATGCCGCCTGTGTACGTATGTTGCGCCGGGACGGCGAAAGGTTAGGGCTAGGAAAGAACTTTGTCATCTATGATACCAATGAGCAAACGGCCTTGATTAAACAGTGCTTGCAGGAGTTAAATATTGCCAACAATCGATTTAAGCCTAGCATGGTGCACGGGCTTATTAGTAGAGCTAAGAATAACTTGGAGTCGCCGGAAGAGTATGCTCGTTATGCCCAAGACTTTGTGGAAGAAACGGTAGCCTCCGTGTATAGATTGTATCAACGTAAATTGCTCATCAATAATGCGGTTGATTTTGACGACCTGCTCTATTTAGCGGTGGAGCTCTTAAAAAATCACGCTGACGTGCGCGAAGGCTACCAGGAGCAGTTTAAGCATATATTGGTGGACGAGTACCAAGATACTAACCGGGCCCAGTATGAGTTGGTAAGAATTTTGGCTGCTAAACATCGCAATCTGATGGTGGTGGGCGACGACGACCAGTCCATTTATGCCTTCAGGGGAGCCAATTTGCGCAATATCCTGGACTTCGAAGAGGATTTTCCCGATGCAACAGTTATTAAACTAGAACAAAACTACCGTTCCACCCAGAATATTTTGGATGCGGCCAATGCGGTGGTGGCCAATAATGTGGGGCGTAAACCGAAACGTTTGTGGACAGCTAACCCGGCGGGCGACCCGGTGCAGGTACTTACAGCCAATGATGAGCGCGATGAGGCTAGCCAGATCGCCAACGAGATAGAGTTTTTGCATAGCCAAGGCAGAAGTTATGATGATATCGCCATACTGTATCGCACCAATGCCCAGTCCCGCGCCCTGGAAGAAGTATTCCTGCGGCGGGACATTCCCTATACCATTTATAAAGGGGTCGAGTTCTACAAGCGCCGCGAGATTAAGGATATCATCGCCTATTTGCGTTTGCTGGTGAACCCGGCCGACAGTGTCAGCTTTGAACGCATAGTCAATGTACCCCGTCGAGGGATTGGTGCTACTACTATAAAGCGGCTCAGCGATTATGCGGAGGAGCATGAGATGCCCCTACTAATGGCAGCCGAGCAGGTGGATAAAATTAGCAGCATAGGGAAGGCGGCCGCTAGCAAGGTGCAGGCCTTTGTCCAACAGTTGGCCGACTGGCGGCGCATGGCCGATTTCTTAAGCGTGGCCGAGCTGGTGGAGACCTTATTAGACCAGACCGGCTACCGGGCGACCTTAGAAGCCGATGGACCCGATCCCGAATCCTTAGCCCGGTTAGAGAACTTACAGGAATTTGTTTCTGTGGCCCAAGACTTTTGTATGCGGGAGCCCGAGGCCGGCTTAGACGTTTTCCTGGCCGGTATTGAATTGCTTTCCGATGCGGATACTCAGGCTGAGGGAGAGGCGGTGCACATGCTCACCTTGCACACGGCTAAGGGGCTGGAGTTTCCCATAGTTTTCTTGACTGGCATGGAAGAAGGCATTTTCCCCCATGCGCGGGCGCTAGCCGATGAGGACGAATTAGAAGAAGAGCGGCGCCTCTGTTACGTGGGCATCACCCGAGCACAAGAAAGGCTCTATTTGACCCATGCTTGGCAACGCCTGCTTTCGGGCCGCCATAGTTACAATTTGCCTTCCCGCTTCTTAACCGAAATTCCCGATGAGGTGAAAGAAAGCCGCGGCTGGTCCTTAAGTCCGTCGCAATCGACGGTCAGTCACTCGACTAAACCCCTATCTATCAGGATCGAGCCCGAGCCCCAGGTAGCAGACGGCCAGAAGGCTTTTGCTGATGGACAAAGGGTAAGGCACAAAAGTTTTGGAGAGGGTACAGTCGTCTCTACCCGCAAGAGTGGTAACGACCTTTTTGTAACGGTGGTTTTTGATAAGGGTAACCAGATGAAAACCCTGTCGTTGCAATACACATCCTTAGAAGTAATCTAAGCGGGAGGTGTACTACCCACATGGTTTCTGAAGCTGTGGCCAAACGGGCTGCTGAATTGCGCCAGATTTTACATTACCATAATTACCGCTATTACGTTTTGGATGATCCGGAAATCTCCGATGCCGAATATGATCGCCTCCTGCGCGAGCTACAAGATATCGAGGATAAATATCCCGAATTGATCACGCCCGACTCCCCTACCCAGCGAGTGGGTGCGGAGCCGGCCACCGGTTTTGCCAGCGTCACCCATCCTATTCCCATGTATAGTCTAGCCAATGCCTTTAGCGCTGGCGATTTGCGGGAGTTTGACCAGCGGGTGCGGGCCGTTGCCGGAGATTCTGAAGTGGAGTATGTGCTAGAGCTAAAGATCGATGGTCTAGCCGTCTCCCTCCAATATGCGGACGGTGTACTCGTGACCGGTGCTACCCGCGGGGATGGAACCGTGGGTGAAGACATCACCAACAACTTGCGTACTTTGCCGGGTGTACCCCTGCGTTTACAGGAACCCTATACCCTTACGGTTCGAGGGGAGGCCTATATGTCCAAAGCCGCCTTTGCCCGTCTCAATGAGGAGCGGCAGGAGGCGGGGCAACCTCTATTCGCTAACCCCCGCAATGCGGCCGCCGGTTCCTTGCGGCAATTGGACCCGAAGGTGGCGGCCCGCCGGGGATTAGATATTTTCTTCTACGGCTTAGCCGCCATCGAGGAGCGGCCCTTGCCGCCTACTCAGGAGGAAACTCTGCGCCTATTAAGGCAGATCGGCTTTCCCGTCAACCAACAGCGGGTAGTGCTTAGTGATATCGAGGCGGTTATCGAGTATTGTCAGGCTTGGCATGATAAACGCCATGAGCTGCCCTATGAAATCGATGGGATTGTGATCAAGGTCAATGACTTCGCTCTACAGGAGCGGTTAGGTTACACGGCGAGAAACCCCCGTTGGGCCATCGCCTATAAATTTCCAGCCGAACAGGTGCAGACCAAGCTTTTAGACATCATTATCAGTGTGGGGCGCACCGGCACCCTCAACCCTAATGCGGTGTTGGAGCCGGTCACCATCGCCGGTACGGTGGTTAGTCGGGCCTCGTTGCATAATGCGGACCTGATCGCTGCTAAAGATATCCGTATTGGCGATACGGTAATTGTACAGAAGGCTGGCGATATTATCCCGGAAGTGGTAGCCCCGGTACCTTCCTTGCGCACCGGAGAAGAAAGGGTGTATGTGATGCCCACCACCTGTCCCGAGTGTGGGACATCGGTGGTGCGGGAGCCCCAGGAAGTGGCTTGGCGCTGCCCCAATGGTTCTTGTCCGGCGGTGCTCCGAGAGGGGTTAATACACTTTGCTTCCCGGGATGCTATGGACATTGAAGGCCTGGGGCCGGCTATGGTCTCGGCTCTGTTGGCTGCAGGCCTGGTTCAGGATGTGGCCGACCTCTACGATTTAAAGGCCGAACAACTAATGACTCTAGAGCGGGTGGGGCAGAAAACAGCGGATAAACTGGTGGCAGCCATTGCTAAGAGTAAGCAGAACTCATTGGAACGCCTCATCTTTGCCTTAGGTATTCGCCATGTGGGGGCTAAAGGAGCCCTGAGTTTGGCCCAGCACTTTGGTACTCTGGAAAAACTTATGGTGGCAAAGGCGGAAGAATTACAGCAGGTGCCCGATGTGGGAACCAAGATGGCCGCCAGCATTATCAACTATTTTGCCGCCCCAGCGAACCAGTGGCTGATTGAAAAACTGAAAGCCGCCGGTGTCAATCTACGCTATTTGGGGGATCAGGGGCAGGAGGGCCCTCTTACAGGGCAAACCTTTGTCATTACTGGCACTCTGCCCGGCGTTACCCGAACTGAGGCCAGACAGTTTATTGAACAGCACGGTGGCCAGGTGGCCTCTAGTGTGAGCAAGAAGACCAGCTATCTACTGGCCGGCGAAAAAGCGGGTAGCAAACTTACTCGAGCGCAAGAGCTGGGAGTGCCCGTGCTCAGTTGGGAGGAGTTGCAAGCCCTTTTACAGACCCGCTAGGCTGATGGTGGGCAGGAGCCAGCCTGAGCTTGGCGGCTCCTGCCTTCTTTCGTTTGGATAGGGGGATGACAATGGACTACGAAACCATAATCGGACTAGAAGTACATATCCAGTTAGCCACGGACAAGAAGGCATTCTGTGACTGCAGCACCCGCTTTGGGGCTGCACCCAACACCCAAACTTGTCCCTTTTGTTTAGGCCAGGCAGCGACCAAGCCCCAACTAAATCAAAGGGCGGTGGAGCTGGCTTTAAAAGCGGCTTTAGCCCTCAATTGTGAGATACCAGCGGTGGCTGCCTTCGACCGCAAGCATTACACAGCGCCCGATCTGCCTAAGGGATATCAGATTACCCAGTGGCGGTATCCCTTCGGTAAAGGGGGCTATTTGGACGTGGAGCTGGAAGATAAAATTGAAAGGATACCAATCAAGCAGATACATCTGGAGGAGGATGCGGGGCGCCCCGTAGAGACGGAGGCGGGGCAGATAATCGACTTCAACCGGGCGGGAATCCCGCTGCTAGAAGTGGTTACGCCCCCCGTATTTCGCTCCGCCCCAATGGCCCGGGCCTATCTAGAAGCTCTGCAATTGTTGATGCGTTACCTAGGGGTATCCGATGCCCGCATAGAAGAAGGCTCCATGCGTTGTGAACTGAATATTAGCCTGCGGCCGGTGGGCAGTGAAGAAATGGGCGAGCTCTGTGAGATTAAGAATATCGGTTCTTTTAGTGGAGTGGTGGCAGCTATTGCCTATGAGGAGCAGCGCCAAGCCACCTTGCTGGCCCAAGGTCACCGGGTAGTCCGGGAAACGAGGCGCTGGGACGAAAGCCAGCAGGTCACCATACCCATGCGCAGCAAAGAGCAGGCCAGTGATTACCGCTATAAACCGGAACCGGATATAGCACCGGTCACTATTGACCCGGCTTGGCTGGAGGCGCTGCGGCAGGAGTTGCCCGAGTTGCCTTTGGCGAAGCAGTTGCGCTATCAGGAGCAGCTGGGTCTCAGCCCCTACCAGGCCCGGGAGATTACAGGCGACCCCGGTTTAGCCGCCTATTTTGAAGCCGTGTTGCGCCATTATACGGTGGCCCCCGATATTGCCAATTGGTTGCTGACCGAGCTGCGGGCCCTACTCAATCAGGCTGCCATCGATTTTGTCGATTGTCCGCTAGCACCGCAGGAGCTGGCTGAACTATTAGATTTGGTGCGGGCGGGGACGTTAAGCCACAATATAGCAAAAGAGCTACTGGCCGAAGGTTTTACCAGCGGCCAAGCGCCGGCGGCTTTAGCTCGCTCGCGCCAAGTGCAGCAAATAAGCGACGTGGGGCAAATAGGTGCCTGGGTGGGACAGGTATTGGCTGAGCATGAAGCAGCGGTACAGAAATACAAGGCGGGAAAGAAGAAAGTTTTCGGGTTCTTGGTGGGGCAGGTGCTGAGCTTGTCCAATGGTTTAGCCAACCCCAAAATAGTGACACAGGTGTTGCAGCAGGCTTTGGCCGAAGAATAGGGTAAACGAGGAGGAAGAGACGAATGTATATGCTCTATATGAATTCGGATCAATTTGCGGAAGCCCTAGAGTGTATCGACACCGTGGTATTGCCAATTGGTATGACCGAGGCCCATGGGCACCACTGCCCACTGGGTACCGATGTTATCATCCCGCGGCGCTTTCTAGAGCTGATTGATGAACGGATGGGGGAAGAATTGATTATTGCCCCGGAAGTTCCTTACGGCCATTCCTGGCATCTGGCACCCTATCCGGGTACCATCGATATTCCGCCCGAAGTTTTTGGCGACTATGTTTTCCATGTGGGCAAAGGTTTAGCCAAGTGGGGTGTTAAGAAGCTAGTTTTGTTCAATGGGCACGGTGGTAATACGCCGGCCCTTACCCACGTGATGGAACGCTTAGCCGATTTAGGCCTGACAGTCCTCTTAATTAATTGGTGGATCGATTACGCTTCCGAGATTTTAACCATTTGTGAAGGCCAGGGCCATGCGGGCGAAGATGAGACTTCGGTGGTATTAGCCATCGATGAGTCACTGGTGGATATGTCCAAAGCCAATATCAACTGGAACAAGGCCATTGC
>JAMNZE010000006.1:0-4051 GCA_023622465.1 Bacillota bacterium | reverse complement strand
GATGATGTCATCGTGCCTGCACCGGGCACCTGCGGTGCGGCCAAAGAGCGCATGGAGGCTCCCGGCGAAGATACCTATTGCCTCGATTGGTTCCTCTGCTTTAAGCGCGACAAACAATAGCTAGCCTGTATCCTAGGTAACATTCGTAGGGAGGGCGCCCGCTGTGGCCCCCGTCTATGAATTATCGGGGCGGTGCAAATTGGTTGCACCGCCCCTATTTATGTTAACCTGCTAGCATATTTCTTTTTCTTACGCAGACTATATGAAGGAAAGCATATTACGCAGACTATATGAAGGAAAGCATATGAAAAAACAGAAGGAGGCGACACTTTATGGCCCACGTGTTTGACCTGCAAGACAAAATCGGAGACATTGTGGCGGCACTACCGAAAGCCACCGAAGTATTTAGTAAGTATAAGATCGACTTCTGCTGCGGAGGCAGTCGGCCCCTAGAGGAGGTCATAAACGAGAAGGGAATTGATGGGGAAGCAGTCTTGGCAGACCTTGACACTGCTCACGCGGAAGCCCAGGCGATGAAAGATAAGCAAGTTGATTGGCGAGAGGTTCCCTACGGTGAGTTCATTGATTATATTGTCAATACCCACCATGCCTATACCAACCAAGCTTTGGCCGAACTCAGCAAACTGGTAACCACCATCCTGCGGGTTCACGGCGCTCAACACCCGGAATTATCGAAGCTGCACCGCTTGTTCAATTGATGCTTGCAGCACCTTTGACCGCACTTATGCTTTGCTACAAGAGTTGGAAGCCGACCTCTTTCAACACATCCACTTGGAAAACAACATCTTGCATCCTCGCTTAAGAGCCGAGTTGGAAAAACTCAGCTAAAAGGAGCACAAATAAAAGAAGCCCGCCCTCAATCTCGAGGGCGGTCTTTTTTAAACGGAGGGAATATTTTCTATCCCCCCTAGCCCGCCGGTTAGAACTAAGGGATAATGAAATAAACGAACCGAGATGATGAGGTGGTAAAGAGATGAAGCCTAGCGAGTATTTGTTTACAGCCCTTTATAACCGCCGATCTGTTAGGCACTTCCAACCCGACCCGATAGCTCCCGAGGTACTGCATCGCATCCTGGAAGCAGCCCGCTGGGCGCCCAGTGGAGGCAACGCCCAAGCCCATATTTTTGGCATAGTCACTGATGAAGACAAGAAGCGGGCCTTGGCCCAAGCGGCCGGCGGGCAAATGTGGATCGCCGAGGCTCCGGTGGTCATCGCTTGTTGCGCCAGGCTCTATAAGCCGGAAGAGGAAAGCGAGTTTAGCCAGGAGGTTAATCGGCTCCGGTGGGGGAGGGAAGCCTACGACTGGTTTCGGAGTTGTCCCAACCCCTACCATATGGCGCTGCTGTTCATGAACTCGGCGCCGCTGATTCCTGGAGCCCATATTCAGTTAGCAGCTGCCGCCCACGGTATCGGCAGCTGTTGGATTGGCTATTTGGATATTGCCAAGGCCAGCCAAATCTTGCAGCTGCCCGAGGATGTTCGCTGTTACTTCCTTATACCACTGGGCTACCCGGCTGAGGAGAAGCGCCGCCCCCGTAAGCCCTTATCCGAGCTTACTTTTCATGATGCTTGGGATCAAAGTTGGGACGTGGCCAAGGCCTATCCCCCCTTTGGCCAGTTGGTTCTGCGCCCTTACCGGCCGGCCGATGAGGAAGCCTGGCTTGCTACCTGGGCCCAGGTAGCCGTTACTTCGCGAGCCTGGATCCTTTTGCACCATCGTAAACCAACTTATAAGGGCGAAGCACTGGAACTAGTGGCTGAATATAATGGTGAGATTGTAGGCTTTATGGATGTGGAGATAGAGTCAAGGCCGGGTGAATTGGGCTATGCGCAGGATAGTTGTTGTGGCTTTGTTTGGGAGTTTGGGGTGAGGCCCGATCATCAAGGCCAGGGTATTGCTAAAGGCATGCTTGCGGCTGCTCAGGAGTGGCTGAGTGCTAGAAATATCAACCGCATGGAGTTCTGGTCTATGGATGAGCAGGCCCAAGCTTTTTATGAGCACTTGGGTATGCAAGAGCTAGAGCGACACTGGCAGTTCTACACCCGTTTACCCCAAGATATTGCTCAAGGCATGCGGGAACAGGACAAGTTTGGCCTACAGGTGGCCTTCGGCACTTGTCCGCTAGATAAGCTACCCGCCCTAAAAGAGAAGTATAGAATTCGGGAGGACGAGCTGGAAAAGCCTCTGATCTGTATCGGCTATGACTATCGCTGGTAAATTTGCTAGGAGCATGACTCTAATTGGATGATGCTGTCACGGCATACAGCTCGGTATAGGTTAGCTTGCCATCCACTCGCTCCGACAGCATGAGGCTGACGGTGTCGGCGGTGGTGGTAAAGGGGGTACCCAAGAGCTGATTTTTGTCGGGTTCTCTATGGAGCCTTACCCGTCTAGCCAGTGTAACATGGGGTGAAAAAGGGCGGTTATCCAGAGGAAAGCCGGCAGCAGTAAGGAGCTGATGCAGTTCTTTTTGCAGGGCAAACAAGCCTTGGTTATGCTCCAGGCCGATCCACCAGATATCGCCGTCGCGGCGTTGAAAGTAGCCCACATGGTTGAAGAGGAGGCGTAGACGGGGAACGTTTAGTTGATCCAGTATGCTTTGAATTTCCCCGACGCGCTCTGCTGCCACCTCTCCCAGAAAGGCGAGGGTCAGGTGTAGATTTTCCGGGCGGGAAAAACTCCCTTTCCCCCAGGCTTTAAGCCGCTGCTGTACGGCCAGCATGTTTTTCTTGGTATCCTCATCGAAATTGATAGCAATGAATAGGCGCATGCTTATCCCTCCTATAGCCGTGCCTGAACAGTTTTAGTATATCACTGATTTTAGGGTTGGGAGAGTTGGGACTAACCGGTTGCCAAGTTTTTCTTGACAATCCATTGGCGACCGTGTATAGTGCAAAATAATTTATGCACAGGGATGAAGGGGGAGGGAGTTTGGGTGGAAGATGCGGTGCAGGTGGTTAAAGATTACTATGATAGTTCGGTTATAGCCGAATGGGAACGGTTAGAAAGGCATCCCTTTGAGTATGAGTTAACTCGCCGGTATATCGATCGTTATATTAAACCGGGTGACAAGGTGCTGGACGTGGGCGGCGGTCCTGGCAGGTACTCGCTTTATCTAGCCGAGAAGGGCTGTGATGTGACCCTGGTGGACCTCTCGGCGGGTAACATTGAATTTGCCAAGCAGAAGACCCGCGAGTACGGTGTTAACTTTAAGGCCTATGTGGGAGATGCCCGAGAAATCGACGCCATTGTGGATGGGGAGTATGATCACGTTTTGCTCATGGGGCCCTTGTATCATCTATTGGAAGAGGAGGATCGGGTTAAAACCATTGAGGCTTGTCTGAGGTTATTAAAGCAGGGCGGCACCATCTTTGTGTCACTCATTTCCTCATACGCCGGCATCATCTATGCCATGAAGTATGAGCCGCAAATGTTGTTAGAAGAAGGGATGCAAGAGCCGCTGCAACTCTTTATTGATGACCAACCCTTTGCTGGTGAAGGTTTTACTAAGGCCTACTTTATTCGGCACAAAGACGTTTTGCCCTTTATGGCCCAGTTCCCGTTGCAGAAGCTGCACTACTTTGGTCAGGAGAGCATTTTAGCTCCCTGTGAAGAGAATATTAAGGGGCAACCAGCGGCAGTAATAGAGAGGTGGCTGGATGTGGCCGAGCAGGTGTGCGAGCGGGAAGATCTACTCAGTTATTCGGAGCATCTGATGTATATCGGTAGAAAATTATAGCTGTCGAAGCAGAGGAGAGCGCCGGTAAGCGCTCTCCTTTAGTGATTAATAATCATCCTCGTCGTTGGACTGTATGCTACGTAGGAATCTAAACAGAAAGAAACTGCCCACGGCCAGCAAAACCGGCCAGGTCCGATCCCAAGCACTGATAGGTTCTTTATCTTCGGCTTGGGCAAGGACAGTGGTCAAGAGGCCCATCTGAGGTTGCACAGCAAAACGCGGTTTGGAGGCTGCGGCAACCAAATCGGCGGTTATTAGGCAAAAAGTGGCCACGAGGCAGAGTGCGATTA
>JAMNZE010000015.1:0-3887 GCA_023622465.1 Bacillota bacterium | reverse complement strand
GCTTGGAAATTCTTTGTTCCCCGGCTAGGATCGTTGGCTGCTGCTTTGCTAGTGGTGCTGTTAGTGACAAATATCTATATTTTCCCTTCCTATCTCGCCGGGCATTTAGAAGAGGAGCCTCTACCGGAAATGAGGATTATGTCGTCGACAGAGCAGGAAAATCATGGCGTGCCGGCAGAATCAGACACTGCCTCGAAAGACGATCCGCCGACCGAAATAGCTATAGCCGGTTATCAGGGTGCGGCCGCTGATTTGCAGAAAGATGCCAGGAGCCTGGCCACTAACCCGGCAGACCAACTACAAAAGCGCTGGTGGTTCTGGTCCTCTACTTTAGGTGTGTTTATTTGGCTGACGGCAGCCGCCTATTACTATTACCGTAGTTTAGCTTTTCGGGCCTTTTTTGCTTTACCCTTGCTTTCTACGGCCAGTGGGCGATTCACTAACGCAACCTATGGCTTTGCCATGATGCTAACCCGTTTGCTGGAAGACAATGAACCGGATTATATAGCTGTGGCTTTTGATGCGGGAAAACCCACCGAACGTCTTAAACTCTATGCCGATTATAAAGGGACTAGGGATAAGACTCCGGGCGAAATGGCCGAACAGATTCCCTATATTAAGGAAATACTGGCGGCTTACAATATCCCGGTGCTCGAGTTGCCTGGCTACGAAGCCGACGATATCATAGGTACCCTGGCCAAGCAGGCTACCGCCGCCGGGCTGGAAACGGTTATTGTAACCGGTGACCGGGATGCGCTGCAGCTGGTTTCAGAAACGGTGACCGTTTGGTTAACTCGGCGGGGAATTACCGATGTGGAAGTTTATGATGAAGCTGCCGTGAGGGAGCGTTATGGTCTGGAACCGAAACAGTTGATTGATCTGAAGGCCCTGATGGGAGATAGCTCGGATAACATCCCCGGCGTACCCGGAATCGGAGAAAAAACGGGCATAAAACTGCTGAAGCAAGCCCAGAGTTTGGATGCTTTACTGGCCCATCCGGAGGCCTATACCAGTAAGAAGACTTTGGAGCGATTGCGGACCTATCATGACCAGGCTTTGTTGAGCCGCCAGTTGGGCACTATTGTCTGTGACTTATCTTTGCCGTTAAGTATATCCGATCTAAAACGCCGGGAAGCCGATTACCACCAGTTAGTCCGCGTCTATCAAGAATATGAATTGCGCAGTCTGCTGGAGAAATTGCCTCTTGTAGATAATGGAGCCGATTCGCAGCAATCCCAATTACCCACCTGCGAGTGGAAATTGGTTAGCGATGAGGTAGAGGAGGCTGAGCTGGCGAGACTTCTGGCCAAGCAGGAGCGCTGTGCTCTGCTAACCGCTGTGATCGATGGAGTGCTGCACTTGGCTATTTCTATACCCGAGGAACCCGTATATGTGGTGCCTAGCACCTTACCGGGGCTCTCGGAAATGTGGCGTAACAGTAGGCTTACTGAGATTGTAGGCCATGATCTAAAATCGATAGCCGTTGCCCTGGCCAGCGAAAACCAGATTGTTTTGCCAGCCTTTGCCGGTGATACCTTGCTAGCCGCCTACTTGCTGAATCCTAGCCAGAATAATTATGCGCTGGAGCAACTAGTAAGTACCTACTTGGAAAAGGCACTGCCCCAACAGGAGGATGCGGTGGCCAATTTGGCTATGGCCTGTGCTGCCCTTTGGCCACTGCTGGAAAAGCTGGAGACAGAACTAGAAGCACTGGATCTAACTCACCTATACCGTCAGGTGGAAATCCCCTTGAGCCGCGTGCTGGCGGCCATGGAGTTGCAAGGTGTGTATGTTGATCAAGAGATCTTAGCCTCCATGCAGGCGGAATTGGAGCAGAGGTTGGCCCTTATTATGGACGAAATTTATGCGGCTGCCGGTCAGAAGTTCAACTTGAACTCGCCAAAGCAGTTGGGCCAGATTCTCTTTGATCACTTGCGACTACCGGTCATCAAAAGGACTAAGACGGGCTATTCCACGGATGCGGAAGTGCTGGAGGCTTTGGCCGATGAGCATATCATCGTAAGCAAAATTTTAGAGTATCGCCAGTTGGCTAAGCTCAAGTCTACCTATCTTGACGGCTTGTTACAGGTGATCAATCCAGAAGATGGTAAAGTGCATACTACTTATCACCAAACGGTCACCACTACCGGCCGGCTCAGCAGCAGTGAGCCCAATCTGCAAAATATTCCGGTGCGGCTAGAAGAGGGCCGGCGCATTCGCAAGGCCTTTCGGCCTTCACCGGGGGCCGACTATATAATGGCCGCCGACTATTCGCAAATTGAGCTGCGCGTTTTGGCCCATATTTCGCAGGACCCTATCCTGATCAAAGCCTTTTTGCATGATGAGGATATTCATGCCCGTACCGCCGCGGAAGTTTTTGATGTGGCGTTGGATGCGGTTACCCCCGAAATGCGTTCCCGCGCTAAGGCGGTGAACTTTGGTATAGTTTATGGTATCAGCGATTACGGGCTGGCCCGAGACCTGAAAGTTTCTCGGGCTGAGGCTAAAGATTATATTGACCGATATTTTAAACGTTACGCCGGTGTGCGCAATTACATTGATCGGGTAATTGCCCAAGCACGGCAGGATGGTTATGTAACTACCCTCTTGCAACGACGCCGTTATCTGCCGGATATCAATAGCCGTAACTATAATCGCCGTTCTTTTGCTGAACGCACGGCTATGAATACGCCCATTCAGGGTAGTGCGGCCGACTTAATAAAGCTGGCTATGGTCAATATCGATCGACGCCTGCGAGCGGAGAAGTTTGCCAGCAAGATGATTTTGCAAGTCCATGACGAACTCATCTTTGAAGTATACGAATCCGAACTGAAGGCGCTAGCCCAGCTGGTTAGGACAGAAATGGAAACGGCTATTCAGCTCTTGGTGCCATTAAAGGTGGATGTCAAGGTAGGCAGCGACTGGTATAATATGCGGCCCTATATGTTAGAACAGTAGGGTTAATTGACAGCACAAGGAGTAAACAAATAATGCCTGAACTTCCAGAAGTAGAAACGGTTCGCCAAACGCTGTTGGAATTTCTGCCCGGCTTAACCGTAACCGATGTTACTATCAATTTGCCCCGAATTGTCAAATACCCGGACTCAACCCGGTTTGCCCAGGAAATTGTGGGGCTCACCTTTTGTGATATAGAACGGCGAGGGAAATATTTAAAGTTCATCATGTCGGCAGGACAGACTTTAGTGGTCCATCTGCGCATGACGGGGCAGCTGCGCTACAGCCCCTGCGATGAGCCTTTGCCCCGCCATACCCATGTGATTTTCCAGCTTTCGAATGGACGGGAGTTACGTTATACCGACATCCGCCAGTTTGGCACCATGTATTTGGCCAGCCATGAGCAGATTGAGCGGGTAGCGGGAATGGACCGCTTAGGCTGGGAGCCTTTGGGTGAGTTTCCCTTAGCCGAGTTTGCTGCTTTGCTGAAGAAGCGCAAGGCTAGCGTTAAGAGTATCTTATTGAACCAGGAAATAATAGCTGGTATCGGCAACATTTATGCCGACGAAGCCCTTTTCTTAGCCGGCTTGCATCCTACCCCAAGCAGGAATACAAATGGGGGGCACTTCCTTCAGCGATTACGTGGATGGGTTGGGTCGCACCGGCAGTTTTCAGCACCAACTGGCCGTTTATGGCAGGGAAGGAGAGGCTTGCTCCCGCTGTGGTTGTCAAATTGAACGACTAAAGGTGGCGGGGCGCAGTTCCCATTATTGCCCTCGGTGCCAGCCGACCTAATTGGAGCACCCTTTGCTTCACCCCGCTCATATGATGCTTGAGAGGGGTGAAGCGAATGTATTTAATGATCATTATGATAGGTATAATAGTCAGTCTCGATGGTTTAGCCGCCGCCTTTGCCTATGGAGTGCGCAAAA
>JAMNZE010000035.1:0-6702 GCA_023622465.1 Bacillota bacterium | reverse complement strand
GTGCGTGAATTGAATCAGATGTTTGGACGAGCCGAGGGACGACGAAATGTCGTCCCTCGAGCTTTTATCGCTTGGTGCTGTGTAGTTATCTATTTAACTAACACCGAATGGCAGGATATTAACTTTGGGGGAAGAAATCTATGGTAACAGTAATATCCGCGGGAGGGGAAGGTAATGAATAAGCAGCGTCTTTTTGAACTCATTGATGCTAAGGCCAGCGAATATGCGGCTTTAAGTGATGCCATTTGGGAGCATGCGGAAACGCGTTTTGAAGAGAAACAATCGGCAGCGGTGCTGGTGGAAGCACTTAAGGCAGCTGGTTTTACGGTGGAAGAGGAGGTTGGTGGGGTCCCCTATGCCTTTGTGGGCACCGCCGGACAGGGTGAGCCGGTAATCGGTTTCTTAGGGGAATACGATGCCCTTTCCGGCCTCAGTCAAGTGGCCGGTGTGGCCGAACGTAAACCACTGGTCCCCGGTGCACCGGGCCATGGTTGTGGGCACCATTTGCTAGGCGTAGGTTCCTTGGCTGCGGCAGCGGCTCTGGCCCAGTACTTAGCAGAAAACAACCTGCCGGGTACGGTGAAATACTTTGGCTGCCCTGGCGAAGAGGGCGGTTCGGGCAAGGCTTTTATGGCTAGGGAAGGCGTATTCGCCGATCTGGATGCGGCCATCACCTGGCACTCGGGTACTATGAATCGGGTGGCATCCGGCTCCTCTTTAGCCAACATACAAGTCTATTACCGTTTCACCGGTCGTTCCTCCCATGCGGCCGCTTCACCCCACTTGGGGCGCAGCGCGCTGGATGCGGTGGAACTGATGAATGTGGGTGTCAACTATTTACGGGAACATGTTATTCCGGAAGCTCGTATCCACTACGCGGTTATTGATACCGGTGGTAAGAGCCCCAACGTGGTGCAGCCACGGGCCGAGGTGCTCTATTTAATCCGGGCGCCCAAGAATAGCATTGTTAAAGAGATCTATGAGTGGGTTAACGATATTGCTCGGGGCGCCGCTTTAATGACCCAAACCCAGGTGGAGATCGAGGTAGATAAGGCTTGTTCCAACCTTATTCCTAATGAAGTTTTAGAGAAACTGATGCACGCCAATCTGGAAGCCGTTCCACCGCTGACCTATACGCCAGAAGAGGAAGCCTTCGCCCAGGCTATTCGTAGCACTTTGGGTGAGGCCGAGCTGAGCAAGGAACGGGAGGCGCTCATTTATAGGTATGGCGGTCGGGAAGGGCGGCAGCTGGCCCAAGCCTTAGAAGGGAAAGCGTTGCACACCGATGTATTGCCGCACATTAGCTATGATCAACCGATGATGGGCTCCACCGATGTGTCCGACGTATCGTGGATCGTGCCTACCGTTCAGTGCTATACCAGCTGCTATGCTCTGGGCACACCCGGTCACTCATGGCAGATGGTAGCCCAAGGTAAATCCAGTTGGGCCCATAAGGGTATGCTGCTGGCGGCCAAGGCCATGGCAGGCACCGGGTTAGACCTCATTCTACAACCGGAGCAGTTGGCGGCGGCTAAGGCGGAGCTAGAAGAACGTCTTGGCGGCGAATCCTACGAATGCCCCATTCCAGCGGGAGTTCAACCAAAGCCAGTAAAATAGCTGACGATTAATATAAGCAAAAGGAGGTAATAAAAGTGGCTCTCCTTTGGAAAGACGATTTGGCTACCGGTGTGGAGTTAATTGATGAGCAGCACAAGGAGCTTTTTGCACGCATTGAGCAACTACTGGCGGCTTGCAATCAGGGTAAGGGCAAGGAAGAGGTAACGAATACCCTCGATTTCTTGGCCGAATATATTGAGATACACTTTACTGCAGAGGAAGAATTACAAAGGAATTCAGGATATCCCGAATATGAAGCCCACAAGGCCATACATGACAAGTGGGTTGAGGAGATTTCTCAGTTACGGGAACAACTCGCAAAAGATGGGCCAACGGTGCGTCTGGTCCTGCAAGTTAATAGGAAGGTTGTCGATTGGTTGACCCAGCATATCCGTAAAGTAGATAAAAGATTAGCCGAATATTTGCGTAGTCAATAGCGGTGGTATATTTATTAGCAAAAAACCCCATACTACAGAAGAAAGTATTCTGTATAAATGGGGTGAAGATATGTCAGCCATGTGGTTTAAACAGGCCGCTCGTGGTAGAGGAAGTGCAGGTGCTGATAAAACCTTCCGCATAACCTTTACCGATAGGCCTAAAGGTGTACGACTAAACGCTGCTTTTACAAAACATTTAGTTGCTACCGACGTTAAGTATGTACAGATTGGTGTGGAAGAGGATCTGCTGCTCGTTAAACCTATAGCGGAAAAGAAGGACAACTTTAAGCTCATCGTTAACAAGAATAGTGGACAGGTATGTTCGACCCAGATTGGAAACTGGGCAGCCGAAAATGGTTTAATTAGGCAGAGGGCAGCCGGCGTTTGGAATCCGGAACGGCAACTTTTTGAGTTTAATTTAGGCGAATTATTGCAGACCGGGCGGTCACCACTCGGACGGAAGGGCACCTGTGTTTCCTTGCCACAATCGGCGCAAATTGCATTGTGCATTTCCCGCGGTGGGCGCGTACCGCCATTCTGTGCTTTACGAGCGGCGCGGCACTCGGGGCAGCGACTCGGCTCGTTTTGGAATCCGCGAGTAGCATAGAACTCTTGCTCACCAGCAGTAAACACAAAC
Organism: Bacillota bacterium; assembly: GCA_023622465.1. Lineage (GTDB taxonomy): Bacteria > Bacillota > UBA994 > UBA5500 > UBA5500 > UBA5500. The sequence goes on along the minus strand of JAMNZE010000035.1, from coordinate 4,011 downwards.
TCTCTGCCACAATCACGGCAAGTTAAAGTCTTGTCAGCGTACACCGTTAAACCTCCTCTCCCCTTTGTTTTTCGTCCGGTCTTAAATTGGCTGGGAAACGGAGGTTAAATCGGAAGACGATGCAAGATCTAGTTACCCTGTCTTCAGCCACAAGCAGACGATTATTATTAGTATAACATACTGGGGGCAAAACACAATCGCCCTGGATAAGATATTTTTGTCTGCATATCCCCATGGGTGAGGAACAAACTAAGCCTAGTATACTGCCCACGGGCAGACAATTAATACTAGGAGGGATGTTAATGCCGCAACACATTCACTGTACCGTCAGTAACTGTCACTACTATGGGCAAGGGAACAAGTGTTTAGCCAGCGAAATCGTCAGGATGCAACCCAGGCTTCTACCTTCCCGCCAACGCGGGCCAGCTCTTGCATGGAGACCTGTTGCAAAACCTTTGTTGCAGCCGACAGCAACAAGTATGATGTGGATGGCGTAACCAAGAGCCAGTCCAACTTTGGTGGTAGTAATCGCACTCGTTAGCTTCTTTGTCACCGGCCTTCAGGCCGGTTTTTCGTTTTTTGTTATAATGAGGGCAAGAAGTTTAACAGGAGGAAAAGCTGATGCAAAAGCGTACGATTATACACATTGATGAAGATAAGTGCGATGGTTGTGGCCTGTGCGTACCCAACTGTGCCGAAGGGGCCATTCAAATTATTGACGGCAAAGCCCGCCTAGTGGCAGATAAGCTTTGTGATGGTATCGGTGATTGTTTAGGTCATTGCCCGCAGGGGGCTCTCACCCTAATCGAGCGGGAGGCGGACGCCTTTGACGAAGAAGCCGTGGAAGCTCATTTGGCAAGAATGCAAACAACTTTTCATGGTGGTTGCCCTGGCAGCCGGGTCCAGTCACTGAAGCCCCAAGGGCAGCCTTCCGTTAGAACTGGTGCCCACCAAGCTCACGTTTCAGAACTGAACCAGTGGCCGGTGCAGTTGGCGCTGGTGCCTACCCAAGCGCCCTTCTTTGATGGGGCCGACCTGTTGATCTCTGCCGACTGCGTACCCTTTGCCTATGCGGACTTTCATCGTAAACTGTTACGGGGCAAAACCCTGTTGGTAGCTTGCCCTAAACTGGATGACGTGGGTCCCTATTTGCAAAAGTTGACTAGCATCTTTGCTAACAACGACATCAACTCCATTACGATTGCCCGCATGACGGTGCCCTGCTGTGGTGGCTTAACCCGCCTGGTAGATGCGGCCCTAGAACAGGCCGGCCGAGACGATATTCCCGTTTATACTTTGGTAATCGGTCTGCAGGGTGAATTACAAAAATAGTATTAGCCGGTTGGGGCTAGGCAAACCAAGGTTTGTCTAGCCCCAACTTTTTCTATATGACCGGCAGGAATAGATGTTTAGATAGGAGAATTAATGAGCTGAATGCAATGGAAAAGGAGTGTTTACGAATGGGTCGCATTACCTCTCCCGAAGCCTTTTTTGGACACCAGTTGGGAGCCGATCGCAAGATTGCCCGCTGGGACCAGATTGTCGACTACTATTACCTGCTGGCTCAAGAATCGGATCGGATTCGAGTCATCGATCTAGGCCCGTCTACTGAAGGAAACCCCTTTTTGCTCACCATCATCTCTTCACCGGAAAACTTGGCCAACCTGGAAGAACTGCGCCAGATCAACCTGCAGATTACCGATCCCCGGGGCTTATCGGCGGAAACGGTTAAAGCACTGATTCAAAAGGGCAAAGCCGTTATACTGCAGAGCATGAGTCTGCATGCCAGCGAAATCGGTGGCACGCAAATGGCCCCCGAGTTGGCCTACGACTTGTTAACGCGGAATGATGAAGAGGCCCTACGCATCCTCGATAATGTGATCTATCTGGCCGTCCCTTGTTTCAATCCCGATGGTCAAATAATGATCACCGATTGGTATAACCAGTGGTTAGGCACCGAGTACGAAGGGGCGAGCATGCCCTGGCTGTACCATAAATACGCGGGGCACGATAACAATCGCGATGCCTTCATGCAGAACCTTATTGAATCCTATTACATGGGGCAACTGCTATTTAAAGAGTGGCGGCCGCAAGCCTTCCAAGATCATCACCATATGGGCAGTTACGGTGCCCGTATCTATGTGGCCCCCTATAGCGAGCCGATTCGTCCCGACGCCGATCCGCTAGTTTGGCGTGAGCTATCCTGGTATGGGGCCCACATGGCTTATAAACTGGAAGAGGCCGGGCTGGATGGGGTGCTCAACGGTGCCCAGTTCCCCGGCTGGGGGCATTTCGGCTACCATTGGATTACCAACCACCACAATATAGCCGGTATGCTCACCGAGTCGGCTAACGCCAAGTTGGCTACCCCACTATATATCGATCCGTCCCAATTGCGTGGCGCCGGCAAAACCATGCCCGCCTACGAGGCGCAAACCAACTTCCCCAATCCTTGGCCGGGGGGCTGGTGGCGTCTGCGGGATATCGTGGAGCGGCAAAAGGTGGCGGCTTGGGCCCTGCTGGATGCGGCGGCTCGCAATAAAGAGACGGTTTTGTGGAATAGCTATCTGAAAGCCAAGCGGCAAACCGAGCGGGGGGTAGCTAGCAAAGTTCAAGCCTACATAATTGCTCCCGAGCAACACGATCCCCTGACGGCTCGCAAGTTGGTGCAGGTATTGCTTAATCAGGGGATTGAAGTGCACCAAGCTACCAGCCAGTTTACCGCCGATAATCGAGTCTACCCGGCGGGCACCTACCTGGTCTTCTTAGCCCAACCCAAGTATGGGGTCATTAAGCAACTGCTGGGACAGAAGCAACGCTACCCGCAAACCGCTTGGACCAAGAATCCGGATGGTTCTATCGCCGTATTTGATACGGCTTCCGATACGGTGGCCGAATATATGGGTGTGGATTTAGTAGAGGCCGGCGGGCCCATCATGGGTGAGTTTAAGGTTGTCGAGGAATTGGCACCTTTACGTGCCCAGGTTTACTCTCCGGGCTCCTTCGGTTATGTGTTTGCCGGCCACTTAAACGACAGCTATCGCTTGGTTAACCACCTATTGTACTCGCAAGTGCCCGTGTGGCGCATCGAAAGTGAGCTTTTCTTGGACGACCAAGTATTAGCACCAGGAGCCTTCTACATCGAGAGTGCGGCCCTAGACCGGGCCAAACCGCTGGCCAATGAGTTGGGTATCGACCTCTATGGGCTAACGGCCGAGTATACTGGGCCCAAGTTTGCCCTGCAACCCCTGCGGGTGGGGCTCTTCCAGCGCTACCTGGGCGGCAATGCCGATGAGGGCTGGACGCGGCTCGTTTTTGAGAAATTCGAGCAGCCCTATACCACGGTAATGCCACAGGAGATAAAAGCCGGCAACCTGCGGGAGAAATACGATGTCTTGGTGTTCCCCAGCGATTGGGAGCCAATGATCGTCGATATTACCATTTCAGGTAATGAACGGGCTTCCCGCCTGCTCAGCTGGTATGGCGATTCCATCCCACCCCAGTACAAGGAGGGCATCGGCCAAGAGGGGGTAGAAGCCCTGCGGGCCTTTGTGGCCGCCGGTGGCCGTTTGGTGGCTCTAAACAATACTTGCGATTTTGCCATCAAGGCCTTTAAGCTGAAGGTGCAAAACGTGGTGGCCGGCTTGGGTCCGAAAGACTATAACACCCACGGTTCTACCCTCCATGTGCAGATCGATACCAATGATCGCCTCGGTTTAGGCATGCCGGAAGATGCCCTGATCTTCAGCTGGGATAGCCCCGTGTTACAGATCAACGACAACTTCCGGGCGGAGAATTTCCGGGTGATAGCCCGTTATCCTCAGGAGAATATCTTAGAGAGTGGATTGTTGGTGGGAGAAGAGCGCCTGGCTGGTAAGGCAGCCCTGGTGGCGGCCCGCTATGGCCAGGGCGAAGTAGTGCTTTTCGCCTTCCCACCCCAGCATCGGGGCCAGACCCACGGCACCTTTAAACTGCTCTTTAATTGCTTGCTGTAGATATGGTGTAGGTTAA
>JAMNZE010000004.1:0-3436 GCA_023622465.1 Bacillota bacterium | reverse complement strand
ACGGGTACTAACATGGGTAAACCGGTGCTGCTCCAATAGGGCGGCCACTGCTGGGGCTTGGCCCATCCCCACTTCTAATATCAGGTAACCGCCGGGGCGCAACAGATCCCAGGCCTGGGGCACCAGGGCTCGATAACAATCGAGCCCGTCGGGGCCCCCGTCCAGGGCAAGGCGGGGTTCCTTTTGCACTTCTATGGCCAACTCATCTATCTCCTGGCTGGCTATATAGGGTGGGTTGGAAACGATGCAATTAAAGGTAAGCCCGTGTTCTCGCAGCGGGGCCCCCCAGGCGCCCTGGAGGAAGGTAATCCGCTGACTGACACCGTTCTGCCGGGCATTATCTTGGGCCACGGCCAGCGCCTCCGGGGAGATGTCGGTGGCCCACACTCGCGCCCGCGGCTGATGATAGGCTAGCGCCACCGCAATGGCTCCACTGCCGGTGGCGATGTCGGCCACCAAGGGAGCCTCCAGCTGGTCCATAACCTCCAGGGCCACTTCCACCGCTATCTCCGTATCGGGCCGGGGAATAAGCACCGCCGGCGTCACCTTAAAATCGAGCCCCATAAATTCTTGCCGCCCCACAATATATTGCAGCGGCACACCGCTGGCCCGCTGTTCCAGCCACCGGCTAAACTGGGCAAGTACCGCCGGGTCCACAGCTTCATCCAGAGTGGCAAAAAAGCGCGCCCGGTCTTCCCCCAGCGCGCTTCTCAGCAACAATTCGGCTTCAAAGCGGGCGTCGGCCTTACCCAACCGGTTTAGTCGCTCCGCCGCCTGTCGCCACAGCTGCTGCTTGTTCATTATTCGTCCCCACTCTGCAGACTTTCCAGCTGACTGCTGGTAATGAGGGCGTCTACAATCTCGTCGATTTCGCCATCCAGAACCGCCGGCAGGTTGTGCACCGTGAGGCCGATGCGATGGTCGGTAACTCGCCCCTGCGGGAAATTATAGGTGCGAATGCGTTCGCTGCGGTCGCCGGTGCCCACTTGGCTGCGCCGCGCTTCCGCCAGTTCCTCGTGTTGCTTGGCTTGCTCCAGTTCCAACAGCCGAGCTCTCAACACCCGCATGGCCTTTTCCCGGTTTTTGATCTGCGATTTTTCATCCTGCATCGACACCACAAGCCCCGTAGGCAAGTGGGTAATGCGCACCGCCGAATAGGTGGTGTTTACGCTCTGCCCACCGGGGCCCGAGCTACAGAAGGTATCAATGCGCAAATCGTTAGGATCGATCTGCACATCCACCTCTTCCGCCTCGGGCAAAACGGCAACAGTGGCCGTAGAGGTATGGATGCGCCCGCTGGCTTCGGTGGCCGGCACCCGCTGCACCCGGTGCACGCCACTTTCAAACTTCAGGCGGCTGTAGGCACCCTTGCCCTCCACCATGAAGATAACTTCTTTGAAACCGCCCAAATCGTTTTCATGGGCACTCATCATTTCCACTTTCCAGCGCTGACGCTCCGCATAGCGGCTATACATGCGGAATAGATCGGCGGCGAAAATGGCCGCTTCATCGCCACCGGCACCGCCCCGAATTTCGATAATGACGTTTTTCTCGTCATTGGGGTCCTTCGGAATGAGCAGCTGCTTCAGCCTAGCTTCCAGCTCCTCCATTTTTTCCTGCAGCTCATCTATCTCCATCTCTAATAGAGACTTAAATTCGGCGTCGGAGCCGGCCTCCTTCAGCATCTCCTGGGCGGCCGCCAACTCTTCTTCACACTTCTTATAAGCGTCATAGGCTTCCACCGTTTCGCTCAGGCTGGCCTGTTCCTTCACGTATTCCTGCCATTCGTTCTGGCGGTTATTAATGAGATCCGGGTCGTTCACCAAAACCGTCAGTTCCTGATAACGCTCTTTAATTTTAGCTAGTTTATCAAACATCATTTTTGCCCCCTTTCTTCAAGCTAACACCTAACACTAACTGTAGCTAGCTAATGGGGTGCCAAATCGGGTTCCACATCTAATAGCCCCTGCAAGGCAGCAATGGCCACTTCCATTTGGTCATCGTCAGGCTCCCGCGTGGTAGCCCTCTGTAACAAAAGGGCGGGTCCCATAATCAGCCCTAACGAACCGCCACCATCGGCACTGCGGGCCGCCAGTCGACTCAGTTCATAGGCTATACCGGCTACCACCGGCAACAGGGCCAAACGAGTCAATAGGCGAGCCTTGAGATCGGGCCAGCCGAAAAAGGAAAAGGTTACGATACTAACCAGCATCACCAGCAGTAGGAAAGCGGTGCCGCAACGGGGATGTTCCGGCCGCTTTTGTCGCAAATTGGCTACCTCTAGGGCTTCCCCCGCCTCAAAGGTATGAATGGCCTTATGTTCGGCCCCGTGATACTGGAAAAAACGCCGCATGTCGGGCAGCAGGCTGACGGCCAGCATGTAGCTTAGAAAAATCGCCATGCGCAACAGGCCCTCCACCAGGTTAAGCCACAGGGGAGCCATGCCTAACGGACTGAGTAGCTGAATCACAAAGGTGGGTAGCAGCATAAAGAGCAGCACCCCTAAACTCAGGCCCAGCACCGTGGCAAAAACCGCTTCTCCTTTACCCAACTGCACATCGTCGGGCTGGGACGCATTGGCCGAATAGAGAATGGCATCAATCCCCACCACCAGTGCCTCGATAAAGGCCGCCACACCGCGCAAGAAGGGTAAGGCCATGAAGGGCAAATGGTTGACCAGTCGCCAATTGGGCCGCACTTCCACCACTACTTGGCCGTCGGGCTGCCGTACGGCGATGGCCATCTGCTTGCGACCGCGCATCATTACCCCTTCCATTACAGCCTGCCCACCAACGGTGATTCCCTTGCGCTTCATCGGCCCACCTCCGTTTCTCTCTAATCAGAACACTCTGAAGACAAGAAGCAGAGCTACTGCCCGTAGCTCTGCTTCTTAGATAGCTTACTTAGTTAGGCCGTACTTCCTATTAAACCGTTCAACACGACCACCGGTGTCCACAAATTTTTGCTTACCGGTAAAGAAGGGATGGCACTTGGAACAGAGCTCAACCTTTAGCTCCTTCTTGGTAGAGCCGGTTTCGAAAGTTTCGCCACAAGCACAAGTTACGATTGCTTTCCCATATTTCGGATGGATATCCGCCTTCACTTCATTCACCTCTTTCCCAAGCAGCTAAGCAATAAAACCTTAAACGCAGCATGCAGCACTGGCTGCGCCTGCGCGCGTCTAGCATAATGCACAGAGAAAATTATAGCACAATTATGGGTAACGGGGCAATAGCCCCAGGATGGTTCATTAAATCTTATCATAGACGGCTGGGTAGGCTCAAGCTATTTGCCGTACACTCCCAAGAACACCGGGAAAACAACGGGCGCACCATCGGGGCGCCCCTACGAAACGTGTAAGGTGCGGCAAAACACCCCAGTTTGTCGATTCTAACCTACAATCCGCGAGAATAACGGGCGCAGCCCCTACAAATGT
>JAMNZE010000037.1:0-17107 GCA_023622465.1 Bacillota bacterium | reverse complement strand
CACAGGCATCAGGAATGGCTTGTCTGTTTCGCGCTCTGGGGTAGGAATGTAAGCGTCAACTGCATCCATTAACTCCCAGATCCTGCCGCACCATTCGCACTCACGGGCACCGCAGCCGCACTCTAAAGCCTTGAGAGCAGAGCCAGCTACGATCGGCGTGTCATCACCCGGATATTCGTACTCGCTGAGCAGCTCACGCACTTCCATTTCCACCAGCTCGAGCAGCTCGGGATCGTCTACCATGTCGGCCTTGTTCAGAAAAACGACAATATGAGGAACGTTAGTTAACCTGACGTGCTAGCAGGATGTGCTCGCGGGTCTGAGGCATGGGACCGTCGGCTGCCGAAACTACTAGGATAGCACCGTCCATCTGGGCGGCACCGGTGATCATGTTCTTAATGTAGTCGGCGTGACCAGGGCAGTCCACGTGGGCATAGTGACGATTATCCGATTCATACTCCACGTGCGAAGTGCTGATGGTGATTCCACGGGCGCGCTCTTCAGGAGCCTTGTCGATTTGATCATAGGCCATCTTGTTAAAGTGGTTTTACCGTGGTCAATATGACCGATAGTACCCACGTTTACGTGGGGCTTTGTGCGTTCAAATTTTTGCTTAGCCATCTTAGCTTAACCCTCCTAAAATAGTAGTTAACGTCCCAACCGAATGATTTCTTCGGCTAGACTGGTTGGCATTTCTTCATAAGCATGGAATTCCATGCTGCTGGTACCACGACCTTGGGTTAACGAACGCAGGGCTGTGGTGTAGCCAAACATCTCTGCCAGCGGCACAAAACCGCGGATGGTCTGCGCCCCCGCGTGGGCTTCCATGCCTTCCACCCGACCTCGCCGGGAATTGAGATCCCCGATCACATCGCCCAAATACTCTTCCGGTACGACGATCTCGATCTTCATTACCGGCTCTAAGAGCACCGGATTAGCTTTAGCCATAGCGTTCTTGAATGCCATGGAGCCAGCAATACGGAAAGCCATTTCCGAAGAGTCCACATCGTGATAGCTGCCATCATAAAGGGTGGCTCGGATATCCACCGTTGGGAAGCCAGCCAAAACTCCACTCTGCATGGCTTCACGAATACCTTCTTCTACCGGGGCAATATACTCCTTGGGAACAACCCCACCAACAATCTTGTTGACAAACTCAAAGCCGCTTCCCCGTGGCAATGGTTCAAACTCAACACAAACGTGCCCATATTGGCCCCTACCACCGCTCTGGCGCACAAACTTACCCTCCGCCTTAACTGCTTGGGTAATTGTTTCTCGATAGGCGACCTGCGGCTTACCTAGATTGGCTCCGACTTTAAATTCTCGCAAGAGCCGATCGGCGATTACTTCCAGATGTAGCTCACCCATACCGCGAATAATGGTCTGCCCCGTCTCCGGGTCCGTATAGGTCTGGAAGGTGGGATCTTCCTCAGCTAAACGAGCCAGAGCAACCGACAATTTATCCTGATCGGCCTTAGTCTTGGGCTCAATGGCTTGGGAAATTACCGGATCGGGGAACTGCATACTCTCTAAAACAATGGGCGCATCGGCCGCACACAAGGTTTCACCGGTTACTGTATCTTTCAAGCCAACGACAGCAGCAATATCACCGGTAGAAATTTCAGTAACATCCTCCCGATGGTTGGCATGCATACGCAAGATACGGCCCACCCGCTCCCGCCGACCCTTGGTCGAGTTGAGAACATAACTTCCCGATTGCAGCACCCCAGAGTAAACACGTAAATAGGCCAGTTTGCCCACGTAGGGGTCGGACACAATCTTAAACACGAGGGCGGAAAACGGATCATCGTCGCTAGGAGCCCGTGAGATTGATTGGCCGTCGGCATCGGTACCAACTATGGCCGGCACATCCAACGGAGAAGGCAAATAGTCAACGATGGCATCTAGTAGGGGCTGCACGCCCTTATTCCGGTAGGAGGAGCCGCAGTAAACCGGCACAATAGCCAAAGACAATACGGCCTTCCGCAGCACCTGGCGAATTTCTTCGGCGGTGATGTCTTCGCCTTCCAGGTAGCGCATCATAAGTTCCTCGTCTACCATAGCCAAAGCTTCTATCAATTCCACCCGCAAGCGGCGTGCTTCAGCCAACATCTCCTCTGGTATGGGCTTTGCCTCACTTTGGGTACCTTCATCATCTAAATAGTAGATAGCTTGCATGCCAATCAAATCTACAACGCCTTGAAAAGACTCTTCCTGCCCGATGGGCAATTGCACTGGCAAAGCATTGGCACCCAGACGCTCGCGCATCATTTCCACGACACGCATGAAATTGGCACCCAAGGTGTCCATTTTATTCACATAAGCAACCCGCGGCACTTTATACTTATCGGCTTGGCGCCACACGGTCTCTGACTGGGGCTCTACGCCCCCTTTAGCGCAAAATACGGCGACGGCACCATCTAATACTCGCAACGAACGCTCCACTTCTACGGTGAAGTCCACGTGCCCGGGCGTATCAATAATGTTGATTTGACAATCACGCCACTGGCAAGTCGTAGCTGCTGAGGTGATGGTAATGCCCCGCTCTTGCTCCTGTATCATCCAGTCCATCGTAGCGGCCCCATCGTGCGTCTCGCCAACTTTATGCACTTTGCCTGTATAAAACAAGATACGCTCGGTAGTCGTCGTCTTACCCGCATCGATATGGGCCATGATCCCAATGTTTCTTATCTTATCTAGCGCGAAACTTTTCGGCATAATACCCCTCCTCTCTCACGCTGCTTGCCAGTTGTTTTATTACCAGCGATAATGGGCAAAGGCCTTATTAGCCTCAGCCATCCTGTGAGTATCTTCGCGTTTCTTAATAGCGTTACCTACCCCTTGAGCCGCATCCATCAGTTCGGCGGCCAAACGTTCAATCATCGTCTTTTCGCCACGGGTACGGGCATATTGCACGAGCCAGCGAATGGCTAGCACCTGCTGACGATCGGGGGAAACTTCCATAGGCACCTGATAAGTAGCGCCACCCACACGACGGGCTTTAACTTCTAACAAAGGAGCAACATTCTTGAGCGCCGTCTCAAATACTTCTTGCGGATCTTGACCGGTGCGCTCTTTAATCAAATCCATAGCTCCATAAAAAATGCGCTCGGCCGTACCGCGCTTACCATCCATCATCAGCTTGTTAATGAAGCGGGTCACCAACTTGCTGCCGTAAATCGGATCTGGTAAGACGTCTCTTTTCGGCACTGGACCTTTTCTGGGCATCCTTTTCCCTCCTATCTATAAGAGTTAGATAGCCTTAACTCAAACGGATTAGCTTATTTCCGGCCTCGCTTGGTACCATACTTGGAACGGGCCTGCTTGCGGTCTTGCACACCAGCAGCGTCTAGAGCGCCCCTTACCACATGATAGCGAACACCGGGTAAGTCCCTAACACGTCCACCCCGCACTAAGACAACCGAGTGCTCCTGCAGGTTATGACCTTCACCTGGAATGTAGGCTGTAACCTCTTCACCATTAACCAAACGCACCCTAGCAATCTTACGAATAGCAGAGTTGGGCTTTTTCGGGCTCAAGGTAGTTACCCTCACACAGACTCCTCGTCTCTGCGGACAATTATGCAAGGAAGGAGCCTTGGATTTTTGCTTTACCTTCTTACGGCCCTTACGGATTAGCTGATTGATCGTCGGCATACAAGCACCTCCTTCCTTCAGAATAAATATAGAGTGTAATCGGATAATCGCTTGGCGATCATCACTTCATCACCCGCAACGCTACGCGTTGCTAATAGGTTTATCACCCGCAACAGCACAGCTGTTGCTAGGAGGAAATTGGCTGCCCCCGCCACTGAGCAGGGGCAGCTTCATTTTACTCACTTCGCAGCAATGCTGCTGATGCAGAACCAACTTGAATTCCAGCTGCTGTTCCCAACTCATCCATACTGGCTACCCATTCAATAGGCACTGCCAGCTCTTCACAGAGTTTTTGTAAATCACGAAGCACATGCGGCTCTGCATCCCTAGCCATAAAGACTATTTCCGCTTGACCGCGTCGTACCGCCTTCATAGTTTGCTTAAGGCCAACCACCTTGTCTGGCGACGACTTTAAACGCGTTAAAGCTGCAGACATTGGCCTCCCTCCAAATCAAGTAAACTCAGGCGCACTTAAACATTATAGTTGGCCGTTGCATCACTGTCAACCAAATCTTCTTGTTGACTAGCAACGGATAAAACTACGTCCTGATAATCTCCCATGCCAGTTCCTGCCGGAATCAGCTTACCGATGATGACATTTTCTTTAAGGCCAAGTAGGGGGTCCACCTTGCCTTTGAGGGCCGCATCGGTGAGAACGCGGGTAGTCTCTTGGAAAGAAGCGGCCGACAAGAAGGAATCGGTGGCCAGAGAGGCCTTGGTGATCCCCAGGAGCACGGGGCGAGCTACAGCCGGTTCGCCGCCTTCTTCCATCACCTTAGCGTTTTCCTCTTCGAATTCAAACACGTCTACTAGGCTACCGGCCAACAACTCGGTATCACCCATTTCATCAACCCGCACCTTGCGCAGCATTTGTCGCACGATGACCTCAATATGCTTATCATTGATTTCCACGCCCTGCATGCGGTAGACCTTCTGCACTTCTTGCAACAGATAGGTCTGCACACCGCGGATACCGCGGACTGCCAGCAGTTCATGGGGGTTAACTGGACCTTGAGTTAACGCATCACCGGCTTCAATCACCTGGCCGTCCTTAACGCCCAAGCGAGCCCCATAGGGGATAGAGTAGCTCTTCGTCTCGCCGTCATCGGTTTGCACATGCACCGTACGCAGTCCCTTATCTTCTTCGATAGAAACTACGCCGGCCACCTCGCTAATGACCGCCTGCCCCTTGGGCTTACGGGCCTCGAACAACTCTTCCACCCGCGGCAGACCTTGAGTGATGTCATCGCCGCCGGCCACACCACCGGTATGGAAGGTACGCATGGTCAACTGGGTACCCGGCTCGCCGATGGACTGGGCGGCAATAATACCGATGGCCTCGCCCACTTCCACCAGATCGCCGGTGGCCAGGTTGCGCCCGTAACATTTCACACAGACGCCATGCCGCGACTTGCAGGTTAACACTGAACGTATCTTTACCCGCCTGATTAAACCGCGGGTCAAGGGATCGCCTTGAGCAACGGGAACTCCGTCGGCCACCAGGACCTCCTGCTCCGGTGTTGCTTTATAGAAGACATGCTCTTTACCGCTGGCGCCTTTAAGCACTAGACGATCTCCATCAATAGTCAGCACACCATCTTCGGGAGCGGTGATAACGCCGAAATTAGCAACCTGCTCGGCTAAATCATCGGTGAACATCTGGTTGGCTGCTACGAGCTGGACTTCTTCCTCTTGCACTTCACCGGTAAATGGATCCCGATAGCCACTGACAACGATATCTTCAGCTGCCAGACGGCCGGCAATACGTTCGGCTAAGGGCTCGATGATATACTTATCTTCACCTATATCGCCCACATAGATGCCAGCGGTGGTGCCACAGTCTTCCTCCCGCACAATCACATCCTGAGCCACGTCTACCAGTCGGCGGGTTAGGTAACCCGAGTCGGCAGTACGTATAGCCGTATCGGCCGCTCCCTTACGGGCCCCATGGGTGGAAGTGAAATACTCCAGTACGGTTAAGCCCTCTTGGAAGCTGGCTTTGATTGGTATCTCAATGGTGCGCCCGGAGGGATCGGACATGAGACCCCGCATACCCCCCAACTGGGTGATCTGGGAGAAGTTACCGCGAGCACCCGACATTACCATCATATAGACCGGGTTAAACTCATCCATGGAGTCAAAGAGTGCCTTCTGCACTTCGGAGCCGGCCTTCGTCCACACATTGATAACCTCTTGATAGCGCTCTTCTTCACTCATCATGCCCCGACTAAAGGCCCGCTCAACCTCGGCCACCTGCTTTTCAGCTTGGGCCAAAATCTCCTTCTTGGCTTCCGGCACCGATATATCACTCATGGAAATACTGAGACCGGAAAGGGTGGCATATCTAAATCCGAGATATTTCAGATTGTCAAGGATCTCCGTCGTACGGGTGGAACCGTGCTTTTCATAACAGCGTTCGATAATCTTGCCTAACAGTTTGCGTTCCACCTGGGTGTTAATCTCCAGCTTGTGGGCATTACCCGGCTGACTACGATCAACAAAACCCAAATCTTGCGGAATATTCTCATTGAGGATGATGCGCCCCAAGGTTGTCAATTCCGGCTGGGTACCGGGCGCTAGACGAACCCGGATGGGGGCGTTAATGGCCAAAGTACCTTCCTCATGGGCCATTATGGCTTCCTCCGAGCTAGCGAAAGCCCGGTTGGCGCCTAAGGCATCCTTTTTGAGACTAGTCAAATAGTAAATACCCAATACCATATCCTTGGTGGGGGTGACTACTGGACGCCCATCCTTGGGGTTCAGCAGGTTATGGGCTGAGAGCATCAGCAAACGAGCTTCGGCCTGTGCTTCGGCGGAAAGCGGCACATGCACAGCCATCTGGTCGCCGTCAAAGTCCGCATTATAAGCGGTACAAACTAGAGGATGAATCTTGATTGCTCGCCCTTCCACCAGCACTGGTTCAAAGGCCTGTATGCCGAGACGGTGCAAGGTGGGCGCCCGGTTGAGCAAGACCGGATGTTCCTGAATTACTTCCTCGAGCACGTCCCAAACTTCATCCCGCACCCGCTCTACCATCTTCTTAGCGCTCTTAATATTGTGGGCGTGTCCATCCTGGACCAGCTTTTTCATCACAAAGGGTTTAAACAGCTCCAATGCCATTTCCTTAGGCAAGCCGCATTGATAGAGCTTCAACTCGGGGCCTACCACGATAACCGAGCGGCCCGAATAGTCAACCCGTTTGCCCAAAAGGTTTTGGCGGAACCGGCCCTGTTTGCCCTTCAACATATCGCTTAAGGACTTAAGGGCACGATTACCCGGCCCCGTAACCGGACGACCGCGGCGGCCATTATCGATCAGTGCATCCACCGCTTCCTGCAGCATCCGCTTTTCATTGCGTACGATAATATCAGGAGCTCCCAACTCCAATAGCCGCTTGAGCCGGTTGTTACGGTTGATAACTCTTCTATATAGATCGTTAAGGTCGCAGGTGGCAAACCGGCCGCCATCCAGCTGGACCATGGGACGCAAGTCGGGGGGAATCACCGGGATGACATCGAGAATCATCCACTCGGGGCGGTTCCCCGACTTCCGGAAGGCCTCAGCCACTTCTAAACGCCTGATGGCCCGCGTACGTCGTTGACCGGTGGTATTCTCCACCTCTTCCCTTAACTCTTTGGCTAAAGCATCCACATCAATCTGGCACAGTAATTCCTTAATGGCTTCTGCACCCATGCCCGCTCTAAAAGCGCTACCATACTTTTCACGGGCTTCTCGGTATTCGGCCTCCGTCAATATCTGCTTATAGGCCAAGCCCGTATCACCTGGATCTAAAACCACGTAGGAGGCAAAATACAAAACTCGCTCCAAAAGGCGGGGCGACATATCTAAAATTAAGCCCATGCGGCTGGGAATACCCTTGAAATACCAAATGTGGGAAACCGGTGCTGCCAACTCAATATGCCCCATTCGCTCACGGCGCACCTTGGAGCGGGTAACTTCCACACCGCATTTGTCACAGACTATACCTTTATAACGGACCCGCTTATATTTCCCACAGCTACATTCCCAGTCCTTCGAAGGCCCAAAAATCCTCTCGCAAAATAGCCCTTCTTTTTCCGGCTTAAGGGTACGATAGTTGATCGTCTCCGGCTTCTTAACCTCACCGTTAGACCATTCGCGAATCAAGTCAGGGGATGCCAGGCTAATTCTTATCGAACCGAACTCGTTGAGATCTAACAATGGCCGACTCTCCCTTCAACAATAAAATTGCGCAGTAGCTAAGACTAACGGCGCCCCTAGTGCCCCGTTAGTCTTTAGCTAACCATTAGAGTACACAATTTGACTCTATCTCAGCGATTACCTTAAGGCCTATTCTTCATCCGTTTTGTCACTGTCAGATTTCAGACGAGTTCCGATAATACGGCCGAGTTGCTCCAAGCGTTCTTCTAGAGTCAACTCCTCCACCTCGGGCTCAGACTTTTTAGTCTCCTCCTTTGGCTCCTCAAAGGAACGCTCCTCCGCCAAATCGGCAAACCGCTCACTCAGAACCTTCGCCAGCTGGGCCGGATCTACCGATGCCTCTTCGCCTTCGCTAACGTCGTCTTCATCTTCCTCTTCGGTCAGCTCAGTGTCTGCGTCAGGCAGGGGTGCCCACTCATCAGCGGTGTCCGCCTCTGCTGGTGGCGCCGGTTTATCTTCATCGTCCTTTTCTAAGCCTTCCATGTTCAAATTCAGCTCACGTACGGTATCGCTAATGTCATCTTCATATTCACGAATCTCAACTTCCTCTTGGTCCTTCGTCAGCACCTTAATATTCATGCCTAAACTCTGCAGCTCTTTGATCAAGACCTTAAAGGATTCGGGGACCCCCGGTTCGGGGATATTCTCACCCTTGACGATGGCTTCGTAGGTCCGTACGCGGCCGACCACATCGTCGGACTTGACCGTTAAGATTTCTTGCAGAGTATAGGCGGCCCCATAGGCCTCCAGTGCCCAGACCTCCATCTCACCAAAACGCTGGCCACCAAACTGGGCCTTACCGCCCAGGGGTTGCTGAGTGACCAAGGAGTAAGGTCCGGTGGAGCGGGCATGAATCTTATCGTCAA
This sequence comes from Bacillota bacterium, assembly GCA_023622465.1. Classification (GTDB taxonomy): domain Bacteria; phylum Bacillota; class UBA994; order UBA5500; family UBA5500; genus UBA5500. The sequence goes on along the minus strand of JAMNZE010000037.1, from coordinate 8,385 downwards.
CCAAGTGGAATAGTTTCAGCATATAGATGTAACCAACGGTGACCTTATTATCGAAGGGCTTACCCGTAAGACCATCGTAAACGACGCATCGGCCGGTAGGCGCTGCCCCCGACTTCTCGAGCATTTCCTCAATATCTTTACCGGTGGCACCGTCGAAAACAGGGGTGGCAATATGCAAGCCTAGCGCTTTTGCCGCCCAGCCGAGATGGGTTTCCATAATCTGACCCACATTCATACGGGAGGGAACCCCTAACGGGTTAAGCACTATATCCACCGGCGTACCGTCTTCCAAGAAGGGCATATCTTCCACCGGCAGAATACGGGCAACCACACCCTTATTACCATGGCGGCCGGCCATTTTGTCTCCTTCAGAGATCTTGCGCTTCTGAGCCACGTAGACTCGAACCAACATGTTAACGCCAGGAGGCAATTCATCGCCGGCTTCGCGGGTGAACACCCGTACGTCGACAACTATGCCCGACTCACCATGGGGCACTCGCAGCGAGGTGTCGCGCACTTCCCGCGCCTTCTCGCCGAATATGGCCCGTAGCAAACGTTCTTCTGCCGTCAGTTCGGTTTCACCCTTGGGCGTAACCTTGCCCACCAGGATATCCCCTGCCCGTACCTCGGCACCAATGCGGACGATACCGCGCTCATCCAAGTCTTTCAGCATTTCGTCGCCCACATTAGGGATATCGCGGGTAATCTCCTCTGGGCCCAGCTTAGTATCCCGAGCATCCGACTCGTACTCTTCTATATGAATAGACGTGAAAACGTCTTCCGTAACCAAACGTTCACTCAAAAGGATGGCGTCCTCGTAGTTATAGCCTCCCCAAGGCATGAAGGCACACAACACGTTTCGCCCGAGGGCTAATTCACCGTTGTCGGTGCTGGGGCCGTCAGCCAGAATCTGACCGGCCTCCACCCGCTCGCCCTGGCGCACAACGGCCCGTTGGTTGATGCAGGTACCCTGGTTGGAGCGTCGGAACTTAAGTAGTTTATAGGTATCGACGGTACCCTCATCGTTACGAACCACTATCTCTCTAGCCGTGACCCGGGTAACCACACCACTTCTGGCAGCTATGATCAAGCTGCCCGAGTCAAAGGCGGCCTTAGCTTCCATCCCCGTTCCCACCAGCGGTGCCTCGGGCTTTAGCAGCGGCACAGCCTGCTTCATCATGTTGGCACCCATCAGAGCGCGACTGGCATCGTCATGCTCCAGGAAGGGAATCAGAGTGGTGGAAATACTAAATACCTGCTTAGGCGAAACGTCCATATAGTCAACTTCTTCGGCCGGAACCACCCTGATCTGGTCCTTATAACGAACGGTAACCCGCGGCTGCACGAATCTGGATTCTTCATCCAGCTCCTCATTAGCCTGGGCAATTACGTATTCGTCTTCTTCGTCGGCGGTTAAATACTCAATTTCCTCGGTAACCCGGCCCGTCTCCTTATCTACAACCCGGTAAGGGGTCTCGATAAATCCGTAGGCATTAATGCGGGCATAGGTACTGAGGTTACCGATCAAGCCCACGTTGGGTCCCTCAGGGGTTTCAATAGGACAAATACGCCCGTAGTGGGAATGGTGAACGTCTCGGACTTCTACGCCAGCCCGGTCCCGACTTAAACCACCCGGTCCCAAAGCACTGAGGCGTCGCTTATGGGCCAACTCGGACAAGGGGTTGGTTTGGTCCATAAATTGGGAAAGCTGAGAACTCCCAAAGAACTCTTTAATGGCGGCTACCACCGGCCGAATGTTAATCAACGCCTGAGGCGTAATCACATCCACATCCTGAATGGTCATGCGCTCTTTAACAACCCGCTCCATACGGGCTAAGCCGATACGGAACTGGTTCTGTAAGAGTTCACCAATGCAGCGCAAACGCCGATTACCTAAGTGGTCAATGTCATCGGGGCTACCTACACCCCGCATTAGACATAAAATATAATTGATGGCGGCCACAATATCATCGCGGGATAAATGCTTTTCCTGGCTAGGCACGTAGCGGTCGGTTAAGACGAATTCTTCCACACCGCGTCTGGCTTTGAGCAGGATGCGTTTATCCGGCAACTCTTCGTAGGCAGCCTGTAAGATGGCAATATTCTCGTCATGCAACTCGCTACCCGCCGGTAACACGATCTCCCCGTTGGGGCCATGGATATCGGCGGCCGTCTCCCGCCCGGCGATAGCTTCTTGCCAGGTCACAAAATAGAGGCCATTACCGATAATGCGCACGCGGGTATCCCGGTCAACTTGCACCTCCAGCTCGTTAACACCGGCCGCCTCTAGGCGCTCGGCAATGCGTCGCGTAATGCGCTGGCCTGCTTCTACAATAACTTCGCCCTTAGCAACCAGCACCTCGCCCGGTGCCACCGGTGGACGGGGATCACCCGGATTGACCGCCGGCTGCAACAGGGTCTCCGTAGCGATAATCGTTTGGGCCGAAACGCGATTAAGCACACGGCGCTTTAAAGAAAGCTTTTTGTAGAGTTTATAGCGCCCCACGTGAGCCAAGTCATAACGCCGTGAATCAAAGAACAAGGAATGCAATAAAGACTTGGCACTATCAACAGTCGGCGGTTCGCCCGGTCGCAGGCGCTTATAAATCTCCAGCAATCCTTCACTTTCTGAGTCGGTTGTATCTTTATCTAAGGTGGGTTGCAAAGGCGCATCCTCACCAAAAACTCTTATTATTTCTGCATCGGTACCAAAACCCAACGCCCGTAGCAATACCGTGGCCGGTATTTTACGTGTACGGTCAATGCGCACGTAAACTACGTCGTTAGAGTCGGTTTCCATTTCTAACCACGCACCGCGATTGGGTATGAGCGTGGCACCAAAAATTTTATGTCCCTTGTTGTCAATATCTTCTGTATAGTAGGCCCCCGGTGAACGTACCAGCTGACTAACAACAACTCGCTCGGCTCCGTTATAGATAAAGGTCCCTTGGTCGGTCATCAGTGGGAAATCGCCCATGAAGACCTCCTGCTCCTTTACCTCCCCGGTCTCCTTATTCACCAAACGCGCCCTCACGCGTAGGGGAACAGCATAGGTAACATCCCGCTCCTTGGATTCTTCCACTGAATATTTGGGCTCATCGAACTTATAATCCAAAAACTCAAGTACCAGGTTACCTGTAAAGTCGGTGATAGGAGAAATGTCACGGAAGGTTTCAGCCAGCCCTTCCTCCATGAACCACCGCATCGATTCCAATTGAATCTGGATGAGGTCGGGCATGGGAAGAACTTCTTCAATACGGCCGAAAGAGTGGCGAGTACGGAGGCCGGCTGGGATGGGTTTATACATTGACTTCTTCACCCCTTAACCCTAGTTAATCGCAGCTACTACCTGCAACACCGAAGGCGTTGCCAGTAAAAAAGCCAAAAAAAGGGACAAGACATCCCTTATAGCGTTACCGCATGCGGGTAACGCTATTCCTCCTAACAACGGATTATTATGTGTTCCGTCGGGAAAGGCATGTCTAAACTCCCTATTCGTGCAATAAGTGATACTAACATATGCCCAATAGTTCGTCAAGAGGCTATTCTGCATCATCCCTATTTATTGACTGGTGGTAGTTATTATACACCTCCCGCCGTGATAGACCAAATTCTTTGCTCACCTTCTTAATAACCCTACTAGGCTCTAGCCCTTCTGCTACTAACCTTTTCACCTGCGCCACCGCTTCCGTTATAGATGGGGTAGGGGGCTGCTCCCTCCCTCCCCCCTCCACTACTACCACATACTCGCCCCGCGGTGCCTTCTGGTTATAAAGCTGAACCAAATCCGCCAATGTGCCCCGTTCCACTTCCTCGTACTGCTTGCTAATTTCTCGCACCAAGGCCGCCCAGCGGGGGCCGTATACGGCCAAGAGATCCTGCAAGAATTCCACCAGACGATGGGGGGCTTCATAGAAGATTAGAGTTAACGGTATATCCTTAAAATCCTCTAGCCAAAGGCGCCGTTCCTTCCCTCGGCGCGGAGGAAAACCGAGGAAAGCAAACTGCCCGGTCGGCAACCCACTCAATAGTAGTCCGGTGAGCACCGCCGACGCACCGGGCAAAACGGTCCAAGGGAGTTGCCGTTCTATGGCAGCGGCTATTAGGTGGGCCCCCGGATCGGATATGGCGGGCATCCCGGCATCGCTAACTACAGCTACTATTTCACCGTCGGCCACCCGCTGCAGAATTTCTTCCGTACGCGCCGCTTCATTATGTTCATGACAGCTAAGCAGGGGCTTGTGGATATCATAGTGGTGCAGGAGCTTCCGCGTATGACGGGTATCTTCAGCCACTATTAAATCGGCTTCCCGCAAAGTCTCCAGTACCCGCAAGGTGATATCTCCTAAATTGCCAATGGGGGTTGCACAAAAATATAATTTTCCCGCCATAGGTTACACCCCTTCCCGAAAATAAATAGCTCTCACTTCCGGAGTGTAGTCCTCCCCCTCATAGACAAATAGAGGGGGCAAGATTTTTAGTCCGGGTCGGCCATCACGCATACTTTCGATCAACACCATATTAGGCTCGCTACCCTGGCGAGGCTGGACTAACCGCATCCGCTTCGGCTCCAGACGATAGTGATGCAACCAATAAAAAATCTCAGCCAACCGCTGAGGCCGATGGACCATAGCAAAGCGCCCTCCGGTTCCCAGGAGGTAGGCGGCAGCCCTTACCACATCGGGCAATTTGCAATAAATTTCGTGGCGAGCAATAGCCTGCTGTTCATTCATTGAAACCATGCCCTCACCTACGGGCAAGTAGGGCGGATTACACGTGATCAGGTTAGCCCGGTAGCCGGGCAGCAATTCTTCAATGTGACGCAGGTCGCCCACTTTAATGTCAATTTTGTCTTGTAAGTTATTGAACATCACGCTGCGCTGCGCCCGCTCGGCCACAGCAGCCTGCAATTCAATGCCCAAAATGCTCAGCCGCGGGCTGCGCGTTGTTAATAAGAGAGGAATGATGCCGGTTCCAGTCCCCAGGTCTACTACCCGGTCCCCCGATTTTATGGTGGCAAAATGGGCTAACAAAACCGCATCCATGGAAAAGCAGAAGGCTTTTGCGTCTTGGATAATGTACAGATTGCTAACCAAAAGATCGTCTAACCTTTCCCCAGGACGCAAGAGCTCTTTTTCCATTAGTACCGCCTCCCCCAGTCCATACCGAGAAGGGAGCCGTCCAGGCTGTGGCGGCTCCCCTCCGGCGTCTTAAGTATCTTGCTTACGGGCAATTGGGGTTCCTTTCCTGGCATGCCAGTTCCGATTCATACCGCAAACAACACATCAAGCGCCCACAAAGCCCGGAAATCTTACCCGGATTTAATGACAAATTCTGCTCCTTAGCCATCTTAATAGATACGGGGGCAAAATCACCTAAGAAGGTGCTGCAACAGAGGGCCCGCCCACAGGTGCCCAAGCCCCCCAGCATTTTGGCTTCATCCCGCACACCGATCTGTCTCAACTCGATTCGTGTACGGAAGATGGAGGCTAAATCCTTCACCAACTCGCGGAAATCAACCCTACCATCGGCAGTGAAATAGAAAATAATCTTACTGCCGTCAAAGGTATACTCCACATCCACCAATTTCATCTCTAAGCCATGGGCGGCTATCCGTTCCAGGGCAATATTAAAGGCTTCTTTTTCCTTGTCCTTGTTAGCCGCCAATTGCTCCGCATCGGCGTCGGTAGCCTTACGAATGACCGCCTTCAGGGGTGCAACCACATCCTCCGGCGGCACCTCGCGCACAGGCGTGACAACTTCACCATATTCCAAGCCCCGGGCCGTTTCCACAATGACGTGATCGCCTTTCTGCAAATCTATCTGGGCCGGATCAAAGTAATAAACCTTGCCGGCCCGCTTAAAGCGGACACCGACTACATTGGGCACAGTATCAACTCCTACCTATAGACTATATAACAAATACTCAAGGGCTAAACGCTTGTTGACGTTATTCTGTAAACGACGCTGCACATCCAGAATAGCCTGGGTGGCAGCTAGCAGGTTCGGCTGTCGTTCTGCAATCGCCGGATATAAAAGCTTAACGGCCTTCTCATTCCTTACCAGTTGCGACTCCTGGGTGAACTGCCATACGGCAAAATCCCGATATAAACACAGTAATTCGGTTAAGAAGGCGGGCAGATCCATCTCCGCCTGCTCCAGCAGCTTGTCCAATAGCTTCGTCCGCTGATAAAGGGGGGTCCGGCCTAATTCCATTAAGAAGCGCTCCGCTTCCGACTCAGCGTCAGCCCTAGTATTCCCCATTTGCGAGGACGCAGTAGGCACGAAACGCAACAATTGACAACGGGATTCAATAGTTGATAACACCGGTCCTGAGGCGGTAAGGATAAAAAGATCAAAACTGGGCGGCTCCTCCAATATCAGCAGGAGGGCATTAGCCGCTTCACGGGTTAGCAGCTCGGCCCCTTCAATTACAAAAACCCGATAGGGCCCCCTATTAGGCGTTAACACCGCCTCCGTTAAAATACTCTTCACTTGCTGCAGCTTAATACTAGCTCCATCGGGGACAATCCAACGTACATCGGGATGAACCCCCAACTCAATCTGGCGACAGGCTGGACAAGAACCGCAGGGCCTGTTATCGGCCCCACAATTGGCGGCCTGAGCCAAAAAAAGGGCAGCTTGCTTTTTATCAGCCTCCGCCGACCCGGTAAATAGATAGGCATGGCTGAGTTGGCCGGCCCGCAACTGGTTGAGCAAAATGCGCTTAGCAACCTCCTGCCCCGCTGGTCTATTTGCAGTCATTATCGCCACTCCTATAATTTCATGTCTAATAAGAGCCCCTTAAGGCGCTTAAGTCGCGCCAAAAAGGCTAGATGATCGGTTTGCCGTTGCAAAAAGGCTATCCCCAGTTCAACCAGCTCCTGGTTGGCCGCATCTATTAATACCAACAGACGCTGGTTACCCTGCCTATCCCAAGCCGCCTGCTTGCGTAAACGAAAGCCGGCTTTCACTTCATTGAGATAGTTAATAACCAGGTCACGAAAAGCTTCCCATTCTAATAAGGAACTGGTCGCCGACAGCCGGTCGGCTGCCTGCTCCACCTCCCCATATAGCCGCGATAGCAATTCCTGATGAGCAGCAAGCTCACTATTTCTTAAAGCCTCGGAAAAGGCAGTAGCCGGAGCCCTGCCTGACTGCCAACGCGCAGTAGGAGCAGTAGCCCGGCTACGATTCCCTTGTGTTCTCCGCACCCTCATACGCGCACGAACTTCTCCACATCAAGAACGAATACGGTGGCGCCGCCTACGAGGACTTCGATCGGGTACGGCATATAGCTTTCTACAGAATTGCTACCTACTGGGGCCATAGGTGTAATCAGTTGCTCCCGAGAATGACAGATTTCCTTAATGATGTCGATTACAGGCTGCACGTTCTTTTCGTCAACACCAATCAATAGGGTCGTATTGCCCGACTTTAAGAAGCCACCGGTACTAGCCAATTTGGTGGAGCGATAACCTCTTTCCACCAGAGCTTCCACTAGGCGCACGCTATCCTTATCCTGCACAACCGCTATGATGAGTTTCATCAATTTTACCCCCCTTTTCTCCAACTACAACAATACGCTTTTCACAATCGTCAACACATCCTGCTGAACCAATTCTATCGGTCGTTCCCCATCTATTATTCTTATACGTTCTGGCCATTTATCTGCTAAAGAACGGTATCCGTTACAAACCTGAGTATAATAGGCCAGGCCCCGACTCTCGATACGGTCGGCCTGTTGCCGCTTAACAATACTACGTTCATAGGCCACCTCAGGGGCCACATCGAAAACCAGGGTTAGCTGGGGCCATAAGCCCCCGACTATTTTATCGTTAACCTCGGCTACCAGCTCCAGCCCTAACCCGAGGGCAAGACCTTGATAGACAAGGCTGGAGTCTATATACCGATCGCACAATATAACTTGTCCCGCTGCCAGTGCCGGGCGCAGTACCTGATCCACATGCTGGGCCCGGGCCGCAGCTATCAGTGCCATTTCTGCCATGGGGCTAATCGGTGTATCATCCCTCTTTAGCACCATATGCCGTATAAGGTTGCCCAGTTCCGTGCCTCCTGGCTCACGGGTCAATAAAACCGAATAACCTAGCCGCTCTAACTGGGCCGCCAACAGTCGGATTTGGGTCGTTTTCCCTGCTCCATCCACACCTTCAAAGGTAATAAAGGGCATGCTATCATTCCTTATGCTTCGGCTACAACAATCCATGCACCCTGTTGTAGACCGGTTAAATATCCTCCTCGGGAGGTAAGTGCCTCCACATAGGCCAGTAGGTTGCCATCAATAACCTCCCCCGGGTAGACCAGGGGTACTCCCGGCGGATAGGCATACACCGGTCGGGCGGCAATTCGCCCCAAAGCTTGAGC
>JAMNZE010000102.1:0-3923 GCA_023622465.1 Bacillota bacterium | reverse complement strand
GCACCGCATCCTGGGCTTGCAGAGGAATGCCAAGCGTTCTAGCCAACTCTACCACCTGGGTAGGGCCCACATCGCGCATCACCTTGGCGGCAATGACGTTGTCGGAAATGGTTATGGCCTCTCGCACGCTCAGTTCCCGATCATGATAGCGGCCACCGAAGTCTTTAGGCTCCCAGGGCTCCTTCTGCCCGGGAATCTCAAATACCTCAGGGGCACAGAGGATAGGGGTGGCTAGGGTTACCTTGCCCTGCCGCAAGATAAAGGATGGGCTTGAAAGCCGAGCCGGGGGGCCGTTTGGCATAAACCCGGTTGAAGGTGCTCTCCCGGTAGTTCTTGCCGCCCACCATGGCTTTAATCTCACCTGTGCGGGGATTGAGGGCCACCAGTGCCACGTCGGCCACCGGTTTCCCTTCCGCATCAAGGCGTAAAAGGCCCTGTTTCACTAGAGCATCTAAACCTTCCTGAACGCCGCTTGCAGTTCCCGATTGATGGTGGTTTGCACCGTAAGGCCGCCCTTGTAGGCGAATTGGGCACCATTTAAGTAACGGTCATCCAGGTGTTTGATGATTGCCCCTCGCACATAGCCGGCCGAGATATTTTGCGGTTGTTGGGCTACCGGCCTTACCTCGTCTTCGCGCTCGAAAACCGCATCGGCTTCTTCGGCGGTGAGTTTGCCGGTGGCTACCATGCGGTTGAGCACCACCCGCTGCCGTTTGCGGGCCGTTTCAAAATGGTTGATAGGGGAGTAGGCTTCGGGCACCCGAATGATACCGGCCAGCATGGTGGATTGGGCCAGGGTGAGATCGGCCGCATCTTTTCCGTAATAAAAGCGCGCCGCATTTTGAATACCGTACAAACCATGTCCGTAGTAGATCTGGTTAACATAAAGTTCTAGAATCTCGTCTTTCGTGAGATGCTGTTCCAGCTGCAGAGCCAGGATGGCTTCCATAATTTTACGGCTATATTTTTTCTCCAGGGTTAAGTATAGGTTGCGTGCCAACTGTTGGGTGATAGTACTAGCCCCCTGCGCTTTGGAGCGAGTTTGGATGTTGACCAAGATGGCTTTGCCCAGGCGAAGAAAATCGATGCCCCGATGTTGGTAAAAGCGGCTATCCTCCACGGCTATGACCGCATCTAAGAATTCGGGGGCAATGGCCGAGAGGGGAACGGGGCGTCGATTTTCTATGTAGATGCTGGTGAGCAATTGACCATCGTCGGCCAAAACGTTAGTTGTCCGCTCCGGTGTTTTTACTTCAAAGGGCCAGAAGACAATATAGCTGGCCAGCAAAACAAAGGCAATAGCCACGAGGGCTACGCCGGTGATGAAGGCCCGCTTAAAAAAGCGTTTTATAGGGCTTGTCTGTTTGCTTGGTTGTTCTTTCTCTTTGGCCTTTGGCACAACAATCAATTCCTTTAACAATAGTCTATTGCCCGCAGCAGGTTAGTGTTGCGGGTGTTCAAGTGACGGTTGCATGACAGCTTGCGTTTGTACTTTAATTATAGGCAAGCGTTGGAAAAACATACAGGAGTGATCACGATGAATCTGGAAGCAACGGCGCAGTCCTTCGAGCAAGCCTTACAGGCCTGCTGGGATAAACTACGCCTCCGGGCTCGTGCCCTAACGGGTAGTTGGCAGGAAGCAGAGGATCTGGTGCAAGAAGCACTCATGAAAGCCTATCACGCTTGGCCCCAATTCCGGGGTGAGGCTTCCTTTGCCACCTGGGTGCAGCGTATCATGGCTAATGTGCATAAGGACCGTTGCCGACGTGATGCCCGTTGGCATCAGGTATCTTTTAATGAGTTGCAACCGGCGGAACCGGGCCTAGCCGTTGGCGATGACATTGGGCACCACCTTGAACTGCAGGACCTGCGCCGCTCCTTAGAGCAAGCATTGGCTCGCTTGCCGGAGATTTATCGAAATCTACTTATTCTCAAGTATATCAAAAGCTTGTCCTACGAAGAACTGGCCCAGGCCTTTGAATGCTCCATAGATTCGGTTCGTTGTCGCCTGTATAGGGCCAGACAAGCTTTGCGAAAACAGTTGGCCGATCATAGGATTTAAGAGGGTAAAAGGGGGCTGTTCGCAAAAAACTGCTTTTGCGAACAGCCCGGTGACTTTCGCTGGCTGCGGTTATACTAGTGCAGCTGTGCCAGAACTCGGCGTGTATGCTTCCGATACGGGTAAGCACCTGATTGTGAGAGCCCCTCGGTTCAGGCTGTTTAGTAGGCTCTGCCCCATACCTTAGCAGTAATGTTGGGGCCAGGCAGAGAGCAATTAGCCATTAATAAGCTGGTCGATTCGATCGAGGCCTTCCTTGATCTTTTCCATGGAAGTGGCGTAGGATAGGCGCATATAACCGGGGGCACCGAAGGCAGTGCCGGGCACAACGGCCACATGGGCCTTATTCAATAAGACGGAGGCTAACTGCAAGTCGTCTTGTATTTTTTCACCGCCGATGGTCTGGCCCATCAGCTCTTTCACGTTAGCCATGACGTAGAAGGCACCCTGGGGTTTGCGGCAGGAGAGCCCTTTAATCTGATTGACCCGCTCCACCATGAAGTCTCGCCGCTTAGCAAATTCGGCCACCATAGCATGCACCGGCTCCATAGACCCGGTTAGACCGGCCACACTGGCCTTTTGGGCAATAGAATTAGGGTTAGAGGTAGAATGGCTCTGCAAGCTGCCCATAGCTTTAGCTATATCCGCATGGGAAGCGGTATAACCGATACGCCAGCCGGTCATAGCGAAGGCTTTGGACATGCCGTTGACGATGATGGTGAAATCTTTTATCTTGGGCTCGACGGTGGCAATACTATAATGTTTGATGCCGTCATAAACCAGTTCTTCATAAATCTCGTCGGAGATGACAAAGAGATCATGCTTGAGGCAAAAATCGGCGATAGCCTGGAGTTCGGCTTCGTTATATACCATGCCGGTGGGATTGCTGGGGCTGTTGAGTATCAGGGCGCGGGTCTTAGCGGTTACAACCGCCTCTAAATCTTCGACTCGCAATTTGAAATCGTTTTCTTCCTTGGCCTCCACCAATACGGGGGTGGCGCCGGCCAGCTTAACCATTTCGGTATAACTGACCCAGTAGGGAACAGGGACAATGACCTCATCGCCGTCTTCTACTAGCACCTGTAGGGCATTATACAGGGAATGTTTTGCGCCGTTAGAAACGACAATTTGGTCCGGTGTGTAGGTGAGACCATTATCTCGCTCGAATTTCTCGCATATAGCTTTCTTAAGATCCACTATACCCGAAGCTGCCGTGTAACGGGTAAAGCCACTGTTGATCGCATCGATACCTGCTTGCCGGATGTGGGCGGGGGTGTCGAAATCGGGCTCGCCAACACCAAAACTGATCACGTCGATGCCGTCAGCGGCCATCTGCTTGGCCTGGGCATCAATTGCTAAAGTAACCGACGGACTAATCTGTTTAGCACGGGCCGAAAGGCGTTCTTTCAAGACGGTCACTCCTTTCTTATTGGCTACTTAATCTTTTATATTTTCTACCTTTAGTTTATATCACCTGCCGATACAGGTGCAATGGCCGATTGGTCTAGGAATAAGAGGACTTTTTTTGGGGAAAGCTTGAAAAACCTACGGTTAAGCCAACAACTGCGGCTTGCATCCGCCGGGGAACAATGATATACTAGCCCAAATCTGAGAAATTGATAAATGCGATGACCAAGAAGTTGCCTCTAGAAGGTGCAGCTAAAGAGACGCGGTGGTTGGTGCAAACCGTGGCGCTGGGAGGCATTCCACTTGTGAGCAGGTCAGGAAACTGGAACCGGGGCAGCCGTTATCTGTAGAAAAGCTGGGTCTATTTTTGGACCAAGTAGGGTGGCACCGCGGTTTTCCCGTCCCTCACAATAGTGGGGGATTTTGTTTTTATATGACTTATAAAATACAAGGGAGG
>JAMNZE010000126.1:0-4997 GCA_023622465.1 Bacillota bacterium | reverse complement strand
GGGGCCTGTCAACGTCGATTTCAAGTAGGGGTGGCCCAATGAAACAGAGCAGCAGGCCTAAAATCTGGTTACGCTTGTGCTCCGGTCTTCTATTAGCTCTATTCCTTACGCTGTGCATTTCACCCCAAGGGGCGGCAGCCCGCTCTGTAAGGTTTACCGAGCTCAGAATTGATGCCGAAATACTTAGCGATGGTTCTTTAGTGATTACCGAATACCGCACGGCCCGTTTTGATGGTACTTTTACCGGTATGTACCAATGGATCAACAAGGAGCCGGGAGTCACTATTGAGGATGTAAGGGTGGGTGAGATAGACAAGCCTTACCGCTTTATTCCGGGAGCTACAACTTATGGCCCGGAAAACACCTTTTACGTGTTAGACGAAGGGCGGCGGCTTTACATTGACTGGAGTTATGCGGCGACCGATGAGACGCGCACTTTTGTTATCAGTTATCGTGTATTAGGCCAAGTTAAGCTACACGATGATGTAGCCGAACTTTACTATCAATTTGTGGGAGACCAGTGGGATTATGGAGTAGACCAGGTGTCCGTGACTCTCACTCTACCTGAGGGTGCGGAACAATCGGATCTACGGGCTTGGGGGCACGGGCCTCTCCATGGTGAAGTGGAGATTGTTGGACCTCGACAAGTCAAATGGTCCATCGAGAAGCTGCCGGCTCACACTTTTCTGGAGGGGCGCGTTACCTTCCCTACCAGTTTAATCAGTGGGGAGCACGCCCAGCGTACCCATCGGCAGGCTTTAGAGCAGATATTGGCGGAGGAAAACCAGTGGGCTCGCAGCGCGAACCGTGAACGGGCGCTGAGTTTCGCCGGTTTGGCGGGAGCTGTGGTGGCCCTTGTTTTCGCAGTCTATTGGGCCGCCCGTTGTTGGCGCTTAGGGGGACGTCCTCATCCCACCACCTTTGATGGTGACTACTATCGAGAGCTGCCCGGTGAGTATAGCCCGGCCGAATTAGCCGTATTATGGCGTCATGGTGATCCTACCACCGATGATTTTACGGCTACCATACTCGATCTAGCGCGGCGGGGATACCTGCGTATTGAAGAGGCGGTGGTTGAAAAACGGGGGCTGCTACGCAGCACAAGTGAAACCACCTACTATTTGACGCGGCAAGAGAAAGAAGCGGCCGATTTGGCAGCCCATGAAGTTGACGCTTTGAAGTTTATCTTTTCTACAGTAGGCAAAGCAGCTAGTAACGAGCCCGATGCCAACCGGGTTTCCTTTGATGATATTGAAGCCTATGCTAAGAAGCATCAAGGGGAGTTCCGCTCCTTTTGGCAAGGCTGGATCGGCTTGGTACGTTTCGAAGCGGAGCGCCATGAATTCTTCGATAACGGGCCCGAGATTACCCGGGCGCGGACGCAGTTGTGGATCGGTGCTCTATTGACCATGCTGCTAATGGTGCCAGCCGTAATCTGGGCACCACTGGCCATGTTTGGCTTGGTTCCGGCCACCATAATTCTTTTTATCGTACCCCTTTTTCTCAATCGTCGTTCTCCCAGCGGGCAAGAAGATTATGTTCGTTGGCAAGCTTTTAGGCGCTTTCTGCTCCACTTTTCTCAGATGGAGCGGCACACCATACCTTCGCTAGTCATCTGGGAGCACTATCTGGTTTATGCGGTAACCCTCGGTGTGGCTAAAGAAGTGATGAAACAGTTGGAGCTGGTTTATCCCAATCTGACCGACGGAACTTATCGCTTTGGCTATGGCTGGTATTATTGGCCCATGGCTAGAAGAGCTAATCCACTGGGCTTTACCAACAGCTTCACTGCCCTGTCCAGTACTATGGCCCAATCGATAAGGGCGGCAACTAGCACCCGGTCTTCCGGCAGCGGTTTCGGAGGCGGCTTCTCCGGTGGTGGCGGCTTTGGTGGCGGCGGAGGCGGCGGTGGTGTTCGTTAAAAAGAAAAATAGACCAGAGCTGCTGGTAGCTCTGGTCTATTTTTTTAGCTTTTACCTCTCGAGACGGAACATTTGCATGAGAGCGGTAGCCAGCTCGGCCCGAGTAGCTGTAGCCTGAGGGGCAAAATTGCCCTCCCGCAGTTGTAATAGCTCCAACTTCAGTGCGATAGCCACATGGCCGGTATATTCTTCGCTGACTTCATCGGCATCGGGAACTGCAATGAAGAAAATATCCGACATGGAGGCAATTCGATCGTGGCCCAGGGCTCGAATGGCATATAGGGCCAGCTCCTCCCGTTTCAGCGGCTGATTCTTGTCGCTAGCCTGCCCTTTGGTTAAGCGGTCCATCTGCTGGTCGCTGCTGCTACCCATAGCGTTGGCCAATAGTTCTAACCAATCGCCGGTGGAAGCGACCTCGTCGGGGCGGTATTTGCCATTAGTGGGAACCGGTAGAATCCCTACCTTAGCTAGATAGGCTATGTCTTGTTCCGCCGGGTGGCCAGCGATATCTTTCGGTAGGGTGATAACATCTTCCTGTATAGGTTCGCCTTGATAATTTAGCGGTTGCCCATCGGTGGCTCTAAACATGGTGCTGGGCACCGGGGCTTGTGTATAGACCAAGCTGATGGGGTTGCTCACCTTGCTCCCTCTGTTGGCCGCATTGGCAGCAGTGGCTACTCCCTCAACAGGCAAAGGCCGCACGCCCTGTTCTGGAACCCGGTATTCCAAACGGAACGGGTAGGTTTGGCGCAACTTAGCATGGGCTTGCTCTAAAGAGAGGGCGCCTTGCTTACCGGGGAACTTAAGTTCTTGCCAGTTCAAGTTGTACGAGGTAATAGCCGGTTCGTCGCCCGCATAAACGGTTACATTAAAGCCGTTTTGAGGGAAGGGGATGCCATTGACTAAACGTCGGTAGGTGAAATAGTAGAGAAGTTGGTTTTCTTCCTGGTCAATGGTCTCGGGTTTGACCAGCTCTACCTGCTGGGCCTTAGCCGGATTCATTTTGCGTAGATAATCACGGGCCAATTTTTCGGCTTCATCCCAACTAAGGGTGCCCTTGTTCTCATATTTTTCCCAGGGTAGGGTGGTGTAGTAACGATAAATTTCACTCGTTTCCGCATCCAGTGTGACCGCCACATGTGATCTTTGCTCCTCGTCCTCGGTGGCAAAAGACAGGTGCCATTGCCGTTGCTCCGGGAATTGCCAGTTGGCCATCAGACGGGCGTCTTGTACCTTATAGGTGTCTTCGATGGCAAATATTTCTCTGGCCTTGGTTTCCGCTTCCTCCTGGGTAAGCAACCCCTCCACCAGGGCTACCTCCTTTAGTTCGGCCGGTGATAGTTCGTCTGCGGCGGCTTTTCCGTATTCTGCATCTCTAGCGACCGGGGGAACCGATAGTGAGGGAGCAAGAATTTCACCGGTGAAAGCATCGACAGTGATAATGTTAATTTTAGGTGCCTGGTAGACTAAAATTGGTTTAGGCGTTTCTCCCGGTGCTAACTCTTAAGCCGTTGTAGTTGAAAGGTATGTCGTTGGCATAGCGTTGGAAGTTAAAGTTGTATGTTAGGTGATGATTGCGTTCCCGTAAATAGGGACGTAAAGGTTGGCCCGGTTGATAACGGCATTGGGCAAACTCCTCTGGTGCTAATCGCTTTAGGAAGGCTTCTGCCTTAGCTAAGGCTTCTTCTTCCGACAGTTTGGGGAGAGGCGGCAAATCTTCTTCCGTCGTTTGTTCCCAGTGGTTATACTCCAAGATGCGTCCACTAATGGCGTGGACCGCTATCCGGACCCTCATGCCGTCGTCGGCACTCCAGGTTAGTTGCCAAACCGGTTTATCCTCCTGGACAACAAAGTCGGAGATAAAGTCGGCCTTCTCCAACTCCAGTTGAGGGAAAGCGGCTTTGGCCAGCCGAATGGCTTGTTCCAATTTCATCGGTGAGTCGGCGTTAGCAATGGTGGGGCTTAGGCCGGTTGTGATTAAAACTACTGCCAACAGTACTGCCAGCTGTTTTCGCCACATGCAAGTGACCTCCTTTGCATTACAAATCTATTACATAAATAGGACGCTACAGGAGGAAAAATGTTCCCTGTTCGTACAAAAAACTGGGGTCTTTATTCATTGACCCCAGTTTGCCACTTTTTTATTAGGTCGTGCTCCAATGTCAGGTCGGAGATCCGCAGTTTTTCTTCGGCTAGGGCCGCCAGTGTTTCATAATCGGCCAGCGGCAGCGTTTCTCCTGTTTGGCGGTCCATGACTTCATTGGTAGTGCGGAAATGGACTACCTCGTCGTTTAGCCAGTTTCCGTTACGGAAACAGACGAAGCCGGCGTCCGCATTAAGGAGGTCCTGTCCTAAAGTATAGGGGCAATCAAATCCTAGTAGGTTTGCTAGGGTAGGAAATAGGTCGATCTGGCCTGCCACCAGAGTCTGCTGCCCCTTTATTTCCTCTCCCGGGAAGTGCATCATCATTACTACCTTTTGCGCTTCTTGCCACTCCACCGGGTCCAGTTCTTCCTTACCGTAAAGCAGCTGGGCTAATAGATGATTTTGTTTTTCAGGAATGGCGTGATGATCCCCGTAGAAAACGACGACCGAATTGTCCCAGAGCTGCGCCGCTTTTAATTCCTCGATGAGCACGCCAACGGCCTCATCGGCATAATGGGCATTCAACAGAAAGTTGCCCAAGAGGGTGCCAGCAAAGGGGCCCAGATCCAGCCGATCCCTAAGATCAACCTTAGGGTCAGTAAAGGGAAAATGGCTGCTTAGAGAAATTAAGAAAGTATAAAAGGGTTGGGGCATCTCTTTCATTCTGGCCACCGCTTGCCGATAGAAGGAATGGTCGGCCAGCCCCATGCCGAAGATTTCATCATGCTCAAAGTCTTGTTGGTTCAAATAAGTATCGAAGCCTAGCGCTTTATACATAGATGGCCGATTCCAAAAGCCGGGACGGAAAGGATGCATCACAGCCGTGGCGTAGCCCTTTTCCTTGGCCGCCAGCGGTAGCGATTTAAAAGTGTTGGCTGAGTACTCATAGTAGGCGGTGCCGTCCTTGGCAGGAAACAGGGAAACGTTAGC
>JAMNZE010000060.1:0-3795 GCA_023622465.1 Bacillota bacterium | reverse complement strand
TCCCGTTGTCTTTGTGGGGGGAATGGGTAACCAGTTTAATTTGCGGGATTTGCAACGGGACTTGCTGGTCCATAAGGAATTGGGACTGGGACCCATGGCGGTAGATCTAGAGAACAGGGTTAAGTACCCCACCTTACCCCGCCTGTTGATTGAGCAACGGCTACTTTTAGAGTCTCTGTCGGAGGAATTGCGGGTGCTGTATGTGGCCCTTACTCGCGCTCGTGCGTAATCGGGACCGCACTATAGAGAAATGGCTGGAAACGGCGGCCTTGCCCCGTAATTCCCAGGGAGCATTGCCCGACCATGCCCTAGTTCAGGCCCGCCGGTTTCTAGATTGGGTGGGGCCAGCCCTAGTTGGTCACCCGGATGTGGCTAGCAGCTTGGGAGTAGAAAGCCATCCCCGTTGCCAAAAGGACCCGTCTCGCTGGCGTTTGCACCTGATTGACCCGGCCGATTTGACCGATAGCGCCAGCAGCGAGCCCGAATCACCCGAGTTGGCCAGCCTGGCCCGATACCAAGCTTTGCCCGATAAGGGCTGGAGCCAGGCGGTGGCGGAACGCCTAAGTTGGGAATACCCCTACGCCCACTTACAGGGTAAACATATAAAAGTGACCGTTAGTGAGCTGAAACGGCGCTTTGAAACTCATGACGAGGAAGCGGCCCCTATCCGCTGGCAACGGCCACCGTCTCTGCGGCCGGCCTTCCTGCAACAACAGGCGGGCCCGACGCCCACCGAATTGGGGACCGCCATCCACCTGCTGCTACAGCACGTGGATCTGCAGCAGGCGCCCACCCTCGCCTATTTAGAGCAGTTACAGGCGAATATGGTGGCCAATGAGCTGTTAAGCCCGGAAATGGCCGCCCATATCGACCTGGATCTGGTCATAGGTTTTCTGGAGAGCGAACTGGGGCACCGGCTGCGACAGGCGGACCAGGTTTGGCGCGAACTGCCCTTTAGCTTGCGGCTGCCAGCCAGCGAACTCTATGGGCCGGAAGCCGCCGAGGAACAGGTTTTCGTGCAGGGTATTGTGGACTGCGTAATGCGGGAAGGTGAGCAGGCCGTATTGATCGACTTCAAGTCGGACCAGGTTACTAAGGATACAATAGATAAGGTCGCTGCCGCTTACCGAGTGCAGATGGAATTCTATGGGCGGGCAATCACCACCCTGCTCGGTTTGCCGGTTAAGGAGCGTTATCTCTATTTCCTGCGCCTAGGGCAGGCGGTGCGAATTTAATTCACCCATAAAGAGGGGCTGTCGCAAAAAATTTTGCGACAGCCCCTTTTCAAACCCTACTCTAGGCCTTGCAGCCTCTTTATTATCTCTTCATCGGCGGGACAGAACTCATACTGGGGGATTTCAGCGACGGTAATCCAGCGTATATCATTATGTTCCAAGCACTGGGGAGTACCGGCAGCAATAGTTGCATTAAACAGGGTCAGGCGGACGGTGATGTCGGGGTAGGCATGCAACACCTCCATGAACACATCCCCCACCGCGAGAGTAACGCCCAGTTCTTCTCGGCATTCGCGGATGAGGGCCTGTTCTTTAGTCTCCCCCGGGTCTACCTTACCACCTACAAACTCCCACAACATTCCTCTTGCCTTATGAGGTGGGCGTTGGCAAATCAAGAACTTATCCTGCTGCCAAATCAAGGCGGCTACAACATCGATGACTTCTTTATTCTGCTGGCTTGATTCGCTCCGTCGGTTATGCAATTTACCACCCCAGCATCTGCTCTGCTACTAGTGTCAAGCCACTAATAGGCGGTAAAACCGCCATCAACAGCTATACACTGGCCGTTGACATAGCTGGCATCGTCACTAGCTAAGAAGACGGCAATGGTAGCAATTTCACTACCTTTACCATAGCGGGGGTTGGCTCCTGTGCCCGCCAGGGCCCGGTTCATACCCCATTCATTGACATTGCTCATATAGGCACCGGTAGCAATCTCAGTCTCAATGCCGCCGGGGCAAATAGCGTTGCAGCGAATATTCTTTTGAGCATACATATAGCCGATATTCTTGGTCAGCCCCACCAGCCCGTGCTTAGAAGCCGTATAGGCGGCACCGGCACGTCCACCGTAAAGGCCACCGATAGAGGCCACATTGATAATCACACCGCCGTTAGCCTGCTCAAAATGTTGCACCGCTTTACGGCAGGCATAAAAGGGACCATACAGGTTAACGCCTAGAACCCGCTCCCACATTTCGTCATCCACATGGCCCACAGGACTAAAATCATCCATGATACCCGCATTGTTGACTAGAATATCTAAACCGCCAAAAACCTTGATAGCTTCATCGATCATAGCTTCAACTTGCTGCTTGTCCGACATGTCGGCAACAAAGGGCACGATTTCGCCGGGCAAGCCCTTAGCTTCATCGGCGAGAGCTTCCAAACGTTCCTTGCGGCGAGCTACTGCCAGCACCTTTGCCCCTTCTTGCGCATAGTAGTAGGCGATATCTCTGCCCATGCCAGCACTAGCCCCAGTTACGATGGCCACTTTTCCTTGCAATTTCACTGCATCTACCTCCTAGATGTGATGGGGTTCCCCAAGATTCTACACGGGAAATCTTTCACTAGACACATAACGAGTATATATTTCGACAAGAAAGTTGTCAATCAATTCCATAGAAATGGAGCTGTTCGCAAAGACATTTTTGAACAGCTCCTAGACCTATAGGTTTGTTAATCGATTAACGCCAAATACTCCTCTAAACATAGGTTGTTCTCGTACATATATTGGGCGTGTTCTAATCCCACGTAGCGGAAATGCCACGGTTCATAAATGATGCCGGTAATATCGGTTTTATCCTTAGGATACCGCAGCACAAAGCCGTACTTATGGGCATTGGCCGCCAGCCATTTGCCCGCCGGCGTGTCGGCAAAGGCCGCCACTAGACGCTGGAAATCGGGAGTAACGATGTCTACCGCTAAACCGGTATGGTGTTCGCTGGTTCCCGGACGGGCTACAATAGTTGCAGCCACCGTTGCCGCCTCGGTTTCGGAATAGCCTTTGTTCACATACTCCTGCACCTTATTCTTGTATAGCCGTTCCTGGGTAGCCACTGGACGGTGGGCGGAAACCACCAACAGCGAGATGCCATCGGCCTTAGCCGCTTCCTTCATCTGTAAGTAGGCGTCGGCCGCCTTCTCCTCCAACTTAAAGTTGCCTTGGATAGTTTTTAATTCAAGCTCCAGATCTCCTACCAGGGGATTATCGGCGTTGACTAGGATTAAATAGGGGTCCGGCTCCGTAGGCTCGGGCTCGGGCTCCGGCAGGGGCTCCGGATTATCCGCTGGCAGGTTGGGTTCTTGGGCAATAGGGGTGCAACCACCGATAGTAAGGGCTAGTACGGTTACAAAGGCCAGCAAAGTAAGCATACGTTTCATTTTAATCACCACATTTCTTCCTGCTAGCCTGATTTTACCGTAAGCCCAAAGACTTGTCACGATTATATTCTCTTAGCAAATTTACAAACGCGCCCCCCCTTCACCCTCCTGAAGCCCAACTTACGCAACAGACATTGAGGGGCATAATTGGAGCGCCGGATGCGGGCATAAACCACTTGCCCCCCAGTCCTACGGACCTGGGCTAGCATCCGCACGGTAGCCCTTTTCCCCAAGCCACTCCTCCGGAAACGGGGTAGCACCGATAAATGGGCTATTTCATAGACACCAGGCCGCCGTCGCTCATAGCCGATCCACCCGGCCAAACGGCCATTGACCAGGATGGCAAAATGGGGATTAGCTAAAATGCGGCCAGGTCTTAAAGATACACCATTATAGCGCC
>JAMNZE010000133.1:0-6138 GCA_023622465.1 Bacillota bacterium | reverse complement strand
ACTTTAAAAAGAGATCTGAGTAGTCCCTACCGCCGTCCCCACACGCAATCTGCCAGACGTTCATTACGCCACCTCCGCACAGAACTATTCCATGACCTTCTTATTAGCCAGATAAAGGACGCATCCTGCTTCCTGGCGATTAGGACTTAACAAAGTAAGAAAGCAGCCGCCTGTCGACGACTGCACTAAAAAGCGGTATTCGGATACATGCGAATACCGCTCATTTCTAGCTCGTAAGTACAAGCAACATAGCTACTTCTGCCCCAACAGCTCCTTCACCTTTTCATCGGTGAGGCCTTTGATTACTTCAACGGCCAAATCCACGGTGGCATCGATATCCACGTCTGCAGAATATCCATAGTGGGTGTGGGCATACCTGACTGGAATGCCTAGCACTAGCGTCGGCACACCCTTATTGGAGAGATGGATCTTACCCGCGTTGGTACCACCGCCGGAGCGGACTGCACTCTGATAGGCGATACCTTTGTCTTTGGCCAACTGCTTAGCATAGTTAATGAAGCGCGGATTGCTGACCATGGAACGATCCAAATGGCGGATCTGGGTTCCCTTTTTCAGGCATCCCTGGGCAGTGAATTCATCATAATAGAGGTCATCGGCGGGCGAGCCCTCGAAGACGATGGCCAGATCGGGCTTTACCGTTCTAGCTGTCACCTCGGCACCACGGGTACCTACTTCTTCCTGGGCGGCAAAGGCACCCACCACATCCACGCTCAGCTTTTCATCCTTAAGCCGCTTCATGACCTCTAAAATGCAGAGGCAACCCAGGCGGTTGTCAAAGGCTTTGCCCAACATGACGCCGGTCTGCTCGTTATATGAAAAAGTAACATCCGGTGCAATCGGGTCGCCCGGCTCGATGCCAAAGTGTTCCACAACTTCTTGCCGACTAGTGGCACCTACATCCACATAAATATCGTCTATGGCCAGTGGCTTCTCTCTCTCGGCGGGACTCATAAAATGGGGCGGCTTAGATGTGGTAATACCTCTAATCAACTGACCTTTACTGTTTCTGACTAACACCGTATGGGCTGGGATGTTGGTAGTCACCCAACCACCGAGGGGCAGGATGCGAAGTAGGCCTTTAGCTGTAATGGATTGAACAATAAAACCGACCTCGTCGGTGTGGGCATCCAGCATAAATACCGGCCGATTACCGGTGTTCCCCTTCAGACGGGCATAAACATTGTTCATCGGGTCGACTTCAACATCCAGTCCCTCGGCATGTTTGACGACAACATCTACTACCTCATCCTCAAAACCGGATGGCCCGAAGGCATTAGATAGTTCTTCAATAAGTTTGATACGATCCATTGGTTAATCAACCTCCTATCATCGTAATTTTAGTCTATTACACTGTGGGTATTTACCCCACTACCTACTTCTATGGAGAAATTTCTTCATACCCCACCGAAATCCTTCACCCTCTTAAGGATTCCTGCTGCTCATTCCCTAACTGGCAAACGCCCCTTACCCTTAAGTTGCTATACTAAAGTTAGTTGAGGTCATCAGATTGTAAACATACCGCCGACGTCAAACATGTGTGTTCAGTTTTTAAATAATTCTACCTAGCAATGCAACGAATTCGTTTTTTTGTTGTCTTTATAGGTGAGGGGCAAAAAACTCAAGGGGGCATAGAGATGGATGACGATATGCTACTCGCTTTGTATTGGGGGCGATCCGAATCGGCCATTAGAGAAACTGACAAAAAGTACGGGGGTTACTGCTTTAGCATAGCCATTAACATTTTACAGAGTCACGAGGATGCAGAAGAATGTGTGAATGATACTTATCGTATCGCGTGGGACACTATACCCCCCCAACGCCCGGCAAACTTTCGCGCCTACTTAGGCAAAATCACCCGCAATCTTTCGCTGAACAAATATAAAGAACAAAGAAGAAAGAAGCGCGGCGGCGACAATATGGCCTTGATATACAGCGAGTTGGAAGAGTGCATACCATCAACCAGTAATGTGGAGAAAGAATACGAAGCCAGCTTGGTCATCGGGGCCATCAACTCCTTTCTGCTGTCCTTGGATAGCGAAAGCAGGATCGTGTTCGTAAGGCGATATTGGTACGCCGACTCCATTCAAGCCATTGCGACACGTTTACAAATGAGCGAAAGCAAAGTAAAGTCGATGCTTTTCCGAACACGTAACAAGCTTAGAGCCTATCTCCAAAAGGAGGGAGTGAGCATATGAAACCCGAAAGATTGCTGGACTACATCGGTCAAATTGATGACAATATCATCGTTGACGCTGACGTCCAGCTGACAACAACCAAACTCAACAGACGAACTTGGGTCAGGTGGGCATCTCTTGGTGCCGTTGTCGCTGCCTGTCTACTTATAGTCATACCGCTGTGGTTGCAGCAGACACAGCCCAATTCCCCCATTGATCCCTTCGAACTTCCAAATTCCACGGTAAATACCGGGCAGGAGCCCTCCGGCTTTGCCGGCACTTCAGACCATAATGTCAGTGAATTACCGGACAGTAACCCTGAGACAGAAGATGATCCCGTTCCAACAACTGATCCTTCCGACTTGCTATGATGTCAGCGAATTGCAGAACGGCAACCCCTGGACAGAGGATAATCACCTCCCAACCCTGCCCGTGTTTACTAACCCCAATGAATATGACAGCGCAGGCGCACCAGTAAGCGGTTTATCTGCCCAAGAGATGCTGGCTGAAGCAGAGAAGA
Source organism: Bacillota bacterium (assembly GCA_023622465.1). Lineage (GTDB taxonomy): Bacteria > Bacillota > UBA994 > UBA5500 > UBA5500 > UBA5500. The sequence continues at coordinate 3,423 of JAMNZE010000133.1, read as the reverse complement.
TCGCCAATCTATTAGGACTGAAAGTAGCATCACTGCATACAGACCCCCCACTGGAGCAAGAGGGGAATATATTTCAGGCAACTGCTAGATGTGACGGTGTCGAAATTGAAGTGCAAAAGGACGGGCATATCTATATGACACTGGCCCCAGAAAGGGCTCATTTAGCCAAGCAAATCGGCAAGCTCCGCAACTACAACAGCTTGACCATCTCTTTCGAATACCTGTACAAAGCAATTGACGGCACTATCTACAACAGAGGTTTACCTTTACCTGACGGCTATAGCTTTACCTATGGAGCTTCCCCTGAACAGGCTTTTGCCATTACCCAATACCTCTTTTCCCAGTATGGCTCTTGCTTGGGCATAACCACACCCGGGTATGATCTGACAGCCAGCTACACCTACGATGGAGCGCTCACCCGTCTCGGCACCTTCGTTTTTGACAACGCAGGCAGTCTCACCGATCGCATACTCAATTACAACTTTAATCGGCTCTATTTCTCAGCAACCGATGCGGGTGATCTGGGCGCAATTAGCCTTTACGCCCCAGATCTGTCGCAAAAGATCGGCGATTATCCCCTAATCACAGCCACAGAGGCCCGCCAGCTTCTGCTGGATAGGCATTATATAACAACCGTTCCCGAAGCATTTCCGGGCGAAGAGTATATTGCGCGTGTGGAATTGATATACCGCACTGGCCGGCTTGACAGTGTGTTCATGCCCTACTATAAGTTTTTGGTTGAGATGCCAACCATGGAGTTAGAAAACGGGCTGAAAACCTTTGGTGTCTTCTACGTTCCGGGTGTTCAAAGCGAGTTTTTAGAAAACCTGCCGGTCTGGGATGGTGGTTTTAACTAGGGTAGCCCCTGCAGAAGGAAAAGGAGACGACTCGACAGGATCGTCTCCTTTACTATTTGACTTTATTTGAAAAGCAATATCAGCAAAAAGGGCGGAGCGCCCCATCCCCCTGCAAACGCTTTTTTTCCAACAATATGCAGTAAGCCAAACGCCCCGGGCCCCCGAGAATAATTGCAAACAGCTTAGAGTTTACTCATCAAATCTCGAAGCTAATCTGTTCAAAGCGGTGTCATGAACTCTAAATACGGTCCATTCGTCCATGGGGACTGCACCCATTTGTTTATAAAATTGAATGGCTGACTGGTTCCAGTCTAGGCACCACCATTCTAGCCTGCCACAATTCCTTTCTAGCGCAAGCTTAGCAAGAAAAGAGAGCATAATTGTCCCTATTCCTTTGCCCCTCATCTCAGGTTTGACGTATAAATCTTCTAAGTAAATACCTGGCCTCCCCAAGAAGGTAGAGAAGTTGTGAAAAAACAATGCAAAAGCTACAGGTTTATTATTGTACTCTCCAATAATAACTTCAGCAGCCTTTTTCTCAAATAATGATTCGGCTAAAATCTCTTCAGTTGCCACAACTTCACTTGATAAGTTTTCGTAGTCGGCAAGTTCCTTAATAAACGCTAAAATTAGTGGAACATCGCTTTTTTCTGCAAACCTTAACTTTAAATTTTCTAATTTCGTATCAATAGTCATGTTGCGTTCTCTCCTATTTAGATTTGGTATGATGTCAACTCACCCCAACCGTTAACCCAGCATCAAGAGATAAACCAATTAACTGTAACAACTCATATCTTACGACAAAAGACGGCTTCTGGCATCAACGCCAGGAGCCGTCTTTTCAGCAAAACATACAAAAGCGGTGTTAAAGGTCTTCTTATTTATTCCGTTATAATCTCCGGCCCATCGTACCACTTGGGAGTCTTATAATGCTTAGCCATATGCGGACGATACTTGGCCATTTGCTCACTTAAGAATCCTACTGGTGGGGCAACCTCCTTACCTTCCGGGACGAAGAACTTGCCATTTTCGGGATCATATTCGTATTTTCCTGCCCTGGCAAATAGATAAGGTAAGTAGGATTCAAATTGGGCTTCCCCGTTTTCATCGAGTATTAGACTCTTACCATCGTTCTTGTAGTTATAGAAGTGCTCTTCCTGCATCTTCTTGAACTCTGCTTTTATCTCAGCCACTTTGTCAGGATTAGTCAGTAATTCTATTGCAGTTGCCGCCATTACCTGGGCTCCCGCTATCACCCCTTTATGAGCAATAGTAGAACCGGTTACTGCAGTAGTAGTCCAGTGATGCCCTATAGCTCCTGGGGCAGAAGTTGGGAATCTCAGAGTTGTAAGGGGCACAACTAAAGAAACCTCGCCTATGTCAGAAGATCCCCCGCCTACAAAAACTTCAGGCGATCCCTTTGGTTTGTCGTCAATTGCAGAATCGTCAGGAAGGCCTGTTACGTCTGCCCCCACAGCCCTCTGCAATTCCTTTACGAATTCTTGCTCCTCCTCAGTCCACTCAGGCATTCCCACCTTCTTGATATTCTCCTGAACCATATTTGCTAAAGTTTCATTTCTGTAGCATTGATGGATTGCAGTATAGGGGGTAACTTCCATTTGGGTATCTGTGGCAAGGGCTGCAGCCTTTGCACAGTTGAGCACTCTTTCGAAATCAGACTTAATTAGTTTGTCTGTGTTTCTGACGTAATACCAGGTAGTTGCTCTATCTGGAACCACATTAGGGCCTTCTCCGCCTTCCGTCGTCACATAATGCATTCTGGATGTGTAGTGTAGATGTTCCCGTAGGAACTCGGTACTCATGTTCATTATTTGAACAGCATCTAGAGCTGATCTTCCACGCCATGGGGCTCCCGCTGAGTGGGCTGTTTTTCCGTGGAAGGTGACGGAGAAGGACCAGTTGGTGTTACTGCTTACTCCGTAAGATGCACTAAACCCATCTCCCCCATGGTTATCAATGACAACATCTACATCATCAAATAACCCGGCATAGACCATGAAGGGACGGCTAATTACCGTTTCTTCAGCAGGGCTCCCAAACATTTTAATGGTTCCGGTGAAGCCCCCTTCTTCCATAGCTCTCTTAACTGCTACAACCGTACCAGCGGCCGCTGTAGCCATAGTATTGTGGGTACATCCATGTCCCGGCCCTATAGCTCCTTTTATCTCAGTTATAGGCGTATGAGTAGGGTTGGCTGCCTCTTGGGATAGCATTGGCAATGCATCTAACTCACCCAACACGCCGATAGTTGGCCCGGGACCGTTAGAAAAGGTAGCAACGAAGGCCGTTGGCATGCCTGCGACCCCTTTTTCAACATGGAATCCTTCCTTTTCCAAATAGTTGATGAGCAAGTTGGCAGTGTTATACTCTTCTAACCCTAACTCTGCATAGGACCAAATTGCATCATTGATTTCCGCTAAAACTTTCTTAGTTTCAGGGCTTTGCAGAAACTCAATGGCGATTTGTTGGTTTTTATCAAATCCTTCTTTGTTCAACCCTTTCTCCTCCTTTATATTGGCACGAATAGAGGCACGCGGCGCCCTTC
>JAMNZE010000022.1:0-4327 GCA_023622465.1 Bacillota bacterium | reverse complement strand
GGGCGACCAACGGGTGACCCCACGGATATCCCTAAATGCGGGTAGATCTACAGGCGCCTCTAGGCACCGAGAAAGGCCTGCTTTAATACTTCTTCTAATTCCGGCACCGAATTGGTTTGGTTAATGGCATTCCGAATGCGGGCCGCGCCGGGCAATCCTTTGACGTAACCGGCTAAGGTTTTGCGCATTTCCCGCACTGCCAGGGCCTCGCCCTTTAACTCTACCGCCAAATGCAGATGCTCTAAGGCGATGGCTAAGCGCTCCTCCAAGGACGGATCTGGTTCGTAGCTGCCCGTATTTAGTAGATCAACTATCTGCTTAAATAACCAGGGCCGACCTAAAGCCGCTCTACCGATCATCACCCCATGGCAACCGGTTTGCTCCAACATGGCTTGCGCATCCTCCGGGCGCACTATGTCCCCATTGCCAATGACGGGAATAGAAACGGCTTCCCGCACCTGCCGGATAACCTGCCAATCGGCCTCACCACTATAAAACTGTTCCCGGGTGCGGCCATGCACTGCCACCGCCGCTGCCCCTGCCGCTTCCACCGCTTTGGCCAACTCAACGGCGGTGGGCTGGCTATCATCCCATCCCTTACGCATCTTAACAGTAACCGGCACCGGCACCGCTTCCACAACGGCTCGCACTATCTCGGCGGCTAAGGGGATGTTGCGCATGAGAGCGCTGCCTTCCCCATTCTTAACGATTTTGGGCGTCGGGCAGCCCATATTAATATCGATTAGTTCACAACCGCTAAGTTCATAGGTCATTTTGGCCGCCTTATGCATAGCTTCCGGATCGCTGCCAAAAATCTGTACCGACACCGGCCGCTCCCTATCATCTACCCGCAGCATGCGTTTTGTTTTGCTTTGGTCGTATACCAATCCCAAATCACTGACCATTTCGCTAACAACTAAACCGCAGCCGAATTTCTTGGCCATCAGCCGATAAGCTTGATCGGTAAAGCCGGCCATAGGCGCGGCAACCACCTTATTAGCTAATTGCACATTACCTATCCACATATTTTCACCCATTTCAACCTTTGCTTGTTAGCCAACCTGTGTTATAATAGGTGAGGCACTAGCACTGCTAGTCAGTTATCGGGGCGTGGCTCAGCTTGGTAGAGCGCACGGTTCGGGACCGTGAGGTCGAAGGTTCAAATCCTTTCGCCCCGACCAGCAGCATTCAACAGGCGTCAATGACGCCTGTTTTTGTTTTGCCCCAAAAATACTGTAAAACATGCAGCAATGCCCCGCAACCAGGCGGGGCATTTGTTATCTATTGACTAATTTCCGCACCGCGGAAGATTTAGCCTATTCTCAGCCACAATCAAAATCGTCGTCCAGCTGGGCGTCGACCAATTCGGTGGCCTTGTTGACGCAAAACTCCACGTAATCGGCACAGCGGGCCCGATAGTCGTCGCCCTCTTGTTTAATATCGCTGCAGTTAACCGAACCAAACTCTTTGGCAAAGGCTTCGCTTAATTGCTTAGTCGCTTCCCGCAGCTTATCTGCCCGCGGTTGACCCGGCTCCCGGCCTAAGAACAAGCCGAGCCCCATAACTGCGCCGGCTAAGGCACCGCAGACGCTACCACAAGCTAAGCCGCCGCCAAAACCGCCGGCCAGACGGCAGCCGAAGGCCCTTTCGTCTTTAGTCATATCCTTGGCCATAGCTAGCCAGGACGCTTCGGCACAATTGTATTTTTCCTCCAAATAAAGGCGACGCCCTTCTTTACCTACACTCATTTCTAACGCCTCCCCCTAACCGTATCTTGTACAACAATTCGTTCTAGCCATGGGGATTACCTGCCTTCCTCCCCCTCCCACGGCATGAGCATCCATAAACGCAAGCATAACTTCTATTAATATTAATATTCGCCTACTATGCGTACCTCGGGCTCCAGATGGACACCCGCGTTGGCGGCCACTTTCTGTTGTACATGGCGGATCAAATCTTCCACATCCTTAGCAGTAGCATTGCCCAGATTGACAATGAAACCGGCATGCTTGATGCTCACCTGGGCACCACCGATCTGCTTCCCCTTCAGCCCCGCTTCTTCGATCAACTGACCGGCATAATGGCCCGGGGGACGCTTAAAGACACTGCCGGCGCTGGGCAGATCCAAAGGCTGTTTCTCTCGGCGTCGCCGATTGTAGTCGTTAATCAGTGCCCGACTGCTGGCCGGGTCTTGCTCCTCCAAATTGAGCCCCACTTTAACCACAATCAGATCACGGCCTTGCAGGAGGCATTTTCGGTAGCCGAAGTCCAGTTGTTCATTGGTAAAGTAGTGCTCCTGCCCCTTGTAATCCAGGGCCACCACATGGCGCACCACATCCTTCATCTCCCCGCCATAGGCCCCCGCGTTCATAATGATGGCGCCTCCCAGGCTGCCGGGAATACCGGCGGCAAACTCCAGGCCTCCCAGCCCGGCTTCCACCGCCGCATGGGCCACCGCCGCCATGGAAATGCCCGCTTCCGCTTCCAAACCGTATTCGGTTAAAACCACGGTAGACAGGGCGCCGGAAATTTTAATCACCACGGCCCGGATGCCCCCATCGCGCACCAGCAGATTGCTGCCGTTCCCCATCACAAAGATGGGCAGCTCGTGACGGTCGCAAAAGGCTAAAATGCCCTTTAATTCCTCCACCGAATGGGGGATAGCCAGGGCATCGGCAGGGCCACCCAGCCGAAAGGATGTATGTTTTTGCATCGATTCGTTGAGCCTCACCGCATGGGGAAACTCACTTTGCAGCTGCTCCAGAATTTCTTTCGTCATCCCTAGGCCTCCTTGGAGCCAAACTAGCTATCACGCAAATCCCGTCGATAGGCTGTTAATATCTTAGCCCCTGTTTCAGTAATAACCACGTCATCCTCAATGCGAATGCCGCCTTTGCCCGGTAAGTAAATACCCGGTTCAATGGTAAAAGCATATCCGGGCTGCATTACGAGTTGGTTACCAGCTACTATATAGGGTTCCTCGTGGACCTCTAGCCCAATTCCATGGCCGGTACGATGGGTGAATTGCTCGCCGAAGCCTCCCTCACGGATCACCGCCCGGGCCACTTCATCCAAGTATTCAGCAGTCACTCCCGGCTTGGCGGCTTGGCAAGCGGCCCGGTTGGCGGCCAAAACCAGGTCGTAGGCTCGTTCTAACTCCTCATCCAATGGTCCTAAAGCAAAGGTGCGCGTAATATCGGAAACGTAACCGTTAATACGGGCGCCCAGATCAACCCATACCAAATCGCCGTCTTCCACCCTACGGTCGGTGGTGCCCGCATGGGGCAAGGCGGTGCGTTCGCCACTGGCGATGGAGATAAAGGGCACCTCCGCTTCCGGATAGGCCTCCTTTAGAGCCTCTATTGCCGCCTCCTGCAGCTCCCGTTCGCTGACCCCGGGGGCCAGTTTGCGCTCAATGGCGGCCACCATCAGGTCGGCGGCCTGGGCCGCCGTCTGCATATAGGCTTGCTCTTCCGCATCTTTAGCCATACGCAACTCAGCTAAATAGGGCCGGGCATCTCGCACCCGTTCTGCCTCAAAGGCGGGGCACAAAAAGACTACTTCTCCTTTTTGCGGCACCAGCAAAAAGGCGGGCCGCTCACTCAGTCCCATATTAAACCCGGCCAAATAGACTAAGCTGGCGCTGGGTACCACCACGAAGGCACCAATTTCTTCCCTTTGCGCCAGTGCCTGTAGTTTTTGCAAACGCTCCTGGTTTAACACGCTAAACCCTCCCCCGGACTAATTTGCATGGTCCTGCATCATGGCCAACGACTGTTCTAATAGATATCGATCTAAAGCGTGGGTTAAACGCCCGGCTACCTCCTCGGGCGGTAAAAAGGCCCCCCACTTGATCTCCACACCGTCTACCTTAACCTGGTCGGTGGCTACCCGCATGTTATACCAATGGACTCTTTTGTTCTGCCACCCACCACCTACTTTCTGATAGCTATAGGTGGTATCGGGTAGCGGCGATACAATGGTGGCCAACAAACCCGCTTCTTCTGCCACCTCCCGTAGAGCAGCCTGTTCCGCCGTTTCTCCCGGCTCCAGATGCCCTTTAGGAAAGATATATTCATCGCGGAAATTGCGCAGGACTAAAACACGCCCTTGGTGCCAAACCACACCACCAGCACTAATCTCCTCTCCCGACGGCTGGCGCACACCTTTCACCTCCCGTAGAGCGGCTAGTCTCTCCTGTTCTGTCGCCGCTGCATCAATTCGCACATGCGATTATAAGCTACTATTGTTTGGTAATCATCCACGGCCCTAGACCAGTTATGGGTCGTGTCACCCCAATTAAAAAGCGGGGGCATGCGCAATGGCC
>JAMNZE010000036.1:0-4572 GCA_023622465.1 Bacillota bacterium | reverse complement strand
GCGAATGGCGCGTTCGACACGGCTAGGGGTGGTATTAAACTCGGCGGCAATCTTCGGATACAGTATTTTAGTAATGCTATTAATAAGTTCACTTTCCTCGGTAACTAAGCTGATACCATGACGCAAATATGCATAACCGCGTATATTGGCGGGGATGCCTAGTTCATGTAAGAAATTGCTAATCCTAGCCTCCAGGTTAATTGATTTTTTCGCGTTGTCGGAAAGCACCACGGCCACCGGCTCGTTATTGACCAGCTGCCTAATACGAGTAACCAGTGTTTCTAGATTGAAGGGTTTAAGCACATAATAACTGGCTCCCAGTTCCATAACCCTTTTCGTCATTTGCTCCTGACCTAAAGCTGTTAGCATGATTATCTTAGGCTTGACCCCTTCCTTAGCGGCCAGCTGCTCTAAGACCCCAATACCATCGAGATGCGGCATAATTATGTCTTTTGGCAAATTCACGATTGTCGTCCACAATCAACACACGAATGTTCTTCTCTTCACTCAATTACATTTCGCCCCTCTCTCGAAACTGCTGACATTTTTCTATTCGACATTGAAGCTGTACCCTCCTGCCAATACTTTGACATTTCAGCCTTGCAAAAAAAAGAAAGCGGGTACATGACCCGCTCTGTTGCTGATTGATGTAAGTGGCGTCGATAGAAGAAGGTGGGGATCATTTCCTCCCGTTTCTCCAATAGGCCCGATTCACGCACCATCCACTCGGCAAAAACTCCGTAGCCCGATTCGGGACAATACCACCTGTCTTTTTGAGCAATACCGGATCGGTTACCTTGATCACCAATCCTTTACCACTGGGCGCGTACTGCTTGATCACCCTCACTATTTCAATTTCAAACCGCTCAACCTTTTCGTTTTCAATCACAGTCAAAATTTCCGCTTTGCCCGGCTTAATTTCATCTATCAAGGCTACCGGTACCGCGTCGGTTCCTTGGGTAATATCCTCGATAATGTCACCAAAAATGCCGATACCCGTATTGGCAGTGAATACACCCAGCACCTTATCCGCGTCTACAACCACGCTCCGCTTTTCGCCCGGGAACCCCGTCCTTCCCTGCTCGATGGCCGTCACCCGCGACCGCATTATTTTCCCGGCTTGCACTTCTAACGCCTGATTCGTCTCCGCATCGGCGATAATGTGGCCCAGGGCCCCAAAGGTTCTACTCTCCCGGTCCACAAAGGTTAGGGTGCCTACACCGGTGGCATCATCCCGCAGGTAAAGACCGATACGCCAACCGCGATTCTCCAGACAATATACCGGCTTCAGCTCAACGGTTAAGCGTTGCCCGCCTCGTTTAATCAGCAAGCTAACCGGCTGTCCTGCCTGGCCAGAGCGTTCGATTTCCTGCGCAACTTGAGCCACCGATGGATTTTCTTTTCCATTCACCGCTAAAATCAAATCGCCGATAAGCAAACCGGCATCTTTACTCGGTTGCACTAGACCGGCCTCCGTCTTAATGGTTCCATGGCCAACAACCATAGTCGTGGCACGAATTGTGACGCCTATGGAATGCCCCGATGGCACCACCTGTATCGGTTCCACCACGTTAACCCGTAGACCACCTAATGGTAGTACACCAAAAAGACGAAAATTAAGTTTGACTTCTGTCGGTTCTGGAGAAAATAGGGCACAACGCCCCTTTTGCATAACGGCTTGATTGGGAGTTAAGGCCTGTTCATTAATGGCAAGGCCCGCCTGATCGGCGCTTACACTTATGAGAAAGGGCAGAGGTAACTGTAATTGATAGGGAGAACCGGCGGCAATGCTCAGTTCCTCGGGGAAAGTGGCCCAGACGCGAAAAGTTGGCGAACAACAAAAGACCACAAAACAGCAGGCTAGCGCTACTCCGAACCACTGCTTCTTGCTCAAACCTACGCGCACCCCCCACAAAAAGTTAGGCGCATGCTGCCAAAAAAGAAAAAAACCCGGATTTCTGTTCTTAAAGTGTCCGCTGCCCTGTTCTCGTATGCAGTTTAGTTTACATAAATGGGTTTGAAACATTTAGCTTAGTTGTGAAAAAAATTCATATCCTTATTAAAAAAAGGAACCATCCCGATAAAGGACGGTCTCACTCACGTTTATTTAGTTGCAGCAGATCCCGGGCGTGGGCCAAAGCAACTTCGCTCGCTTTTCCATCTAACATCCGGGCAATTTCCTGCACCCGTTCTTGCCTACCTAACACTTTTACTCGGGTAAAAGTTGCCTCCCCTTTGACTTCTTTTGAAATCAAAAGATGCTGATCAGCCAAGGCTGCGATGCTAGCCAAATGGGAGACACAAATTACCTGTCTTTTAGCCGCCAACTGGCGCAACTTTTCACCCACCGCCAGAGCTAAACGCCCCCCTAGCCCCGCGTCAATTTCATCAAAGATTAGGGTATCGACCGGGTCGTGCTCCGCTAAAAGCGTTTTTAAAGCCAGCATGACCCGCGACATTTCACCACCGGATATAACTTTGGCTAATTGTTTAGGCGTTTCCCCCGGATTAGCATTAAACATAAACTCTACTTCATCCTGTCCTAGAGGATGGGGTCTATCCCTTTCTGTCCTGATTTGGGCGAACAAAACCGCATCCGCAAGGCCCAAGTCCGCCAGTTGGACTCGCATTTGTTCTTCTAACCGGCGGGCCGCTTGTTGCCTCTTAGCTGTTAACTCCTCCGCCAAGTGGTAATAATTAGCCTCCAGTTTACTCAATTCGGTCTGCAATTTGCTTGCCAGTTGGGCACTGTCTTCAATAAATGCAATCTCCTGGGCAATTCTTTCGCCATAGGCTAAAATCCCTTCCACCGTGTCAGCATATTTACGCTTGAGCCGATTAATAAGATCTAAGCGTTGTTCCACCGCGTACAGGTCCCCCGCATCATAGGACAAGCTATCACCATATGCCCGCAAACTGTGGGCCACATCCTCCATACTATAAAGCGCATCCTGCAAGGTGTCTTTCCATTGGGTCAAATCCCTATCAAAGTGTTCCGCAGTGGCTAGCTCGGCAATGATCTTCGCCAGTTGATCGCATACCGCCGGTACTCCTTGGGCGCCACTGTAAAGCAGCTGATAAGCCGAACTGACAGCCTGGTGTAACCGCTCAAGATTGGCCAAACGCTGACGCATGGCCGTCAGCTCATCTTCTTCCTGAGGCTGCAAAGTAGCTGCTGCAATTTCCTCCTGCTGAAAGCGCAACATCTCTAACCGGCGCTCCCGCTCCCGGGGGTCGCCCCTTAACTCTTTCAGCCTATCCTCCACTTCCCGATATTGGGTTACTACTTCATTGATTTGTTCTAGCAGTTGCAAAACTGGCCCGCCGGCAAATCTATCTAACACCTGGCGGTGTTTAGCCACCTGTAACAGCGACTGGTGCTCGTGCTGCCCGTGCAAATCCACTAAAAGTTTTCCTAAATCACGCAAAAAGCCGACGGTGACTATTTGACCGTTAATACGGGCCACACTACGACCATTCAGGCTGATTTCACGGGCGATTATCAGCTGGCCATCTTCCACCAGTTCATCATAGGGGACTGGTAATGCTTCCACTTCGAAAACAGCCTGCACCGCTGCCTTTTTCGCACCGGTTCGTATCAGATCCGCTGATGCTCGGTAGCCCAAAATCAATGACAAGGCATCCAAAATAAGGGACTTGCCTGCTCCCGTTTCACCGGATAACACGACCAAACCGGGCTCCAAGTCTAAATCTAGCTGCTCAATCAGGGCCAGATTTTCCACAACCAACTTCACTAACACTAAAGTTCCCCCTCTCGATAACAGGAAGGAGGCCCACCCAACTTTTGTCGTAATACGTCGAAGAAGCCATTGGCGGAAACCTTTACAAAGCGGGCTACTTCTTTGGCTCGACTGATCACAACCTGATCGCCTAACTCCAAGGGACATGATTCTTGCCCGTCGATAGTGAGAAGAATGTCTTCGTGTTGAGCCTGCACCCGGATCTGCACCGTACTGGCCGGTGAAATCACCATTGGACGGGCGTGCAAACTGTGGGGACAGATGGGTGTTAGCAGTAACACACCTATGTCGGGAGCGACTATGGGGCCGCCGGCACTCAAGCTATAGGCGGTAGAGCCGGTCGGGGTAGCCACTATCACACCATCGGCCGGCAACGGATCTAGGCGCTGTCCGTCTATAGCCATATGCAACTCCAGCATACGGCTAAAAGCTCCTTTGCTGATTACCATTTCGTTCAAAGCGCGCAAATCCTTAATTAATAACCGGGCCTGGGCCATTCCCATTTCATCTACAATCAAATCGGGACGCTTAATGCGAGTCCCCACTTCCCGGGTACAGCAGGGCCGAATGCCATGCAGTTCAAGCCACTCCACCAATTCCCTACAGGCAGTCAACGCCTGCGGCTTTTCTAAATGAGGGACCAACCCTATTGTCATCCCCATCTATCCCCCCTTCGTGTATAACTTCGCCTTACAGGTATTTAACCCTGCTTGCCCAATTGCTTATGGGCTAATTCTACAACTGTTTCTACATCTGCTGGGGATACTCGATCAGCCGTCCCCTGTTTAAACAGGGACAAAAATTCAATATT
>JAMNZE010000020.1:0-4770 GCA_023622465.1 Bacillota bacterium | reverse complement strand
AGCAATTGGCTAGTGGCTGCAAAGGCCTGCAATTCGGCTTCCATTTCTGGGAAAGCAGCAACGGTCGGTCCCATGGCAGCAGCCATCATAGAAGCACTACCAGTGCCGGCGGCCATAGCTAGAGCGTAGGGGTGGAAAAGGCCAGTGCTGATTAGGACACCAGCTAAAAGACCATTAAAGATTGCTCCGAACAGAGTACCGGTGATATAGCCACCCATAACACCACGACCTTCGTCGGAGTCAAGGCCATAGAGGTCAGAGATGATAGCTAAAGAACCTTCACGCGAAGTAGAGAAGCTGCAGCCGATTGCTTCTCGGCCCATGCGGAAGACTAATACGGCTACGGGTAAAGCTAAGAAAATGGTCCCTAGGTTACCAAGTTCCTGCAAAATTAGCGCCGGACCAGCGGTGAAAATCTTGCTAAGGTTAGGGCCGATGGTGGTACCCATTTTGGCAGTCAGGTACATAACCGATAGACCGATATAGGGCGATGCGATCTCCATATCGTCTTCATCAACCAAGCGTAGCGATGGCAAGAACATACCGATGACCAGTGCATAAAGCATGGGGAGCAGCATCACGGTACCAGGTCCCAGCTGGAATCTTTTCGTACCAATGGCTTCAGCAATGATAACCATGACGAGTGCTAGCAAGTGGACCTTCCAATCACTCTTCTTTTTCAAGGTTTAATCCTCCTCGTCTAACTCTTAATGGTTCTAGAATGATAAATAGTCTGGTAGCTATCGTTATAATGGGTATAATACTAGTCCTGATGTCAATTTTCCATTGTCATAAGTCATGAGATGCAATCGCATCTATCGATAGCCATGGCTTTATGGCTTTAGTTCTAATTGGACTTAGAACTGCACCCCCTTCTTATGGGCTCGATAGCTACAGCCTTATTATAGTTATAGGCGCGAGAATTGTCGACAAGATTTTATTGTCAATGCCGTGATTAGTCGAAGCATGACATTTTGAGTAGGTAATTGTAATATGTCAACGAATACTCGCAAGCTTAGAGGGAAAATAGGTACTAGTGTACAATCACATAGATTGAGGTGTTGAGGATGACTTATCAAGCATTGTACCGGGTCTATCGGCCACAGACTTTTGCCGATGTGGTTGGCCAAGACCATATTGTGCGGACGTTGGAGAACATGTTACGACAGGGGCGCTTGTACCACGCCTTCTTGTTTTGCGGCCCGCGGGGCACGGGAAAAACTACCTTAGCAAAGATCCTAGCTAAGGCTCTCAATTGTATGTCGGCCGCTAGGCCCACACCGACTCCCTGTTTGACTTGTGCCAGCTGTGTGGGCATTAAGAATGGTAGCGACTTGGATGTCTTAGAGATAGACGGGGCTTCCAACCGTGGCATCGACGAAATTCGCGATCTGCGGGAGAGTGTAAAGTTTGCTCCCAGCCAGGGGAGATTTAAAGTATACATCATTGATGAGGTTCACATGTTAACCATGGAGGCCTTTAACGCTCTGCTTAAAACCTTGGAAGAGCCACCGGAGCATGTGGTTTTTATCTTTGCTACTACGGAAGTGCAGAAACTTCCGGCCACCATCCTTTCACGGGTGCAGCGCTTTGATTTTCGGCCATTGAGCCAGAGGGTGATTGTTGACCGATTACGTCAGGTGGCAGCCGCTTCCAATATTGCAGTAGAAGAGGGTGCTCTGCAGGTAATGGCGCAAGCGGCCAATGGGGGATTGCGAGATGCCCTAGCCATGCTGGACCAAACCCATAGCTATGCGGGCGATGAGCCTATTTCCGTGGCCGATGTACAAGACGTAGTCGGCTTGGTGCCCTATGCCGAATATGCCCAGCTGTGGAGCTCGTTGATAGGCGGCGATATAAGGGCGGCTCTAGGGCGTTTGCGGGAGATCTTTGACGGGGGCCGGGATGCGGGGCAAGTGGTGTCGGGTTTTATTCGCTTTTGTAGAGATCTGCTACTGTATAAGTCGGCCCCCGATTTGGTGGCAGCGGATGATCGTCCCTTTTTTGTTGACCTGCCAGGCCAAGAGTCTCATGCATTAGTCTTAATAGAAGAACTGATCAATGCGGAAAGGGATTTGCGATCCACTTCGGAGCCGACTATCTTAGTGGAATTGGCTTTTCTGCGCTTCCTACAAAGGGGGCAGGTAACAAGCCCTACAAAAGTAGCAATAGAAAAAGCTCCTATTAAGGATACATCAATCCCAAACAAATCGGCTGTTTTAGGTGCTATCGAGCCAGCGGCCACCCCCATCAAAAGGGTGGTCCAGCAAGCACCGTCTGTTGTAGTACAGGCCGGGCCGAAGGAAGAACCCCAGCCTCAGCCCGTCGATAATGCTGAAGAACCTACGAAGGACAAGCCGTTAACTATTCGCCAGGTGGGGCAAAAGTGGCCCGATTTGCTAGCCAAAATAATGTCCGATGTCCCAGCCTTAGGGGCCAAGTTGGCCAGCGCTCGCATAGCCCTTTGCCAAGGTAATAAGATTGTTTTACAATTTGAGAAGGAGTTTTCTAAGAACTTTGTGGCACAACCCGACAATCGGGCTATCGTTTGTGAAGAACTTTCACGACTTCTGGGGCGACAGGTGCAGATTGAATGCACTTTATTTAGCGAAGATACGGCTCAAGAGGAAGATACACTTCCTCCTAGCGAAACGGATGCATTAAAGGTCGCTCTCAGTCTCTTTGAAGGTGAAGAAGTAGACCCTATAAGATAGGAGGAAGATGCAAATGAAAAACATGAAAAATCTAATGAAACAGGCGCAAAAAATGCAAGCAGAAATGGCGCGGATACAAGAGGCCCTTGGCAGTAAGACGGTGGAAGCCACCGCCGGCGGCGGTGTTGTCAAGATAGTGGCTAATGGTCATAAGGAAATTCAAGAGGTTGTCATCGACCCAGATGTAGTTGATGCCGATGATGTGGAAATGCTGCAGGATCTAATCTTGGTTGCAGTTAACGAAGCATTGCGCAAGGCCGACGAATTAGTCGCTGCCGACATGGGGAAACTTACCGGCGGCATGAAGTTGCCCTTCTAAGATGAGTTTCTTTCCTGAACCGGTAAATAAGCTAATCGGCGAACTTATGAAACTGCCTGGTATCGGTCCTAAGAGTGCGCAACGCTTGGCCTTCTATATATTGCGCTGCAATCGGGATGCGGTTGTAGAGCTGGCCAAGGCTTTAGTCTATGCTAAGGACCGTACCAGAACTTGTAAGCAATGCTTCAATCTTTCTGATCAAGATCTATGCCCCATCTGCCGCGATCCACGCCGCGATGACAGTTTATTATGTGTGGTGCAAGACAGTCGCGATGTGGTGGCGCTGGAGAAGACCAGGGAGTTTACTGGGCGTTACCATGTGTTGCAAGGGGCTATTTCTCCTATGGAGGGTGTTGGGCCGGAACAGCTGACAATAAAAGAACTGTTGCGGCGGGTACAGGCTAATCCGGATTTACAGGAGGTAATTATGGCCACCAATCCCAATTAACCCGCATCGCCCATGGCTTACCGGTAGGCGGCGATTTAGAATTTGTGGATGAAGTAACCTTGGGCCGAGCGTTAGAAGGGCGGCGGGAGATTTAGTTTTGCCTGGAATTGTTGTCTACATCAAATAAACTTCTTTCATTTTTCAAATGTTTGAGAAGGAGCAAATAAAGTTGTTGCATAAAACCATAGGGAAAAGGTGAAGGTGTGCCTTGGAACTATGGTTTTTTATTAGGATTTTTTGTAGATCTCTCCTTAACCCTTCCCCCTTAACCCTCAATCCTAAAAGCACTTTATTTTCATTTTTTGCCCTAAAAATTGAGGAATGAAAGGACTTTAGGAAGTAAGGAATAAGGAAAAAAGGAATTAAATGGGAAATTGGAAGAGAATAACAAGCCAGTGTTTTCAAGGGTTTGAGGGGGATTTGTGAAAGGAGTTTATTTGAAAAAGGAAAGAAAATTGTATAACTAAAATCTTAATGGCCATACTCTTAAGCAAGTAAGTGCAAGGAGGTTGTGGCCATGAGATTGGGACTCAAAGAGTTTATGGAGAAGGCCTTTCTAGGCAAGTCGGAAGAGAACGAGGAGGAGCAGCCCGATTTTGATATGGTGGCATTGGTAGAGCAGGCAAAACAAGACTGGTTGCATGCTGCCAACTATTTTAATAACGTGAGCGACCCCGAGCTGGTTGATCATGCTATCCTATTGCGAGAAGCGGCCGAGCGTAGATATATGTATTTGTTAAAGCAAGCAAAACTAGCTAACGCGCGGGCTTTTACTCTAAGCACTGACGAGCCGGCGTGACCAATTAAAATTGGCCAAGCTATTCTAATGGGTAAATTAATAGGCATACACTCTTAATAGAAATGGCTGTTAGGAGGTGTGCCCATGCCGCGAATCGCCTTGTTTTCCGGTAGTATGAACATAAACATAGTGATAGCTTATATCTTTGCATTATTTTTGCTCTATTTAATAGCGCGCTTGCTGCTAAGTGCAAATCGAACCGGTGGCAAACTGTTAGGCCGCGCGGGCTTAACGGTTATGGCAATAATCTTGCTCAATGCGGTCGGTACCCTTGTCGGTTATCGGGTGCCTTTAAATCTAATGACCATTTTGTTGCCTACTTTTCTCGGAGTTCCCGGATTTGCACTGGTGGTGTTGCTGCAATATCTTATATTTTAGTAGCTCAGGCCTGCGGTTACGCAGGCCCTTTTATGTGCTGAGAAAGATTTTTTGCAGATAGAGTTGACAAAGTGACATTTTCGGCGTAAAGTATCACTTGTGCCACTCACCC
>JAMNZE010000011.1:0-71166 GCA_023622465.1 Bacillota bacterium | reverse complement strand
CGTGGCCGTGTTATTGATGTCAACAATGCCTTGGATGGCGATGGTCCATTTTCACCGGAACGGACGGGGGGCTTACCCGTCTTCGCTTTAGCTAAACTTTGTCTTTCCGGTCAGTATACCGAGGCTCAAGTCCGTAAGTTGATTGTGGGGCAGGGGGGCTTGATGGCCTATTTGGGAACTAATGACGCCCGAGAAGTGATGTCCCGCATAGAGAGGGGCGATGAGCAGGCCCGCCTCATCTACGAAGCTATGAGTTATCAAGTTGCGAAAGAAATTGGCAGCGCCGCCACCGTCCTGCGGGGTGAGGTGGATGCCATTGTGCTAACCGGTGGTTTAGCCTATGACCAGACCTACCTGGTGGAATGGATCCGGCAACGGGTACAGTTTATTGCCCCAGTACTGGTTTATCCCGGTGAAGACGAGCTTTTAGCTTTAGCCCAAGGTGCCTTACGGGTTCTAAATGGCCAGGAAGAGGCCCTCGAATATAAGAAAAGAGAGGTTTGACAACTTTGCTCTTTAGTAAAAAGCGAATGGTCCTCTTTGTTGGCGGTTATGGCAGTGGCAAAACAGAAGTGGCTGTTAATTACGCCCTGCAATGGCGACCGCAAGTGGATAATTTAGCCATTGTCGATTTAGATATTGTCAACCCCTATTTTCGCTCTCGGGAGCGCCATGAACTGATGACGGCAGCCCACATTCAGGTAGTTGCCCCCGATAGATTTGCAGTCCTGGATGTGGGAGGCGATCCGGTGGGTGCCCGGGTATTAGGGCGCTATAGCCAGATGCTGGAACCGGGTGCCTACGACATGCTGTTTGTGGTTAATGCCAGTCGTCCCTTTTCACAAGCGGTTGCGCCGGCTGTTGACTTGATTAGGGCCATTGAGACCGCGTCGCGGCTGAAGGTGACCGGTTTAGTCAACAACACCAACTTGATGCAGTATACCGATCTTTCCCTTTTGCAAAGGGGAGAGGAGTTGGCCTTAGCCATTGGGCACGCCATTGGGCACGCCACCGGCTTACCCTTGATTTTCAATGCCGTTGCCCATGACCTGGCGGCAGAGGCGGCGGTGCTGCGGGGTCCAATATTGCCACTTCAACTTTACATGAAGCGGCCATGGGAATAGACCATTGTGATGTCCGAGGGGATAAACAATAAGGGCTTTCATTATGCCACTATCACCGACCAGTCTAAGTGTATCGCTTGTGCCTTTTGTGCCCGCATGTGTCCCGATGTGGTAATCGAAGTGGAGAGATAGTTTAAAGGAGGTTTAGCAAATGGGCGAAAAAATTCTGATGAAGGGTAACGAGGCCATTGGCGAAGCTGCCATTAGAGCTGGTTGCCACCTTTTCTTTGGCTACCCCATCACGCCACAAAATGAACTGCCGGAATATATGGCGAGAAGGCTTCCGGAAGTGGGTGGCACCATGGTACAGGCGGAAAGCGAAATAGCTGCTATCAACATGGTTTACGGTGCCGCCGGGGCCGGTGCTCGAGTGATGACTTCATCTTCCAGCCCAGGTATCAGTCTCAAGCAAGAAGGCATTTCGTATATTGCCGGTGCCGAATTGCCATGTGTCATCATCAATATGGTGCGTGGGGGCCCCGGATTGGGTGGTATTCAACCGGCGCAGGGCGATTACTGGCAGGCCACCAGAGGGGGCGGTCATGGCGATTATCGCTTGTTGGTGCTGGCGCCGGCCACTATTCAGGAGATGGTGGATACGGTGCAAGACGCCTTTGATTTGGCGGACAAATATCGCAACCCGGTTATGATCCTCAGCGACGGCATGCTAGGCCAAATGATGGAGCCGGTGATGTTCCGCAACGAAACGGTAACCGAATTGCCCGAGAAGGACTGGGCCACAACCGGTTTACGCAACCATCCCGGTCGTCGGAATGTGGTCAATTCTCTCTACTTGCAGCCCGATAAATTAGAGGAGCATAATGAGCATTTGCAGCGCAAATATGCGGAAATGGAAGCAAATGAGGTGCGTTACGAAGAGGTAGACGTGGAAGACGCGGATCTGGTGGTGGCTGCATACGGCACCACAGCCCGTATTGTGCGCTCTGCCATGGAGGCGGCAAGGCAAGAAGGGTTACGCGTCGGCCTAATTCGCCCGATTACCCTGTGGCCGTTCCCAGTGGAACCCTTTGCCCGTGCCGCAGAAAGGGCAAAAGCTTTCTTGAGTGTCGAGATGAGCGCCGGACAGATGGTGGAAGACGTGCGCCTGGCGGTCAATGGCAAGAAGCCGGTCTACTTCTATGGTCGAACCGGCGGCATGGTGCCCACACCGGAAGATGTATTTGCCAAGTTTAAGGAGATATTGGGAGGGGAGGCATAATGGCTAAAGTATTTGAGCGGCCTAAAGCCCTAGCCGATGTTGTTACCCACTACTGCCCCGGCTGTACCCATGGGATTATTCATCGGTTAGTGGCGGAGGCTATAGATGATCTAGGTATTTTGGATCGCACCGTGGGCGTGGCTCCGGTGGGGTGTGCCGTATTAGCCTACAACTATTTCGAATGTGATATGCAAGAAGCCGCCCATGGTCGGGCGCCGGCAGTGTGTACCGGTATTAAGCGGGCTCGCCCTGACCTGATCGTCTTCAGTTACCAGGGCGATGGAGATCTGGCATCTATCGGAACGGCGGAGATTGTGCATGCGGCTGCCCGCGGCGAGAATATAACTGTTATCTTTGTCAATAACGGCATCTATGGTATGACCGGCGGCCAAATGGCTCCGACCACCCTGGTGGGGCATAAGACGACCACTTCACCCTATGGGCGCGATCCAAAAGTGCAGGGGTACCCGGTCCGCATTTCGGAGATGTTGGCCACGCTAGACGGGCCGGCGTACATCGAGCGGGTTTCGGTGCATACACCACAGTTAGTCAATAAGGCCAAGCAAGCTATTAAGCGGGCCTTTGCTAATCAGATAGAAGGTAAAGGATTCAGTTTGGTGGAAGTCTTATCCACCTGCCCTACCAACTGGGGAATGACGCCGGTGGAGGCGCTGAAGCGAGTAGCTGATGAAATGGTGCCTTATTACCCCTTGGGCGTTTTCAAAGATATCGATGCAAAGGGGGAAGACAAATGACGCATGAGATTATTCTCGCCGGTTTTGGTGGCCAGGGCGTGATGCTCATGGGGCAGATGCTGGCCTATGCGGGGATGACCGAAGGTAAGAACGTGTCTTGGTTGCCTTCCTATGGGCCAGAAATGCGGGGCGGTACGGCCAACTGCACTGTTGTCGTTTCCGATAAACCCGTCGGTAGCCCTCTCATAACTCGGCCCGGCATTCTTGTGGCCATGAATCTACCGTCTTTAGATAAATTTGAAGATAATGTTAAGCCCGGTGGGCTGTTAGTCTATAATAGTTCGCTTATTTCTCGCCCACCCAAACGGGACGATATTGAGGTTCTAGCCGTGCCGGCTAACGAAATTGCCAACGAACTGGGCAACGATCGTATTGCTAACATGGTGGTGTTGGGTGCATTGCTGGGCAAGAAGCCGATAGTAGAAAATGAGTCGATTTTGGCTGCTCTCCGGTATGCACTGCCAGCCCATCGACATAATTTGCTGCCCCTAAACGAGCAAGCCTTAGAGCGGGGGCGGGCCTTAGCCGGTTAGTCTAGAAGCCCACAATCACAGGGGGGCTGTCGCATTAATTTCGCGACAGCCCCCCTTAGTGTCTGCTGGAGGGGCTAGGGCAGTGGCGCTGAGTACAACATCTTAATATCCAACGCCTATCAAGTATGCTATACTAATTAAACATACTGCCGGACAGGAGACGAGCCTTACTCTTTTTTGGGGTGAGTATGCTCTTTAATATGGCGGCTAGCTTTGCCCATCCGGTGACACCAACTATCATTCAGCAGCGTGGCTTTGGTGACTATATGTTTGGGGTAGCGTTAGCGTCGATGATGACGGCTAACTTCTTTTTCTCGCCTTTTTGGGGTAAATTGGTAAATTATATATCCAGTCGACGAGTCATCCTTATCTGTAGCCTGGGGTATGCCACTGGTCAAGCCATGTTTGGAATGGCGAACACCGAGGGCACGATGGTGGGTGCGAGAATGTTTGCCGGTATTTTTACCGGCGGCGTTTTCACTGCTTTTCTCACCTATTTGGTTAATACCTCTCCCGCGCAGTTGCGGGGAAACTATCTGACCATCGCTGCCACTTTGCAAACGGTAGGTAGTGCCTTTGGCTACTTTGTGGGTGGTATGTTGGGTGAGCTAAGTGTCAATGCGTCCATCATTGCGCAAGTTCTTACTCTAGCAATCTGTGGTGTTTTGTTTTTCTTAATCTGTCAGGATGATGCGGCTAGTAACCTTAAAGACGTCAAGGTTGGAACCTTGTTCAGAGAGACCAATCCCATCTCTGCTTTTATAGCCGGAAAAAGCATTTTAACTCCTCTCTTGGTAATCCTCTTTGTCGTTAGCTCCTTTGCCAACTTAGGAAATAGTGCTTTTGATCAGAGCTTTAACTACTATCTAAAAGCCCAGTTGGGTTTATCCTCTGGCTATAACGGAGCTATTAAAGCGGTAATCGGATTTGTTTGCTTAGCGGCCAATAGCACCATTGCCCTCTGGCTGGTGAATAAAACCGATATCAAGCGTTCTTCTATCTATGTCTATCTTTGTGCATCCTTCGCAATTCTGGGCGTGATCCTGTTTAATGCTCTGGTGCCTTTTGTAGCCGCCAATATCTTATATTTTGCTTTCTATGCGGTCAGTGTACCACTGACGCAAAGCCTAGTGGCCGGTATGGCGAAGGATACGGATAGCAACTTAGTGATGGGCTATTTTAATGGTCTCAAATCGTTAGGCGGGATTTTTGGAGCCTTGTCTGCTGGGCTTCTTTATACCCTGAACCCTAAGTTTCCTTTCTTGCTTGGATTTTTAGCCTTTGCTATAGCAACCACCGCTTCTGCCTTCTATTATCGCCTTAGTAAACAGCAGGTCAGCGAACAGGAACAATTAGGTTAGTTTGCACTCCCATGATGTAGCAGGGCAGTGGAAACCGTAGGAACTGGAGTTATGCTTCTCGTTCCAAGGGATCCCACTGCCCTTTTGTTTAATGCTGTAGCAATTTTAGCAGTTGTTTTATGGAGATATCGCCATAGGTTTGTTCGAGCCGCTGCAGGTGTTCGATTACCTCCCCTTTGTTACCTGCCAACCAACAAGAATGGCTTAGAATCAATTGTCGCATTCTTGCCCTCCTAGCCGTTTTTTTCAGTTTATGCAATCAGGCGCCGGAATAAACTCGCTTCTAATTTTGGGATACAAGCATAGGTTGTTTATAGACAAGCATGGGAGGAGGCGCCCGACATGTATAAAGCGCGGCTAAAACAACATTTGGAGGAGCATTTCGTCAGCTATTTTTTTGTCTTGGTTTTGTTCGCTGTGGGGGTGTTTTTTGGAGCCATAGCGGTCAAGGCGCTAACCTTTAGCCAAAAGCAGGAATTGTTAGCCTTTCTGCAACAGTTCTTTGCCAGTGGCGTTGTCGTCCCTAGCGGATCGGCAGTTTTTATGCAGACTTTAACGGTCAATTTACAACTGGCGGCTCTAATTTGGCTCCTGGGGATTTTGATTTTTGGGTTACCTATTGTGATTGTCATTGTCTTCTTTCAGGGCTTTGTGTTGGGCTTTTCCGTTGGGTTTTTGGTGCATCAGATGGGGGCCAAAGGTTTCTTGTTAGCGGCTTGCTCGGTTTTACCGCATAATCTCTTATTAGTACCCGCCCTCTTGTCCATCTCCGCCATGTCCATCTTTTTTACTATTCAAACTTTGCGCCCATCGTTGCGACCCCGCCGCTCCACTTTTAGGCAACGTTTCATCCAGTATGGGGGTAACTGTTTATTGGCGGGGATAGTAATCTTTGTAGCTAGCATAATTGAGACCTGGTTTTCACCTTTACTGGTAAAATTGATATCCCGCTTTCTATAGATTGGATTAAACTGTAAGTAGCTCTTGGTACGCAGACCGGTTCTCCTCTGTTATAATTAACGGGAGGTGGATGCGGCGTGCGATATTTTGTAGGCATCTTGATGATTTCTTTATTGGTTGTTATGACAATTATCACTCCCAGTGAAGCGGCGTCTTTGCCCCCCATATCGTCAAAGGCGGCCGCTTTATTTGATTTAACCACAGGTGAAGTTTTGGCGGGTTTTAAAGCGGAGGAAAAGGTCTATCCAGCCAGCACTACAAAGATTCTAACCGCTTTGTTAGTAATTGAGCGGGGCAATCTTTCCGATGTGGTGACCATTAGCAGTAATGCGGAACATCAGGAGGGTACTGCCCTTTACTGCAAAGAAGGGGAAGAATACAGAGTAAAGGATTTGTTATACGCTCTTTTAGTCCATTCTGCTAATGATGTGGCCGTCGCTTTGGCGGAATATGTTTCTGGTTCAGTAGCCCAATTTGCCGACTTGATGAACGCGCGAGCCAAGGAGTTGGGAGCCACCAATAGTAACTTCGTTAACCCCAGTGGGCTTCCCGATGAGGATCACTACACTACAGCCAAAGATATGGCCAAAATTTTTGCAGCGGCTTTTAAAGAACCGCTTATTCGAGAAATAACTTCCACGCGCGTTTATTATATAGATCTACCAACGGGGGAGAGACGCCCCTTGATTAACGGTAATAAGATGTTGACCGAGTATGAGGGTACACTAGGTGGGAAGACCGGTTATACGCGTGCCGCTGGCAATTGCCTAGTCACAGCTGCCCAGGCTGGCAACCTCAAATTAGGGGTGGCTCTATTCAAGGCCCAAGGTGCTGCTATGTGGCAGGATGCCAAAACCCTCTTAGACTATGGTTTCGCGAATTGGTCTAGCATCTCCCCCATAGGTAAAGGTAGGGCAGTTACGGCCGTACCTGTTCGCTATACCACAGAAAGAGCCCTATTGGTGGCTGGTTCCGAACTAGTAGTTATTAGGGCAAAACAGGATAGACAGTTGCCGGTAACCTGGGAGCTAACCCTCAACGACCCTCTACAGGCACCCCTGACTGAAGGGCAAGTAGTGGGGAAAGTGACCTACTTCTTAGACGGGGAGCCTGTGGGTGCGGTAGAGGCAATTGTGGCCCATGATGTGTCACGGAATTGGTACACCTATTGGGAGGTTCTATTGGTTTTTGGATTTGTTGGTGTGGCCATGCGTTTTATTAATCCGAAGGTAAGCGGATTTCAGAGCCTGAAAAGGAGGTAGGTGGCAATGGCCCATAGAAAGTTAGCAGTGTTATTCGGTGGCCGTTCAGCAGAACACGAAGTATCGGTACAATCGGCAGCATCGGTCTGGCGTGCGGCCGACCGTGATAAATATGAATTAATTCCTGTTGCCATTAGCAAATCGGGCAAGTGGATACGGGGTTTAAATCCCTTGGAGGTTTTGGCTCAAGGGGAGAGTGTGCCTGAGACAGAGGTGGGTCAAAATCCGGTGGAGGCCTTAGCTGGGGTAGATGTGGCTTTTCCCGTTTTGCACGGACCCTACGGTGAAGATGGAACTATCCAGGGCCTATTGGAAATTCTGGATATTCCCTATGTGGGTTCTGGCGTGTTGGCTTCTTCCCTTTGCCTGGATAAGGCGATGGCTAAGCAGGTCTTCGCCCAGTGTGGTTTTCCCCAAGGATCTTTCTTAACTTTTCAGAGTAATTATTGTCGGGAACAACCGGCGGCGGTACTAAGGGCCGTTGAGGAGCAATTAGGCTTTCCCTGCTTTGTAAAGCCGGCTAATATGGGCAGCAGTGTGGGGATTAGCAAAGTGCATATTCCCGATAGTTTGCCTCAGGCATTAGAGCTGGCTGCCACCTATGACAGTAAGATTGTGATTGAAGCTTTTATTGATGGACGGGAAATCGAGTGCAGTGTCCTAGGCAATGACGAACCGGTGGTCTCCGTACCTGGCGAAATTGTTCCTGCCGCCGAGTTTTACGATTATGAGGCCAAATATGTAAGCGACTCGCAAGTGATCATTCCTGCTCCTTTAACACCGAAGCAGGTTGCTGAGGTGCAACAATTGGCACTCAGTGTCTACAAGGCCGTCGGTTGTAGCGGATTGGCTCGCGTCGATTTCTTCTTACGTAGAGCCGACGAACAGTTCTTAATTAATGAGGTCAATACCATGCCCGGGTTTACC
This sequence comes from Bacillota bacterium, assembly GCA_023622465.1. Lineage (GTDB taxonomy): Bacteria > Bacillota > UBA994 > UBA5500 > UBA5500 > UBA5500. The sequence continues at coordinate 63,025 of JAMNZE010000011.1, read as the reverse complement.
CGTATTTCGGCCTATCCTAAACTATGGGAAGCTAGTGGTTTAGCCTATTCTCGGCTTATCGATGAATTAATCGTTTATGCTTTAGAGCGGCATGCGGAAAGACGGGCCTTTGGTATGGTCATCAGCTAGCTCGCATATAAATAGGTAAACGCCCTGGCCCGCAGGGCAAGGGGAAGGAGGCGAGCGCCATGTTTGTGATCACCATTGGTCCTTTGGGCAAGAATTGGGGAAAAATAGTTAAGCTGGCCGCCATTTGTTTAGCACTACTAGTGATTGTTATTGTTGTTTGGCGGATAGCAGCAACGATGACCGGCGGGGCGGAGCTGAATGGAGCCGAAGAGATTATTAAGGCTACAACCTCACAGTTGCAAGGAAAAGGCGCTCAAAGTTTCTGGCAGCGCTGGCTCGGCAGCCTGCGCCTTTGGTTTAAATTTGGTTTTTGAAGTGCGGACTGCACATCGGGGGCTGTCCTGAGTAGGAGAGCCCCAATTTTTTTTCATCGACAAGCAGCTTTACATAAGCATAGATGGGCAGGATTTAGCCGCTTGGGCGTGGAATACTAGAAGTGACCGACTTCACATAAATAATCGGAGGATGTCCATGGAGCAACAGATTGAAGAATATTTAGCCTTTCTAAGTGTGGAACGGGGTTTGGCTCCAAATACGCTCGACGCCTACGGGCGGGATTTGAGGGCATATGCACGTTTCCTACAAAAACATAATGTTAATTCTTTTCGGGATGCGGAAAAGGACGCGGTGCGTGCCTATCTGGAAGAATTACATAATATGGGTAGAGCGTCCTCCACAATCTCACGCAACTTAGCAGCGATAAAGTCTTTCTACCAATTTCTATTAGCAGAAAACCTTATAGAGAAAGACCCCACGGCCCATCTGGAGTCACCGAAAGTGGAAAAACGTTTACCACGGGTTCTTAATCTAAACGAGGTTGAAGCCCTGCTCAATCAACCTACATTAGAAAATCCCCACAGCATTCGCGACAAGGCCATGCTGGAAGTTATTTATGCCACCGGTCTACGGGTCAGCGAATTAATTTCATTAGATCTGACCGATATTAATTTGGAAGCGGGCTACTTGCGTTGTTTAGGCAAGGGAGATAAGGAGCGTATAGTTCCCCTTGGGTCGGTGGCTATCAAGTATTTGGAGCTATATCTACAGGTGGCACGCCACGAACTGGTTAGGCGCAGTGGAGAAACGGCCTTGTTTGTCAATCACCATGGCCGCAGGCTGACCCGCCAAGGCTTTTGGAAAATACTCAAGCGCTATGCGCAGGAGGCAGGCATCGATGTTAACATCACTCCCCATACTTTGCGCCATTCCTTTGCCACCCATTTGCTAGAGAATGGTGCCGACTTACGCTCAGTGCAAGAGATGTTGGGTCATGCGGATATTTCTACAACGCAAATTTACACCCATGTTACTCGCAATCGCCTCAAAGAAGTTTACCGTAAATCCCACCCACGAGCATAGCGTTTCCCGCAAAGACCTGTTCTCCCTCGTTAGGAGAGCAGGTTTTGTAACTTGCAAAGGAGATGAGCAGATTGGCAAGAGTTATTATTGTAGTTCTAGATAGCTTAGGGATCGGGGCCCTGCCCGATGCCCATCTGTTTGGAGATGCGGGCAGCAACACCTTGGGAAACATTTTAGATGTGGCGCCAGTAGACTTACCTCATTTGCAGCAACTGGGACTGGGTAACTTATTGAACCACCCGGAACTACCGCCCGTGGCCCAGCCACAAGGCTATGTGCTACGGCTGGCTACCCAATCACCAGCAAAGGATACTTTAACCGGCCATTGGGAAATGATGGGGTTCCCCCAAGAGCAACCTTTTGCCACATACCCGCAGGGTTTTCCAACCAGTGTTATTGACTTTCTTTCTCGCTTAAGTGGTCGGGAGGTAATTGGGAATGTAACTGCCAGTGGCACCGAAATAATTCGGGAATTGGGTCCGCAGCATGAGGCTACAGGCGCACTGATCCTTTATACTTCAGCCGACAGTGTGCTACAGATTGCAGCCCACGAACAGGTGGTGCCCTTGGAGGAGCTTTATTACATTTGTGAGCAAACCCATGCCTACATGCAGCGCTCGGAACATAAGGTAGCTAGAGTAATAGCGCGTCCCTTCGTGGGCGAGTACCCCCATTACCACCGGACGGCAAACCGGCGGGATTTTTCTGTTAGTCCCGGCTATACCCTGTTAAACCGTATCGAAGATGCCGGGGGGACGGTAATAGGGATAGGCAAGATTGGCGATATTTTTGCCGGTAGTGGTATTACCAAGAGCCAGAAAACCAGCAATAATCAAGAAGGTATTAGGGCCACCTGGGAGGCCATCAAATCGGGACATGGTAGTCTCATCTTTACTAATCTAGTTGACTTCGATATGCTTTACGGCCACCGCAACGACCCGGTCGGCTATGCCCAGGCGTTAGCTGCCTTTGATCAGGCTTTGCCCGAGCTTATAGCTGCCCTTAGGGAGGAGGATTTGTTGATTATCACCGCCGACCACGGTTGCGACCCTACAACTCCCAGCAGCGATCATTCCCGCGAGTATGTGCCGGCAATGTTATATAGCCCTCGCTTTGACGGCGGTAGTGTTTTGCCCGACGCCGATAGCCTTTGTTGGATTGGATATACGGCCGCCTGTTGGTTAGGAGTTGAACCTTTGGACTGCGGCCAAAACATTTTGGAGGGGATAGAGGAATGTTAGCTGTGGAAATCATAGCCAAGAAGCGAGACGGGCTGGAGCTCAGCAGGGAAGAATTGCAGTGGTTAGTCTCCGAATTCTTGGCAGGCAATGTTCCCGATTACCAAATGGCAGCCTGGTTAATGGCGGTCTATTTGCGGGGGATGACTACGGCGGAGACGGTGGCTTTAACGGAGGTTTTTTTGGCTTCCGGTCAGCAGCTGGATTTGAGCTTCTTGCCCCGACCCACGGTTGATAAGCATAGCACCGGTGGAGTGGGGGATAAAACCAGTTTAGTGCTGGCCCCCCTGCTGGCTGCCGCCGGTTTAGCCGTGGCCAAATTAACCGGCAGGGGTTTGGGGCACACGGGAGGGACTATCGATAAACTGGAGAGTATTCCCGGCTTTACTACCGATTTAACTGATCAAGAATTCTTACAGAACCTGCGCCATATCGGCCTCAGTATGATTGGTGCTGGACCCACCCTAGCCCCTGCTGACAAACAGGTTTATGCTTTACGGGATGTGACGGCTACCGTGGGAAGTTTGCCTTTAATTGCTAGCTCCATTATGAGTAAGAAGCTGGCCGGTGGTGCCCAGCACATCGTGCTGGATGTGAAGTATGGCCGCGGTGCACTGATGCCTACGCTGGAAGCAGCTCGCCGTCTGGCGGAAATAATGATGTCCATCGGGCAGCATTTCGGCCGTAAGATGGGTGCCATCTTGAGTGATATGAACCAGCCCTTAGGGTATGCGGTGGGCAATAGTATAGAAGTCAAAGAAGCCATAGATGTTTTGCAAAACCGGGGACCGGCCGATGTGCGAGAACTAGTATTAGCCCTCGCATCCGAGTTAATGGTCAGCAGCGGATTGAGCAGTAATAATAGTGAAGCCAAAACCGAGCTGGAACAACTATTGGTTAGCGGAGCGGCCTGGGAAAAGTTTGTTGAGTTTGTCACCCGGCAAGGTGGCGATGCTCGTTACTTGCACGATCCTAGTCTTTTGCCCAGCAGCCCACAGCAGTTAGTTCTTGCTGCACCGGAGGCGGGGTTTGTGGCCGAATTGGATGCCCATACTATTGGTCAATGTGCAGTCAAGCTAGGTGCCGGCCGTACCAAGAAGGATGGGAAGATCGATAAGGCGGCTGGTATTGTCCTACTCAAGAAGCGTGAAGACTGGGTAGAGGAGGGGGAAGCGTTGGCGGTTTTACACGGGGCTAAACAAGAACTGTTGCAAGCCGTTGCCCCCGAGGCCTTGTCCGCCTGGCAGTTGAGTTTAGAACCAGTAGAAAAACGACCATTGATTGCCGAAATTTTGCGTTCGTAAGGGATTTTATGGCTAGATTGCATGATATGGTCGCCCACAGGCAAAGCTAATAACAAATGTTGTAAGGGGGAATCGGTGTGCGGCCCTTTAGGTATTGCCTTACCTTAAGTTTGCTTGTCGCCTTACTTACATCCTCTGTTAGCTTCGCTTGGGCAAGTCCTAATACTAGTAACCTTTTGCCGGTAATGGCTTCTGCTGTAGAGGAGAATTTACACTCGAAAGCTGCTGTGTTAATGGATATGGGGACCAAGCAGGTATTGCTAAGTAAGAACCCCGACGAGCGTTTACCCATCGCGTCGGTAACTAAAATAATGACTATGCTGTTAGTATTAGAGGCTTTAGAGTCGGGGCAGATAAAATTAGAGGATACAATTACAGCTTCGCCCCATGCCTGCTCTTACGGAGGCGCCCAGATTTACTTGGAGCCGGGTGAGCAATTCACCGTCGAGGAAATGCTCATGGCGGTGGCAATTAAATCGGCCAATGATGCGGCAGTGGCTTTGGCTGAGCATGTGGCTGGCTCCGAATCGGCTTTTGTAGCTGCAATGAATCAGCGAGCTCGGGAGCTGGGTATGGAGAATACCCATTTTATCAACGCCTGCGGATTAGATGGTATTAGTGTGACTGGTAAGCCGGGGGACGAAGGTTATTCCTCCGCCTATGATGTGGCCTTGATGTCAGTGACTTTGCTGAAGTATCAGCCCATACTAAAAGATTGGTTGACCACACGAATCACTTACTTGCAGCGGTCTAAAGGGCCGGTGGAGCTATTTAACACGAACCATCGCTTCATTCGCGGCTATTCGGGAGCCGATGGACTTAAGACCGGGCTTACCGATGCGGCTCGCTATTGTCTGAGCGCCACCGCCGAACGGGATGGTTTTCGGCTGATTGCCGTAGTGTTGGGCGCACCTTCCGATGAGTTGCGTTACCAGGATGTCACCCAGCTGCTAAACTATGGATTCGCCAATTACATAGGCCGGATTGTGGTACCAGCGGGAAGTGAAGTAACCAGCGTAGCTGTCAATCGTGGCCAAGTGCAACGAATTCCTGTTAAGACTGCCGAACCGTTGGCGGTTTTGCTCAAGAAGGGGCAATCTTTCGATGAACTTGAGCAGCAGGTGGAATTGCCGGCTCGGGTATTTGCCCCCATAACCAATGGGGAGCGCTTAGGTGTGCTTAAACTGGTACAAGGCAATGAGGTTTTGGCCCAGGTTGATCTGATAGCTACTCAGGACGTGGCCAAATTGGGCTTCTTAGGCAACTTCTTGCGTCTATTACGTTCATGGTTTGGAACTTAATCTCACTAGAGAAACTGAAAGGGGCTGCCTGCGGGTAGCCCTTTTTTTATATCATGGGATTTTTTGCAGATAAGGAAGGAGACAGGAAAGGATTGTTAGAATAATAGAACAGATGGGTTACAACTCACTCAAGGGGGGTTAGGATTGCAGATTGAACTGGAAATGAAAAACCGCACTTTAGTTGTGCGTCTAACGGGCGAGCTTGACCACCATACGGCTGATGCCTTGCGCACGGCTATTGAAAAGGAGCTAGATAAGGACGTAGCCACTTCCGTTCTGCTCAATTTGCAGGGACTTACATTTATGGATAGCTCGGGCTTAGGAGTTATTCTCGGTCGCTATCGGCGCTTGAGTCAAATGGGGGGGCAAATGGCGGCCTGTTGCCTTAACCAACAAGTAAGAAGAATATTTGAACTATCGGGGCTAACTCGCATTATGGGCATCTATCCGACTGAAAAGTTGGCGCTAGAGCAACTGTAATGGGGGGCGAATGATGATGGAAGTTAAGAATAGTATGCTGCTCTGTTTCCCTTCTTTATCTCAAAATGAGAGGTTTGCTCGCCAGGCGGTTGCTGCCTTTGCGCTGCAAGTGGGTGACTGGACGCTGGTAGAATTAGATGAAATAATGACTGCCGTTTCGGAGGCGGTTACCAACGCAATTATTCATGCCTATGAGCATGGAGTTGGTGAGGTCCGTATTCGCGCCAGGATTCTGGAGGGCAACGGCCTAGAGATTATTGTAGAAGATGATGGCATCGGCATAGAGGATGTTGCGCAGGCCATGGAACCAATGTTTACCACCAAGGCTGATCAGGAGCGAACGGGCATGGGGTTTTCTTTTATGGAAAGCTTCATGCATGAGTTGAGCGTTACTTCCAAGCCGAATCAGGGTACTTCTGTACGTATGGTGAAGTGGTTAGCTGCGCAGTCCGATACGCAGGAATAGGTATTGCCATGCAGGGACCGGAAAAAAAGTTACCCTTATTGAGCGACGAGGAAACCAAGCGTTTAATAGCTCGAGCTCAGGCGGGTGATACTGGGGCCCGCGACTACTTGGTGAATTGCAATTTGCGCTTGGTTCGGTCGTTGGTTGGCCGTTTTGCTCACCGGCAGGTGGAAATGGAGGATCTCTTTCAGCTGGGCTGTTTAGGATTGATACGAGCCATTGACCGCTTCGACTTAAGTCAGAATGTACGGTTTTCTACCTACGCCGTCCCCCTCATTTTGGGCGAGATCCGCCGTTACTTGCGCGATAATGGTCCGATTAAGGTAAGCCGTAGCTTGAAGGAGCTGGCAGCTAGGGCTCGCCGAGAACAGGAGAGTTTAAGTACTTCTTTAGGTAGGGAAGTTACGATTGAGGAATTGGCATCAGCTTTGGACGTAGAGGCTGAAACCCTTGTGCTAGCGTTGGAAGCTACTAGTACACCCGCATCTTTACAAAGCCAGATATATCAAGATGATGGCAACCCGATTTACCTAATTGACCATCTCACCGATGAGCCACAGCCTGACGAGGCTTGGACTGACAATATAGCTTTACAAACGCTAATTGGCCAATTGGCACCGAGGGAACAAACAATAATCCAAATGCGCTATTTTCAAGGCAAAACCCAGACAGAGGTTGCCAAGTGTTTCAACGTATCCCAGGTACAAATCTCCCGCTTGGAGAAAAAGATTCTACAGAAATTACGGGCTTCATTAGGTGGATGGGATGTTTATACTAAGAGCGATAAACCGATTCAGAAAGAGGTGGCCAACCGTGTTGTTTTCTGATACTCGCTATAAAGTAGTTGTTTTATCATTGCTGCTCCTATTGATAGCCTTAGCCATGTGGTTCATTTGGTCCAACTCGGTAGACCGAATTCCCCAGGGCGGTATTCTCGTTATGCAAACGGACGGCGATTCCATCGACGGGCGGTTGGTTCATCCCTATTATTCCATTGCAACAAGGAGGGTAATGGTGTGAGCACACTGGTTAAGGTAGTGGAAGTGGTAGGCGAATCGAAACAGGGGTTTGAAGCTGCGGTAAGAAATGCGGTAGCCCAGGCGGCCCGCCAACATCCTAACATAACTGGAGTAGAAGTCTACAACTTTACCGGTGACGTTGTTGATGGGAAAATCGTTGATTTCAAAGCAAACGTAAAAATTGCTTACGTATACGATCAGGAGTAATCGGTTCCCGCCCAGGCCGTCGCCTGGGTATTTTTTGCTAGGGAAGATAGGAGGAAAATATCAATGTCAGCGGATAAGAAACAACAGCAGGCCCAGCAACAGGCGTACCAAAGTCTGGCTCAAAAGCAAAAACCCAAACCGCCGGTGTTACGTAATGTAATCGTGGCTTATGTGGTGGGCGGATTAATCTGTGTTTTCGGCCAGGCTATCACCCAGCTGTACTTACGTTTAGGCTTTTCCGTAGAGGATGTGGGCAACCCAACGGTAGCAACCTTAATATTGATTTCTGCCGTGCTCACCGGGCTAGGGATTTATGATGTTATCGCTCAATTCGCTGGTGCGGGAACGGCAGTGCCGGTAACCGGGTTTGCCAACTCGGTGGTTTCGGCCGCCCTAGAATTTAAACGGGAAGGTTTGGTTTTAGGGGTAGGCGCAAAGATGTTTTCTTTAGCCGGCCCGGTAATCGTGTATGGCACAGTAACAGCCTTCGTGGTGGGTATAATCAAGGCGTTGTTAGGTTAGGAGGGTAGGTATGCTGGAACGAAAGTTGGGTGCGCAAACTCTAGTATTTAACAATTTTCCTCGTATCAAAGCAGCTGCCACCGTCGTAGGTCCCTTGGAAGGAGAAGGTCCCCTCGGTTCCTGTTACGATATCGTGTATCCGGATCAGACCCTGGGGCATAAAAGCTGGGAGGCTAGCGAGCGGGCTATGATGAAAGAAGCGGTTAATTTGGCCATTACCAAGGGGGGACTTACCAGCCAAGATATTGACTACATGTTGGCCGGCGACCTCCTTAACCAGATTATCACCTGCAATTTTGCGGCCCGAGACCTAGGAATCCCCTTTTTGGGTCTTTATGGGGCTTGTTCCAGCTTTGCCGAGTCTCTGGGGCTAGCAGCGGTGCTAGTTGATGGCGGTTATGCTAGCCACACTGTGGCGGCCGTTTCCAGCCATTATGGCACCAGCGAGCGCCAATATCGTTATCCTACCGAATATGGAGGACAGCGGCCGCCCTATTCGCAAACAACGGTGACCGGTAGCGGCGCCGCCCTGGTATCTCAAGCCGACGATCCCCATCTGCCCGCCATTACCCATTTTACAATAGGCCGAGTATTGGACATGGGTATAAAGGACCCTTTCGACATGGGCTCGGCCATGGCTCCTGCGGCTATGGATACCTTGCAACGCCACCTTTTAGACACGGGACGATCGGTGGCCGATTATGATTTGATCCTTACGGGGGATTTAGCTAGTGTGGGGAAGAAAATTATGCTAGAGCTGGCGAAACAGGAAGGCATTAATCTAAAGGACAAGTATGATGATTGCGGTTGCCGTGTTTTTGATTTGCAGCAACAGCCGGTGTTTGCCGGCGGCAGCGGTTGCGCCTGTTCGGCGGTAGTTACCTTGGGTAGCGTTCTGCCGAAAGTGATAAGCGGCGAGTTGCAACGGGTATTGATTATTGCGACTGGCGCCCTGCTAAGCCCTTTGACCTTTCAACAGGGCGAATCGATTCCTTGCATTGCCCATGCGGTGGTGCTAGAACAGCTAGCAAAGGAGGCGCAATAAATGGGTAGCTACTTAACGGCCTTTCTCGTCGGCGGACTAATTTGTGCCTTGGCTCAGCTTCTCTTTGATTTAACTTCCCTTACTCCGGCCCATGTGTTAACCCTCTTTGTTGTAATAGGGGGAATTCTATCAGGCTTAGGGCTGTATGAACCCCTGGTGCAGTTTGCTGGGGCAGGGGCCACGGTCCCCATCACTTCCTTTGGCCATCAATTGGTGCAAGGAGCTTTGCGGGAGTTGGAAATCCATGGGATAGTCGGTGTTTTGGCCGGTATTTTTGATCTGAGTAGTGCGGGTATCACGTCGGCTATAATTTTTGGTTTTATTGTAGCTTTGCTTTTTGACCCTAAAGGTTAGGTGAGCTAGTGTATGGGGATTATGGAAAAAAGAGGTCCTAGGAGTCTATTGGTATGCCAATGGTAGTTTCGGATACACTTTAGGCTGCGGGATGTGCTTAAGCACGGGCAGGCCCTACCGTGCCTAGAGCAGCATCCCGTGGCTTCTACGAAATTCCTCTCACCAAACCCCTATTTCCCCTCTGCCTAACTGCCTGCTGGCAATAGGTGGAGAGTACATGTATAATTTATATGTAGGTGAAGGGGGGTACTTGGTTGTGCAGGTAATTACAACCCATGTAAACACGGATTTTGATGGTTTAGGAGCCATGTTAGCCGCTGCCCAGCTCTACCCTAAGGCAGCCCTCTATTTTTCTGGACAGTTGAGCCGCCCCGTACGCGAATTTTACTCCTTGTATAGGGATTCGCTGCCTATTAGAGCCCCCGAAATGCTTAATCTTGGTACTGTAAGCGAGTTAATTATCGTTGATACTCAACAAGCCAAGCGTTTAGGTCGTTTTAAAGCTTTGTTGGAACGACCGGATGTACAGGTGACAATTTTTGATCATCATCCGCCACCTAGAGAGCCGATTACCCGGGCTAAACTGCATCATGCTAAGGTGGGGGCTATCACCAGTTTTCTGGTGAACCGTATGGCGGCCCAGAACCTGGTACCCAACCAATTGGAAGCCACGGTTATGGCTCTCGGTATCTATGCCGATACTTCCTCTCTCACCGCACCTACTACCACCTTGCAAGATGTGGATGCTATTCGGTTCCTGTTAGAAGCGGGAGCCGATTTAGAAGTAATTCATCGCTATTTACATAGTCCGTTGACTCAAAACCATCGCCTTTTGCTAGAAGAGATGTTAGCCAATTCGGAGCGATTCTATCACCATGGAGTAAGCATTCTCATCACCCTCTGTTCTATTGACTATTACCTAGATGGCTTAGGACTGCTCAGCGAGCGTTTGGCAGCCATTGAAGGAGCCGATCTAGTGTTTTGCCTAGTAGAAATGGACGGGCGCGTGCATCTAACCGCCCGCAGTCGCCTCAATCACCTGCCGGTAAACGAAATTGTTGCCCATTTCGGTGGCAGTGGCCACCCTTTAGCTGCTGCTGCTACTATTAAGGGACGCTCATTACTAGAGCTGAAGCAACAGCTGGTGAGCTATTTAGCAACCCGCTTGAGTCCTCCTCTGACAGCCGCCGATATCATGTCCCAGCCGATTCATAGCACCGTTCCTGATACCTCTATGGAAGAAGTGGGCCAAGCCATGTTGCGTTATGGTCATGGCGGTTTACCGGTCATTGCCGATGGGCAGTTGGTAGGTATCATTTCTCGCCGTGATGTGGATAAGGCTATCCATCATGGTTTAACCCATGCTCCCGTGAAAGGTTTCATGTCTACCAATGTGGTAACCATTTCTCCCACTGCTTCGTTGGACGAAATACAGCGATTGCTAGTCGGCAAAGACATCGGGCGGTTACCGGTAGTTGATCAGGAGGGGAAGCTCATCGGGATAGTGACTCGTACCGATGTGTTGAAGGCTTTGCATGGACGTAGCTATCCCCATTGGTATCAAATGAATGGGCGTGCCACCGTTGACGAACCGTCTCGGAGCACTATGCTGGCCAATTTGATGACCGAACGCTTGCCTAAGAAACTACAAGGACTGCTGTTGCTGATCGGGAAGCAAGCGGCGCGCCACCAGGTACGGGCCTATTTGGTAGGAGGTATAGTGCGCGATCTATTGCTCAACGTTCCAAACCATGATATCGATATTGTGGTGGAGCCGTCGGCCATAGAATTTGCTGAACAGCTGGCCAAAGTTTTTGGTGGGTCCGTTCAGACCTACCCCCAGTTTGGTACGGCCACAATTAAGCGCCCCGATGGTGTCACTGTGGACTTAGTCACGGCCCGCTCCGAATTTTACGTCAGTCCGGCGGCTATGCCTACTGTGGAGCAGGCAAATCTGAAGCAAGACCTCTATCGGCGAGATTTTACTATCAATACCATGGCCATCGCTCTGCACGGAACCGATTATGGGCGCTTCTATGACTTTTTCGGTGGTCGCGCCGATTTGGAAGCAGGAATTGTCCGGGTTCTCTATAACTTAAGTTTTGTAGATGATCCTACGCGCATTTTGCGCGCTATTCGCTTCGAACAACGTTATGGATTTAAGATAGAGCCTGAAACCATGGGTTTCTTAAGAAACGCCTTAGAGCATAATCTATTAAAAGAAGTCTCAGGCGAGCGGATCAAGGACGAGCTGGTGCAATCCTTAAGCGAGGATAAGGCCCCTCATATAATATTACGCATGGATGAACTGGGGATCTGGCCGACCCTTTTGCCGGGCCTAGAACTCTCCGATACACTGATTGCCCATCTGCGTGATGCCCAGGACCATATCCAGTGGTTTGAAGACCTACAAACGGATACCACTTTAGAGCGTTGGTTGGTATATTTGTTGCTTCTTTCAACGGGAGTTACCACAGAGCAATTGCACTTGTGGCCAGAGCGGCTGGCCCTAACGAAAAGAGAACGGGAAATGTTACTTTCCTTCTCTGCTACGCAGGCCGGTTTGGCTACGGGGTTAACCGAGGCCAGCCGCGGGGAAGAGGTGTTTCAATTGCTGGAGGGACAACCGGCCGAATGTCAGGTGGCTATGGCCGTGTTGCAGGGTAGGGCGGTCAGAAAACAGCTGGCAGAGTACTGGAAGCACTTAGTTAACGTCCACCCCGAAGTTAATGGCCATGATCTATTGAGCATTGGTCTTAAACCGGGTCCGCAGGTGGGTGAAATTCTGCGAAAAATACACATGGCCCGCCTAAATGGTCAGGTAGTCAATAAGGAGCAGGAACTAGAGTTAGCACGTCAGCTATTGCTGACACCAGAGGAAGGAAGATAGTGATGTTAAGAAGTTTCACCCCTGATATTTTCTTACAACTGCCAGCTTTGCTGATAGCTTTAACCTTCCATGAATATGCCCATGCTTGGGTGGCCGATCGTTTAGGAGATCCTACCCCCCGCATACGGGGTAGGCTCACCCTGAACCCGATCGCCCACATTGATCCCATCGGACTTGTCATGCTACTTATATTTAGATTTGGCTGGGCTAAGCCAGTGGAGGTTAATCCTTATAATTTTGATAATCGGGAGCAGGGGATGGCTTGGGTATCGCTAGCCGGCCCGGCCATGAATCTTTTACTAGGGCTTGCTGCCACCTTGCTTTCTGCTCTTTTGCTCCTCAACACCGGGAACACGCCTTTTGTAAGACTGCTAAATTGGTTGATATTGTATAACGTCTATTTCGCTGTTTTTAACTTGATTCCCATACCACCATTGGATGGCTCCAAATTGCTTTTCTTTTTCTTACCCCGAGGTATAGTATACCGATATCTGGACACTATCAGCCAGTATGGTTTCTTGATTTTAATTCTGGCGATTTCCAGCGGGCTTGTTACAGAGACCATCGGCCGCATTGCAAGAGGCATTATGGGGATATACGAAGTAGTTGTTTTCACTTTGTTGGGATTGTACTAGGAAGTGATTGTAGATGGCGATAAATGTTGCTCTGGAGACTTTTGAGGGCCCCTTGGACTTGCTACTACAGCTGGTTCGCCGATCCCAAATCAGCGTATGGGAGATACGTATTCAGAGCATTTGTGAGCAGTTTATAGAGTATACACGACAACTGGAGAAGATTGATGTGGAGCAGGCGGGGGACTTTATGGTGATGGCTTCCACCCTTATACGCATTAAGGCTCGCCTGCTATTGCCCCGGCCGGAAAATGAACCGCCGGCAGAGGAATCCATCGATGAGGAGGAAGCTCTGATTACGCGCCTGCTGCTTTATGAAGGATTTAAGGAGGCGGCAGAGGAGTTGGAGCGGATGGCCGAGACAAGCATGGTCCTATATCCTAGGGGGTATATGGAAGAATTAGGGCCGCGGCCGGTGGACGACCCCTTGCAAGGAGTTTCTTTACTAACTTTGGCCGTCATGGCGCAAGAGGCTTGCAAAAGTATAGATAGACCAGACATAATTACCGTGGAGACTGAAAGCTACACCGTGGGGGAACAAATGGCCTATATTGAACACCGGCTGACCGATAGACAGGAAGTGCTTTCTTTCGAGGAGTTATTGACGTCGCAAGCTAGCAGAGAAGAAATCGTGACCACCTTTTTGGCCGTCTTAGAATTGGTACGTTTACAGCGAATTATCGTTTGGCAAGAGAATCACCTTTCGCCGGTGCTGATTGCTAGGAGGGTTGTCCATGCGGCAATTTAGACCGGAAGCGCAGCTGGAAGCAGTTTTGTTTGCCGCCCCCGAACCGGTAAGTCTGGAAAAACTAGCGGAAATATTGGGAATGCCCCTGTGGGAATGCGAACAGGTACTGGAACGCTATAGGCAAGCTTTACAGACTAATGAACGGGGTATCATGTTACGTTTTGTAGCTGGGGGCTGGCAGCTGGTCACTAAGCCAGAAATGGCAGATTTAATAGCCAATCTGGCTCCTAAGCGACATTATAAATTGTCAAAGCCTACCTTAGAGACCTTAGCTATTATTGCTTACCGGCAACCGATAACCCGGGCTGAGATCGAAGAAATTCGAGGCGTGAAAGCGGAGAAGGCTCTGGCAACCCTACTAGAACGGGGTTTAATAGTAGAGGCTGGGCGCAAGGATACCATCGGGCGTCCCATTCTGTATGCCACCAGTGACGCCTTTTTGGAATACTTTGGACTAAAATCGCTGGAAGATTTACCTGCCGTCGGGCGGCTGCGACTTTAGTATTTTTTTGTAATTGAGGGTAATTATAGAATAGGAATCCCGGGAGGAGCTATTATAGTGCTACTATGGATTGCTATTCTTCTTTTTTTTGCCCCATTGGTTCTAATTCAGAAAATCAAATTTGAACTCAGCTATTGGCGGGAAGGGAAAAAAGATTTACTTACGGTCGCCCTTTTGGGGCCTTTCAGTCTGCGCCTATATCGCGCTGAAAAATCTCTAGCCGGTGGTTCTCCAGTTAGAGAAAAGCTTTCTTCCCTAAAACGCCTTGCCCCTTTAGTTAAATGGCAGCGGCCCCTATTCAGGAGCGTAATTGAACGCGGGCATTTAGAAAAATTAGAGTGGAAAACCGAGTTCGGAACGCCCGATGCGGCATTAACCGGCATGGTGATCGGACTAGCATGGGTATTCCATGGCTGGCTACTAGCCTTGTTACAGAATAAAGGGTGGGAGACCGAGCCGGAGGCTATAGAGTTTGTTCCAGTTTTTGATAAGACCTATTTTTGTACCTCTTTCCACTGCATAGTTAGCATGCGAATCGTGCATGTTATTAGTACACAGCTCCGATGGCTTAGGTTAAAGTTGCGACAAAGAAAGAGGTGAAATACCTTGGACAACCATCCGATTCAAGGCATGATGCGCACGGTCATGGAGAGTATGAAAGAAATGGTGGATGTGAATACTATCGTTGGCGACCCGGTTGAAACGCCGGACGGCAGCGTGATAATGCCAATTAGTCGCGTGGCCTTCGGCTATGCCGCCGGTGGAAGCGAGTTTGTAGCCCAAAAGACCAGTGAAGGTAAGGGGCATCCCTTTGGCGGCGGCACCGGCGCCGGGGTTTCTGTCCAACCGGTGGGCTTCTTAGTAGTAGGTAATGGTAACATTCGTATGCTACCTGTAGATACCAATACTATGGTTGACCGCCTGGTTGATCTAACGCCCCAGCTTATTAATCAGGTTCAGGGCCTACTCGCCGGTCGCAACCCACGACAAGAGCCGCCCGCACCACCGCCAATGCAGTTTATGGAGTAAAACTAAACAACCGCTACTTTGATTAGCCCTCTATCCATTCAGCGATAGAGGGCTTTTTGTGTGCATTGGAGCCGGTCTAGGCCCATTGGCTAGTCCATATACATTAAAGAGACAGGGATCAGGAGAGGGAGGGAGATGGTTGCGCAGACCTTTTGTTGTTTTATTTTTGGTATTGATATTAGTCACTAGCTCAATTCCAGCCAGAGCCTCAATGGACGCAGCGGCGGTCTTTAGCGCCAAACCTCCTACCGTCGGCGCCAAGGGAGCCGCCTTGATGGACGTGAATAGCGGGCGTCTGCTCTTTGGTAAAAATGAGGAAGAAAGATTGCCGATGGCCAGCACCACGAAGATAATGACTGCTATTTTGGCTATCGAATCGGGGAAATTAGATGAACTGGTAACCGTCAGCAGTAAAGCGGTCCAGGTGGAGCCATCTTCAATTTGGTTGGAAGCGGGAGAGCAAATATCCTTGTTACATCTGGTCTATGGACTAATGCTCCGGTCGGGGAATGATGCGGCCTGTGCCATTGCCGAGCATTTGGCGGGTAGTGTGAGTGCCTTTGCCGAAAAGATGAATGAAAAAGCCAAAGAACTGGGTATGGCTAACACCAATTTTAAGAATCCCCATGGCTTGCCCGACCCGGACCATTATACGACTGCCCTCGATTTAGCCAAGCTCAGCGCCTACGCCTTACGCAACCGCCAGTTTACCGCTATTGTTTCTACCACCCGCTTCTCTATTCTTAACCGACAGACGAACACTCCTCGTGTCTGGTATAACAAAAACCGCATGTTGGAAATTTATCCAGGAGCTGATGGAGTAAAAACCGGTTGGACCCGGGCTGCCGGCCATTGTTTAGTAGCTTCGGCCAATCGAGGAGGGCAGCGTTTGGTAGCGGTGGTTCTAAATAGCCCCGACGATTGGGGAGAAACAACCGCCCTACTCGACTATGGCTTTGCCAATTTCAAACCGATCCCAATAATTTATCCCGGCCAATATATAGGCACCGTTCCTGTCGAGGGAGGGCATCCGACTGCTGTTGGTGCCATTGCGGCAGAGGTTTTTGTTTGGCCCGTTGGTAGAGGAGAACAACTACAAATGTGCTTTTTAGTGCAGTTGCCAGGGCCAATTGAAGCTCCTCTGAAAAAGGGTGAAATTTTGGGGCATTTGCAGATAAGCCAGCAAGGTACAACGCTTGCCCACATACCTCTGGTAGCCGACCAGGCGGTGCCGCAGTATTTGCTGCCCGGCATATGGAGGAATTTTCTACAGCTTTTGTTAAGGGGGCGCTGTCAATGATGAATGTAGTCTGGTTAGTCATGATTCTCGGCGGCATTCTAGCAGCCGCCGTCGGTGGTCGCATCGAAGTGGTGGCAAATGCTATCGTTAGCGGTGGGGAACAGGCTATCACCCTCAGTTTAGCTCTGCTGGCGGTACTTAGTTTCTGGATGGGGCTGGCGCGGGTAGCGGAAAGGGCCGGTTTGTTGGGAACGTTGGCCCGGATCTTAGCTCCTCTCATGCGCCCCCTGTTTCCCTCACTACGGCGTAACCCGGAGGCGTTAAGGCATATCGCGCTTAACTTTGCTGCCAATTTGCTAGGCCTAGGTAATGCGGCTACTCCCTTTGGGCTCAAAGCTATGCACGCTATGCAAGAGACCAATCCGGATAAAGACACGGCTACCGATGCCATGTGCACCTTTTTGGTGCTCAACACGGCGGGGATGACCATCATACCTTCCTCGGTCATTGCTTTGCGGGCGGCTTATGGTTCCCAAGATCCGACGGCCACGGTGGCGGTGAGCCTGTTAGCTGGACTGGCAGCCACCATAGCCGGTTTAATCGCCGACTATACCTTCCGAAAATTGAACCGCTCCCGCCGCCAGCGAGGTGGGCGCCGATGACGATCATATCTGTCCTGAGTGCGTGGCTGATTCCCCTATTTGTGGCATCGGTTCTGTTGGCCGGATGGGTTAAAAAGGTGCCCGTTTTCGACGAATTTATAGAGGGCTCTAAAGAAGGCCTACAAGTAACCTTGCGGTTGTTACCCTTCTTGGTTTCCATGTTAATAGCCATTGAAGTGTTAAGTGCCTCAGGAGCGATGGATGCACTAACCAACCTTTTGACCCCCATTCTAGGACGCCTGGGTTGGCCCGTTGAAACTCTGCCCATAGCCTTATTGCGTCCCATGAGTAACAGCGGCGCCCTAGCAGTCACGGCCGACGTTTTGCGGAGGCATGGCCCCGATTCTTTTATTGGCTTAGTAGCGTCCACTATGCAGGGTAGCACCGATACCACCCTATTTATTCTCACCGTTTACTTTGGCGCCGTGGGGATCAAGAATATTCGCCATTCCCTTTCCGCCGGTCTTATTGCCGATTTCACCGCCATGTTGGCCTCCCTGTTACTCTGTAAAATCCTTATAAGTTAGTTGGCAGGAAAAACCCTATTTGGGGCAGAATAGGTGCAGTGGACTCAAATATAAGGGAGGTACTTTTATGTCATTTGAAGCAAGAATCAAAGAACTAGGTTTAACTATTCCCCCAGCGGCGACCCCGGCGGCTGCCTATATACCTGCCGTGCAAAGTGGCAACTTAGTATATGTTTCCGGCCAACTGCCCAGCGAAAATGGACAATTGGTTAAGGGTACACTAGGTAAAGATCTAGGTGTGGAAGATGGCTATCGGGCTGCCCGTCTGTGTGCCATCAACTGTCTGGGGGCGGTAAAGAGTTTAGTCGGCAGTTTAGATCGCGTTGTGCGCGTTGTTAAAGTGACCGGCTACGTAGCAGCTACCCCCGAGTTTACCGATCACCCCAAGGTCATTAATGGTGCATCGGAACTCTTGCAGGAGATCTTTGGGGAACAGGGCAAGCATGCTCGCGCCGCCGTCGGCATGTCCAGCCTCCCGCTGGGCGTTGCGGTGGAAGTTGAAATGATTGTAGAGGTTGAGTAAATTAGATTTATACCAAAGGGCGGGCGGTGACCCGCCTTCTTTATGTAGTTAGGATGGAGGTAAAATGCAAGAGCGTCTGCAAAAATATTTAGCTCGGGCCGGTGTGGCATCGCGGCGGCAAGCCGAGGAGCTGATCCGTAACGGTGAGGTGCTAGTCAATGGCCAAGTGGCCCAGTTGGGATGTAAGATCGACCCCCACCGGGATCAGGTCACTTGGCGGGGAAAGACAATCGTGCCCAAGCAGGAAATTCTTTACCTTATGATGAATAAACCCAAAGGTGTGGTGACCACTGTTACCGATACCCATGGCCGTCCCACCGTTTTAGACATGCTACCCCAGTTACCGGTACGGGTCTATCCGGTGGGTAGGTTGGATATGGACACGGAAGGTCTACTGCTGTTAACTAATGATGGGGAGTTAACCTATGCGCTTACTCACCCCAAGTTTGAGGTGGACAAGACCTACCATGCGTTGGTGCAGGGGTATCCTTCCGACCAACAGCTGGCCCGGATGGCTAATGGTTTAGTTTTGGAGGATGGACCTACGGCCCCGGCCCAAGTTTCCCTACTTAGGAAAAGCAAAGCGGGTAGTTGGTTGGCTATTACAATTCATGAAGGCCGTAATCGGCAGGTGAGGCGCATGTGTGCTGCCATAGGCCATCCGGTAATAAATTTGCGTCGAGTAGCTTTTGGTGGATTGAAGTTGGGTGATTTGCCTGTGGGCCAGTGGCGCCCTTTACAGAGTAAGGAAGTGGACCAGCTTAGGCGACTGGCGGGAATGTGAAGAAAGAGAGGCGGGAGCCCATGCAGATAAGGAATGCCATGGAAATGGTCGTCAAGTCAACCTTGGCGGAAATACTGGAGAAGCCGGAGAAACACGGGATAGAGCGGATTTGTACTTGTGAGCGCTGCCTGCTAGACATCATGGCTTTAGCTCTCAACCAGTTACCTCCCCGTTATGTAGTGTGTGATCAGGGAGAAGCCTACGTGCGTACATCTGCCCTAAATCAGCAGTTTAAGGTTGATATCCTTTTCGCTCTGCTCAATGCTGTGCGAACAGTACAGGCAAATCCTCGCCATTAGTAGGGGTGCTTATGTGGAAGCGAGTTTTGCTAATTGGCCTTGCTTTGTTCTTTATCTTAACAACAGTGGCCGTGGTGGCCGTCGAGTATCAACAACGGCCGCAGGTATTAGTGGTTAATGATGACACGAATACAGAAACCCAGCTTTTGCATCCCCCGCAGCGGGTAGTAGTATTGGAGCCAGGGATGGGCCAACTGATGCACAGCTGGCAAAGGGGAAATTTGGTTGTTGCTTGTGCGGAGAATCTGGCATCTTTATTTCCAGCGGCGGAAAACTTAGGACCGGCGGCGGAAGTAAATGTTGCCCAGATAGCTGCCACCCGGCCCGACTTGGTCATAGCTGGTGCTCAGCAGGAGTCGTTGGTTAAGGAGTTGCGCGCCTACGGCTTTCCTGCCCTCCTAGTAAGACTTAACCGCCTTAACAGCCTGATGGTTTGGCCAGAAAGGCTCGCAACCGTATTAGTTGCTGAGCAGCAAGCAGCCCAGACCTTAAGATTGTTGGAAAAGGATAGGACCGAGTTTCTTAGTCGGGCCAAGGAAACGTTAGGGGCTGGGCTGCGCGTACTATGGGTAGTGGACGAACAGTTTACCATTGCCGGCAGAAACACCTTAGAGGATGATTTGCTGGCCCTTGTGGGTGTGGATAACGCGGCGGCTGTGTTAAATAGGTATCCTACACTAAGTCCCGCCGATATTCTTGTTCTTAACCCGCAGGTAATTTTGGCTCCGGAAACGCTTTTTCCCGAACTGGAAAAGCAGTTCCGGATTAGTGGGGCGGAGCCAGAAAATTGGCCCCGACTGGTTCCTGTTGCCTGGTCACCCGACCAGGTGGCTTGGCATGATGTTTTTACCCAGGCTGAACGTCTACTAGATTATTTAGAACTTGCATCAGAAGAAAATGCAGAAGGAGCTGTACCCAGTGCAGGCAATTAGAGGTGCGATAACCGTTGAGAAGAACGAGAAAACAGAAATACTAAAGCAAGCGGCATTGTTGCTAGAGGAGATAATGACCGCCAACCGGCTAGAGGCCCAGGAAATTATTAGTATTATTTTTACTGCTACCCCCGACTTGAATGCGGCCTTTCCAGCAGCGGCGGCCCGTGGCCTGGGATTGACACAAGTCGCTTTGCTGGATGCGGTAGAAATGGATGTGCCTGGGGCTTTAGCTAGGACTATTCGTGTCCTCATGTTTGTCGATCGCCCCCATGCTCCTCATGAAGTGCAGCATGTGTACTTGGGGGAGGCAAAAAGGCTGAGACCCGACTGGGCATCCTAATAGTTGAGGATCATTTCTGTTAAGAAGTTATCGCTGACAGCCCCTTGTTTAGCAGGTTGTGGTATAATAGGTTTGATTGCTATGCAACTTTCGCCGTTAGCAACATGAATTAAAAGGAAAGTGCTTGTTGTCGTCGAATAATGCATAGCCTACTACTTGCCTTAATGGAGGAATGAATTTTGCTACCGTGCCAACTGAATATTGCTATCGACGGGCCGGCTGGCGCCGGTAAGAGCTCTGTGGCACGTGCGGTAGCCCAAGCTTTAGGAATCGCCTATCTGGATACGGGAGCGATGTACCGTGCTATCACCTGGAAAGCGCTAGAGTCACGGGTGCCACTAACTGACGTGGATGCCCTTAGCAAGCTGGCAGAAAACACCCAATTCAGTTGGGGTAATCAGGAAGGGGTACGGGAACTCTTTATGGACGGCAAACCTTTGCCACCGGCAATTCGTTCCCCTGAGGTTACTCAGCAGGTCTCTTTAGTTGCCAGTTATGAGGAAGTGCGAAGGGTATTACGGCAGAAACAAAGAGCTTTAGGCAGCGGCAAGGGCGTAATCATGGATGGCCGTGACATAGGTACGGCCGTCATGCCGACTGCGCCGCTGAAGATCTTTCTGACCGCCAGCCTAGAGGAACGAGCCGTGAGAAGGTTGAAGGAGCTTGGCCAGGACTTGAGTCTGTTACCGCAAATGATGCAATCTTTGGCGGAGCGTGATCATAAGGATTCGTCACGCGAGCATTCGCCGCTTTGCATAGCCGAAGATGCGATTGTAATTGATACCACGGGGCTATCTTTGTCACAGGTTGTAGATCTAGTCATTGGGCATGCCAGACAGGTTTGTTTGGACCTGGGGGAGTAAAATGGGTCTTTACCGCTTTTTGCGCCAGATTTTAGTTTGGTTAGTCCCCCGTCTCCTACGGTTTCGCCCGCGAGGACTAGAAAACATACCTGAAGATGGCCCTTTTATCATAGCAGCAAATCATATTCATGCCCTTGACCCAGTCATGGTGGCTATTATCGTGCCCCAGCATGTTAGCTTTATGGCAAAAGAAGAACTGATGCATTCACCGATTTTGGGATGGTTAGCAAGGCATGTGGGCTCTTTTCCTGTCAAGCGAGGAAAAGCTGATATTCAAGCTATTCGACGGGCGTTGAAAGTGCTCGCTCAAGGTCAAGTGTTAGGCATTTTCCCCGAAGGAACTCGTAGCAAAACCGGAGAGGTACAAGCTGGTTTCGAGGGTACTGCGTTATTAGCGGCCCGGGCCCAAGTGCCAATCGTGCCAGTAGCCTTATACGGTCGGTATCGTCTGGGCAGTGTTTTTCATGTTAATGTGGGTGAACCAATTCGCATCGAATGTGCGATGGCCGGCAAGCCCACAGCGGAAGAGCGGGCTCAGGGTACCGAGCTGATCATGCAAAGAATTACCGCCTTATTGGACGAATGTAGAGAGGGGAATTAGCAGCAGATGAAGGTGCGGATTGCAGCTGCCAGTGGATTTTGTTTTGGAGTCAAGCGAGCCATCGCACTTGCCGAGGACACTTTGCCCCAAGAAGAGATCTATGCCCTAGGGCCTTTAGTGCATAATCCGCAGGAGGTGATGCGGCTTGAGCAGTCGGGACTGACGGTGGTTTCCGACATCAATGCGATACCCGATGGAGCTGTGTTGCTGATACGGGCCCACGGTGCAGCACCCGAAGTTTATGCTGCAGCCGAGGCCAAGCAACTGCGGGTTATCGATGCCACCTGTCCCCATGTCAAGAAATTGCTCCGTTTAGCAGCCGATTTCATTGAGCAAGGTTATCAGTTGCTGATTGTGGGCGATGCCAACCATCCCGAAGTACAAGCTGCCCAGGCTTGGGCCCGCGGCTTGGCTTTGGTGATCACCGGTCCGGAGGAGATAGCTGCTCTGCCTTTGTCTGACCGAGTGGCTATAGTAGCACAAACTACCACTAAACTTGATGTGTGGGAAGCCGTATTGCAGGAGTTGCGTAGTCGGGTAGATGACTTACAGGTAGGTTATACTATTTGTCATGCGACTAAGGAACGCCAGCAAGCGGCAATAGAACTCTCAAAGCAAGTAGATATAATGGTTGTAGTGGGCGGACATAATAGTGCTAACACGCGAAATCTGGTACAATTATGTTCTGAGATAGGAACGCCTACTCACCATGTTGAAACTGCCGCTGAAATTGACCCGGCCTGGTTTAGCCCGGGTGCGTTGGTCGGTATTACAGCGGGAGCTTCAACACCGGATTGGATTATAAAGGAGGTCGTCACTACTGTGGAGAACTTGGAGAACAAAAACGAAGTGATGGAAGAAAGCACACTAGAAAAAGAGGAGCTAACTGCGGCTGCGGAGGAAGTTGAAAGCGCAACTCCCGACCAGGGCGAAGAGGTGGCCGCCGAGCAGCAGGAAAGCGAAGCGGTGGAAGAGCCCACCAACATGGAGGACGTGGCTGGAGATATGGTTGATATCCGTACCGGCCAAATTGTTGAAGGCACGGTCGTCCGCGTTACCGACAGTGAAGTCTTCGTGGACATTCGCTATAAGTCGGACGGAATCATCCAGGCTAACGAAATCAGTAACTTGCCCAACGTGCAGCCTGCCGATGTAGTTAAAGAAGGCGATGTAATCAAGGCAGTCGTGCTACGTCTAGAAAACCGAGAAGGCAATGTGGTGCTTTCTAAGCGCCGAGCTGACGCGGAAGAGGGCTGGAAACTGGCAGAAGAAGCTTTTGCTGAGAATAGAACCGTTAGTGGCCAAGTCACCGAGGCTGTTAAAGGTGGTTTAATAGTAAATCTCTTTAATCTACGTGCTTTCTTACCCGCTTCTCTGGTAGATAAACGTTTTGTACCTGACCTGAGCACTTATGTGGGACAGGAAGTTGATGTTAAGATTATCGAGATGGAAAACCATCGCCGTCGTCTAGTTGTTTCCCGCAAAGCGGCCATTGAAGAAGAAGAAGTTGCTCGCCGCGAAGCTACCTGGGCAAGCCTGGAAGAGGGCCAAATTATTAAGGGTACTGTGCAGCGTCTAACCGACTTCGGCGCCTTTGTTGATGTTGGCGGTGTGGATGGGCTAGTGCATATTTCCGAACTGTCTTGGGGACGCGTAAACCATCCATCGGATGTCTTGTCCGAAGGCGATGAAATTGAAGTAAAAGTATTAGGCCTAGACCGGGAGCGGGAGCGCATCTCCCTTAGCTTAAAACAAGCCCAACCCGATCCGTGGACATTAGTCGCAAACCAATTTAAAGCCGGCGACGTGGTGCCTGGTAAGGTTATGCGCACCGTATCTTTCGGCGCTTTTGTAGAAATCACACCGGGCGTGGAAGGTTTAGTGCATATCTCCCAGCTGTCTAACGAAAGGGTTGAACGCACCGAAGATGTGGTTAACCCGGGCGACGAGGTCCAGGTTCGCATTCTCAGTATTAACCCGGAAGAACGCCGCGTCTCACTAAGCATGCGTGATCCGGCTGCTCCTAGAGCTCCTAGATATCAGGGGGGCGGTGAGCGTCGCCCACGGGGTGGCGGTCGCAGCCAGAACTATCATGAAGAAGGTAGCGTCACATTAGGTGATGTGTTCGGCGACCTCTTTGAACAGCAAGAAGATAAGGAGCCAGAAAACAACTAAATAGCTGGCTGGAAGCAATTAAGCGCAGAGTGAGTACACTCTGCGCTTTTTTATTACATTGCCAAACGCACTCCTTTCATAAGCTCGGCTTCACGGGGAAAGACTAAGAATGCTAGCTATGGAAAGGAGTGTTTGGCGATGAGACTTCCTCTGGGCTCAATAGTCCTGATAGTTGCTACCATTTTGGTCTATTTCGGAGTGGCCCAACGTCTCTTAGACCGTATGCGGCTCAACGATCGCGCAGCTTTGTTATTTCTTGGAGCCATGTTTCTTGGTTCTTACTTGCCCAACATACCACTAGGTAATAGGTTGGCCATCAATGTGGGTGGTGGCTTAGTGCCCATCGGCTTTGCCTTTTACCTGTGGTTTACCGCCGATGAAAGCAGCGAGCGCTGGCGAGCCCTTTGGGCTACCCTCATCAGTACGGCGCTTGTCTACGCTGCGACCGTTTATTTGCCAGCCGAACCCCATGAGATTATCATTGACCCCACATATGCTTTTGCCATCATTGCTGGTCTAACGGCCTATTTATTAGGGCGTTCGCGCCGAGCTTCTTTCATCGCCGGCATCTTATCTATAGCCCTGAACGATCTTATTTACGCCTTTCAAGTCAGCTATCATCGTCAGGCGGGTACAACCACCATTGGTGGAGCAGGCATCTTTGATACCATCGTTTTCTCCGCTTTAATAGCTGTAGGTTTGGCGGAATTGATCGGAGAAGCGCGAGAAAAGATGAGCGGTGGACATGCCTCGGAGCCCACCACAAGGCGATTGCGTTTGGTAGAAAATACGGAGTCAGATAAGGGGGAAGGCGAGAAATGAAGATGCTTAAGCGCTTTTGCTTAATAGTACTCCTGCTGGCTGTTACGCTGACGACTAGCGGCAATATTGCTTGGGGAATGGAAGAAGAACTAGATGAGTTTGCCGACGGGCAATTTTGTACCGTCTATGATGAGGCCGACCCAAGCCAAATCATTTTTGTCACCGGGCGTTATGTCATGGTGGGCGACGAATATCAGACCGCCGATGATCGCCTCTACCAGGTGGTGCGAGTTGAAGGTACAGATAAAGCCTATGCCCGCTTTGTTAAGCAAGTCGGATTAGAAGATTTGCGTGCCGATTTTGCCGATATCTTGGCCGATATGCTGGCCAATAGGGTTACTGGTCCTAAAGATGTAACTGTGGGACTCTATCACACCCATAGTGATGAATCCTATGTGCCTACTGATGGAACCAGCAGTATTCGAGGCAATGGGACTATTTATAAGGTGGGTAGTGCCATGGCTCAGGGCTTGGAAAGGGAGGGGGTAAAGGTAATTCATAGTCAGGCCCGCCATGACCCCCATGATACGGCCGCCTACAAACGATCCCGACGGACAGCTCAGGAACTCTTGCAGAAAGCGGACGCGGTGCTCGACGTTCATCGTGATGCGGTGCCGGCTAGCCAGTACACGGGAGAAGTAAACGGAGAAAAAATGGTGTTGGTACAGCTGGTGGTGGGGCGTCAAAACCCCAACATGGCTGCTAACAAACAGTTTGCGCAAGAAATAAAGGCAGCCACCGATAAACAGCATCCCGGGTTAGTAAAAGGAATCTTCTTTGCTCGTAGTGGTTATAACCAGGATTTGAGCCCCCGCAACCTATTAGTAGAGGTGGGAACCCACAAGCAAAGTCGCAATGCAGCAGAAAAAAGTGCAAACCTTTTTGCCCAGTCCTATGCCCGTTACCTGACTGCTAGTACTGCTGGTAGCGTGGCCGGACAGAGACGAGAAGGGCAGGTAGGTACCCGCACCGCCTTCTGGCTAGTCGGGTTAGTCGTGTTGGGGGCTGCCATTTATATGTTCTTGAGCACTGGTAGTTGGGAAGAGTTGACAAGCAAGGTGCGCACTTTTACCACCCGTGAGTTTGGGGACCTGCTTGGTTCCCGCAGACCGGGCGATAAGGATGGGGGAGGGCGCTAATAGTGCGACGTTTATCTGTATTTCATAGCCGTTTAGGGGCGGCCGCATTAGCAGCCGCCCTGTATTACTCTTTTGGGGCACCCGGCCAAGCGGAACTTTTATTCAATCTGCGCCGATTGCTAGCCGAAGGCCTGAAACCGCGGGCTTTTATATCCTCTGATGAAGCCGTATTAGCAATTGCCGATAGAAGAAGGCCTGCTGTATTACAAAGAGCCATTAGCAATGTGGTTGGTTGCTTGCGGCCCCAGGTGGAGATTGTCTTTTATTCTCTTGAGGAAAGGGAAGGGCTATTGCTATGGCCGGGTGTTTGGCTTCTAGGGCGGGGCCTATTGCCTAATAGACTGGCAATGGCCCTTGCCCAATACATATGGGATGGAGTGAAAAAATAAGGAGGAGGAAAATCTGAAAATAATCTATTTCTGTTGGGGTGGCGCCCATTCCTCAGTAACGGCAGCCGCCCTCCATTTGGGGCATTTGCCTATAGAGCGGACCGCGTCGCCGGCTGAAATTCTGGCTGCTCCTAGGTTTGATACGGCTAGCAATGCGGACATGGGGCGACTCTTCTTCATGGGCCAAGATGAGGCGGGTAATGAGGTATATACCTTAGCCCTCGGTGGAGGGCATAAACACATGAAACATGCGGTAAGTATGGCGCTGCAGGTGGTAGGGGTAGATAAGGGGGAATACCGGTTAGTAAATTGCCTCCCCTGTGTAAACCTGGCAACTAGGATTGGTGGTTTTTCCTCCCGTAGCTTGGGATTGATACGCTTTGGTAGACCCCTTGCGGCCTGGGGCATCGCGAAAAGCTATAGTAATTATCAGCAATTGGTGAAGAAAGTGCGCCGTTCCCTAGCTCAAGATGCCACCTTTCTTGACTGGGCACCGCCCTTATAGGATAATTGACATAGTTATCAACTCGTTTAACCGTTGCCAGTTGAGCACCCTTTGCTTGACTGGCCTCTTATTATGGCAAGGAGGACCAGTGCCAGTGGCAAGAATAATAGAAATTGTTCCCGACTCTATTGCGGACCAGCTTGGCATCAAGCCGGGTTCTACTTTGATTAAGCTAAATGGCCAGGACATAGTTGATATTTTAGATTATAGATTGGCCCTAGCTAGTGAGCAGCTTACGCTCACTCTCCTGGATGACGCACAAGAGTTATGGGAAGTGGAGATAGAAAAAGAATACGGTGAAGATATCGGCTTAGTGTTTGAGCATCCGACAATAGCACCGCTCAAGAATTGTAAAAATAATTGTCTCTTTTGTTTCGTTGCCCAGTTGCCTACAGGGGTGCGACGCACCCTCCGGGTAAAGGATGATGACTACCGTTTGTCGGCTTTTCATGGTAGCTTTGTCACTTTGACCAATATGGCGGAGGACGACTGGGAGCGTCTATTAACGAAAAGGCCCAGTCCCCTTTATATATCAGTGCATACTACCAATGGGCCCTTACGAGAAAAACTTATGCGCAATCCGCAAGCCGGTCGTATCTTGGAGCAGTTGCGTACCCTGGCGGATCATCACATAGAAATGCATTGTCAAATTGTGCTGGTCCCCGGAATCAACGACGGTGCGGAGCTGGAGCGTACAGTTCATGACTTGTTATCCTTGTGGCCGGCGGTTCAGTCGGTGGCGGTGGTGCCGGTGGGTTTGACTGGGCACCGGGAAAAATTGCCTCCCCTGCGTCGGGCTAACCGGCAGGAGGCGAGGGCGGTTATCGATAGTCTAATGCCGCTGGCCCGTAGGGCAAAGCGTAAGTTAGGCGTATCCTTCGTCTATTTGGCCGATGAATTCTTTCTGCAAGCCGGCAGTGAAGTGCCGCCACGTAACTATTATGACGATTTCCCTCAGATTGAGAATGGAATTGGTCTAACGCGTCTGTTGCTTGATGACATTAAAAGGTGCACCAGGAATCTGCCTAAGCGATTATCTCGTCCCCGACGAGTAATTTGGGTAACGGGCACGCTGGCTGCCCCGCTATTGCAAGCCATAGCCCAGCAGTTAAATCGTATAGAAGGATTATGGGTTGACGTCTGTCCAGTGCCCAACCGTTTTCTGGGAGAGTCGGTGACGGTGGCTGGCTTACTCAGTGGGCGAGACATTTTTGCCACCTTGCAATCTTTCGATTTGGATGGGGCGCGAATATTGATTCCAGAGGTAGCTTTGCGTACAACTGAACGAGACTTTTTGGATGACTTTACCTTCTTAGAGCTACAACAGGCACTACCCCAGGCTGAGGTAATTGCCACGCCCACCGATGGACAAGCTTTAATAGATAACACCATAGGAGGGGAGGTATAGACGGTGTCAATTGTGGCCGTTGTTGGTAGGCCCAACGTGGGCAAATCAACCCTTTTTAACTATTTGGCCGGTAGACGTTTAGCGATTGTGGAAGACGTGCCGGGAGTGACGCGCGATCGACTCTATGCGGATGTGCACTGGCTCAACCACGAGTTTACCCTAGTGGACACCGGGGGGTTGGAAATAAATGCGACTGATGAGATGACCACCTATATTCGCAAGCAGGCGGAAATCGCTATCCGAGAAGCCGATGTAATTCTATTTGTGGTTGATGGGCGGCAAGGTCTAACCGGCTTGGATGAGGATGTGGCCCAGGTCTTGCGGGGCACGCAGAAACCTATAATCGTAGCAGTCAACAAAATCGACCACCCTAACCTGGAAGCCCATGTGGCCGAATTTTACCAGCTGGGGTTGCCCCATGTGCTTAGCGTCTCGGCAGCCAATGGACTGGGCATTGGGGACCTATTAGATCTAATTGTTGACCTTTTACCCGCCAAGGAAGCCGTTGAAGATGAGGATGACCTAACCCGAGTGGCGGTAATCGGCAAACCCAATACGGGTAAGTCATCGCTTGTAAACGCCTTGTTAGGACAAGAGCGAGTCATTGTCAGTGACATACCGGGCACAACCCGCGATGCGGTAGATACTCCGATTACAATCGGCGACGAAAATTATGTGCTTATCGATACAGCAGGCTTGCGACGCCGTAGTAAGGTGGAAGAAGAAATTGAGCGTTATAGCGGGCTGCGTTCCATACGGGCTATCGAGCGCTCGGACATTGTCCTAATGGTGATTGATGCCGCCGAAGGAGTCACCGAGCAAGACAAGAAAATTGTAGGTATTGCCCATAACCGGGGCAAGGGGATAATTCTGGTTGTCAACAAGTGGGATTTGATAGAGAAGGACCATAGAACAGCCAACCGATTTACCGAAGAGATTAAGAGCGAACTCAGCTTTGTTGATTATGCCCCCATTATTTTTATATCGGCTAAAACGGGGCAGCGGGTACATCGGATATTCGACTTGGTTAAACAAGTCAACGAGCAGCGTCATTTGCGGATTTCCACCAACGCCCTCAA
The DNA here is from genome assembly GCA_023622465.1 of Bacillota bacterium. Taxonomy (GTDB): domain Bacteria; phylum Bacillota; class UBA994; order UBA5500; family UBA5500; genus UBA5500. Next base: position 33,509 of record JAMNZE010000011.1, on the reverse strand, counting down.
CGAGCTGATTCTACAGGCCACCATGGTTACCCCTACCCCTACCGAGAGGGGTAAAAGACTACGTATTTACTATGCTACCCAATCGGGCATCAAACCACCAACCTTTGTATTTTTTGTCAATGATCCGGAGCTAATGCATTTTTCCTATCAACGTTTTCTAGAAAACACCTTGCGGAAAGCTATGGGCTTTGTTGGTACACCTATTCGCTTTTATATACGAAAGAGGCGAGAGGATTGAGAGGAGGGGTAACAGGATGGCCACCAGAGCGGCAGCGGTGATTGGCGCAGGTAGCTGGGGCACGGCGTTGGCTGCGCGTGTTCTTAGCCACAACTTTGACCGTGTCACCATCTGGAGTCGACGGGATAAGTTGGCTTTAGCCATTAACGAAGAACGAGAAAACAAAAAGTACTTACCGGGAGTAGCCATTCCTCCCCATGTGGTGGCTACTTCTTCCTTAATAGAAGCTACACAAGGCCAAGATTTGTTAGTTTTCGCTATTCCTTCTGCCCATTTGCGGGAGGTGCTGAAGAAAGTAGCTCCCTTACTAAGCACACCGGTTGATATTGTAAATACGGCTAAGGGTTTTGAGCCTAACACCTTACAACGTCTGTCTGAGGTTATTGAAGAAGAAATCGGTTCCAAAGCCCGTTCCATAGGAGTATTGTCGGGTCCTAACCATGCGGAAGAGGTGGGGCAGGACATGCCATCGGCTAGTGTTGTTAGCAGTGTGGACCGGGATGCTGCCCAGCGATTGCAGGACGCCTTCTTTACGCCGAATTTTCGGGTTTATACCAATCACGATATTATCGGTGTGGAACTGGGGGGCGCTTTAAAGAACATTATAGCCCTAGCGGCGGGTATCGCCGACGGCATGGGCTTTGGTGATAACACTAAAGCCATGCTGATCACTCGGGGCCTAGGGGAAGTGGTCCGTCTGGGGGTGCGTTTAGGGGCTGATCCTCGCACCTTTGCGGGCCTTTCGGGCATAGGTGATTTGATTGCCACCTGTACCAGCAAACATAGTCGTAACTGGAACGCGGGCTTTAAAATTGGCCAGGGACAAACGCTAAAGGAAGTGACCGGAGGTACCCATATGGTAATTGAGGGTGCTTTTGCTACGCAGGCCACATATAAGCTGGCCCAGCGACATAAAGTAGAAATGCCGCTGACCGAAGCCCTCTACCGAGTATTGTTTGCTGACCAGGAACCACGGGTGACTTTAGTAGAGATGATGAACCGGGTAAGGAAACACGAATATGAGGATCTAGAGTTTGTAAATAGGGAGAAGCAATAAACAGAGACTTAGCACTCCACTAGGATGGAGTGCTTTTTTTATTGTGCAGCTTTAATCGTTATCAGGCATATCGCCTGCGCCTTTTCATATATATGTACTAGCCAAGCTGTGCCCGGGTTTAAGGAAAACAAGCTCACCTTGAACTAAGAATTTCGAGTGGAAATGCCGGGCGGGTCGAGAGATCGCTATCGATCGACGTCTCAGGCAAAAAAGGGAGGGAGAAACCTTTGGAGAAGTTTGACCTACTTCAGGACATAGCTAAGCGTACCGATGGTGATATCTATCTCGGTATCGTGGGCCCGGTACGCACCGGCAAGTCCACTTTCATCAAACGGTTTATGGATCTCATGGTTTTGCCGAATATCACGGATGTTCATGACAAAGAGCGTACAAAGGATGCCTTACCCCAGAGTGGGGCAGGGCGAACCATCATGACTACCGAGCCCAAATTTATTCCTGATGAAGGTGTCGAAATCACTGTGGATGACATCAAGTTGCGAGTACGAATGGTCGATTGCGTAGGCTATGCGGTAGAGGGTGCACTTGGCTACAGTGATGAAGACGGCCCGCGCATGGTATTAACACCATGGTTCGAAGAGCCGATCCCCTTTGAAGAAGCAGCTGAAATCGGCACCAAGAAGGTAATTGTCGACCATTCTACGATCGGCATAGTGGTAACCACCGACGGGACCATAACCGATTTACCCCGCTCCGCCTATGTGACAGCAGAAGAACGAGTCATCGAGGAGTTGCAGAATCTAGGCAAGCCCTTTGTGGTGCTGTTGAACAGCGCTGACCCGTTTGACCCGGAGACAATGGAGCTCAGAGCCGAATTGGAGGAGAAATATCAAACGGCCGTTATACCTATTGATGCCACTAGGCTTAACCAAACTGACATCCAGGGCGTCTTGAGAGAAATCCTCTATGAATTCCCTGTCCGTGAGGTAAATGTGAACCTGCCGCCATGGGTAAACGTATTAGACAGCAAACATTGGTTGCGGCGCAAGCTGGAAGCGGTGGTGCAAGATGGAGCTACCCAGGTTAAGAAACTACGAGAGATCGACACTTTGATTGAGGTTCTCAGCGAGTGCGACACCGTTTCGGAAGTAATCCTGGAGACTATGGACTTAGGCACCGGTGCGGCCGTCCTCTCGGTCAATGTGCCCGATTACCTCTACTGGGAGGCGTTGAGTGAGGCAGCCGGGACAGAAATTCATGGACGGGATAAACTGCTGGCCCTAATGCGGGAATATGCCCAGGCCAAACGGGAATACGACAAGGTTAAAGATGCGGTGCGGGATTCCCGCAACACGGGATACGGGATTGTGCCACCCAGTCTAGACGAAATGGAGCTAGACGAGCCGGAAATCGTTCGTCAGGGCAACCGTTTTGGCGTGCGTTTGCGGGCTACCGCGCCAGCTTACCATATGATTCGTGTGGATGTGGAGTCGGAAGTAGCCCCTATCATTGGCACTGAAAAGCAAAGCGAAGAATTGGTCAAATATCTATTGGAAGAGTTCGAAGCCAACCCGGAGAAGCTTTGGGAAACCAACATATTTGGCAAGTCGCTGCACAACTTGGTGCGTGAAGGAATTCAAAATAAACTCTTGCGTATGCCCGATAATGCGCAGGAGAAATTGCGAGAGACGCTTGAAAAGATTGTTAACGAAGGCAGTGGTGGCTTGATCGCTATCATTCTATAACCGACGGCTTGGTGCAAGAACCCCATTCTGGTGATGGCCAGAATGGGGTTCTGCGTAAAACAAAAAACCGTCCTCATCTTAAGAGAGGACGGTTTTTGCTATTCGAGAATGGTCGGGCTGACAGGACTTGAACCTGCGACCTCGTGCACCCCAAGCACGCGCGCTAGCCAAACTGCGCCACAGCCCGTTGCTCATTAATTATACTACACTCCCAGCGAGTCTGCAAGCCCAGTAGCCCAATTGTGTCAGGCCTGAAGATATTTTGTAAAGTTGTGAACAATCCTTTTCTAAGCCCACCTAAGCAGGATTAATAATTGAGGCTGCAGAAAGGTTCTTGCTACAGGTGAGAGCGGAGGTGGGGAGTTTATGCAGGGCCAAATGAAGACCACGGATCTTAAACAATACCTGTTTGTAGTGCTGCTCAGTGTGGTTATTTTGTTTGTGGCTGGATATCAGATTATCACTGCTGCCCAAAATTTTTATAACGGGCAAGTGGCAGAAGAAACGCAGCGGCTAGCTAATATTTATGCCCAGAAGTTGGCCGCAGCTGCCGAAGCTACCACTATAATTGATGGGCTGTTGGAGGACAAGCTGTTGGCCACCGGCCAGATTGTGGCCCTTTATGATGGGCAATATAGCAATCGGTTGTTAGCTGAAATAGCTGATATCATGCAGGTGGACGAAATTTATGTTTATAACAGGGAAGGACAGATTGTCTATTCCAACACGGGCATTTATCTGGGTTGGCATGCAAAAGAAGGGCACCCGGTATACAATTTTATGCGCAGCGGAAAACAAAGCCACGTAGACGAAATTCGGCGGGACAGCGAATCGGAAAGATATCTTAAGTACGCCTATTGGCGGTTAAATGATACGGGCCGCTTCTTACAGATGGGTGTGTTAGCTGAAAGGGTGCGTGACTTTCTGGGCAGGTTTGAACTCCAATGTCTGTTGACGGAAATTGTTGCCGATCCCTACATCAAATGTGCTGTTTTCTATGACAACAACTTGGAGCCTATAGCTCATCAGGGCCATGAAGGTGATTTTATTTTGACGGCGGATGCTAAGGCAGCAATGCAAGAGGGTAGAGAATTTGCGGGTGAAATATATAGCGGTGATGCTCCCTTTTATCAGGTTCTGTTACCGGTTTGGGTAGAAGACAGCAAGTTAGGTACCTTAGCTGTTCACCACGAACTGGGAGAAACAAAGTTACTAATTGCCCGGGTACGCATGATAGGTATAACAACCCTGGTAATTGTTTTCGGTCTGCTCCTAGCTATGCTCTCCAGCAACCGCAAGAAAAATGAAACCCTAATCCGTTATTCCTATTATGATGCGGTTACTGGACTACCCAATAAGACCTATTGGGAGGAATTCTTTCAAAGCCAAGCTAACAGCAATGGTCACAAGAAGCGGGCTTGTCTGCTCATCGACTGTAATTTTGATTTATTGAACATGGCCATCGGTTACCAGTATAGTGAGATGATATTAAAGGAATGTGCTGCCACTTTATTGCTGGCCAAGACGTCAGCGCAACACATTTTCCACCTGGGGGCCGCCCGCTTTATGCTCTATGTTACCAGCTATGGAGACAGATCGGATCTGATTGCCATGGCCCAACAGGTAATCGACAGTCTGCGACAACCGTTGCAGGCAAAACGTACAGGGGTGGCCATCGGCATAGTGGAGATCGATGGAGAAGGGGAAGTTGACGCCAATACTATCATCAAAAGGGCATCTATAGCGGCTAGCTGTGCTGGTGAGCAGGACAGTGAGGGCTATTGCTTCTTTGATAATAGCATGGAAGAGCAACTGCTCCGACAAACGATCGTAGAAGGTGAATTGCGAGCTGCAGTGAGCAGCCAGATGAAGCAAAATGTTCACCTAGTGTACCAGCCAATTGTGGATCTGAAACAAAACCAAATTGTAGGTTTGGAAGCCTTGGCGCGGATGCACAGCGTACATCTGGGCAATGTATCACCGGCAGAATTTATTCCTGTAGCGGAGCAAACTGGACTCATTATTCCTCTGGGAAAATATATTTTGCGACAAGCTTGCGAGTTTCTCACCCAACTGGCGAGCCAGGGCTTCGACCAGCTTAGAATGTCGGTGAATATCTCGCTGTTACAGCTGCTACAAGATGATTTTGTTGCGGACCTGCTGGCAATAATCGAGGAGACCGGGGTGAAAACAAGTAGCTTAACATTGGAGATAACCGAGTCGCTCTTAATGGATGAATATGGGGTCATCAATGAGAAGTTAAGAGAGCTGGAGCAACATGGTATACAAATTGCCATCGATGACTTCGGTATCGGATATTCATCCCTTAGCCGCAGCCAGAATTTGCGGGTGCATGGTATCAAGATCGACAAGTCATTCATCGACAGCCTGCTTTCTGTTGCCCCCGAGCAAGCTATAGCTGGCGATATCATTGCCATGGCCCATCGGCAGGGATTCTTTGTGGTCGCAGAAGGTGTGGAGGCACCGGCCCAAAGGGAGTATCTGCGCCTAAACGATTGCGATTTCATGCAGGGGTATCTCATTAGTAAACCCTTAGCCCCGGATGCAATCCTGGGGCTCTTGCAGCATGAAAAACTTCGCTATTGACATGGACAAGGCTTTTCCTCTACAATAAGTCCTAGTCAATTTCATCAGGCCTAGCCAAGTAGCAATTTCCTACAGCAGTTTTCGCGTCTATAGCGAAGAGCTATAGGCGCGATATTTTTTCCCTGCTGTCAGGCAATTGACTTTCTTGAACAATTTGCTAGAATGAATTGACCACTAATAAATTACTGGAAAAAGGAGGAAGAGGAATTAGATGAATCCACTGGGCCGTCATATTCTGGCTGAAATTTATGGATGCCCTGCTGACATTCTCAACGATGTGCAGCTGGTGGAAAAGATCATGGTTAATGCGGCCTTAGAGGCCGGTGCCGAAATACGCGAAGTGGTGTTCCATAAATTTAGCCCTCAGGGTGTTAGTGGCGTTGTTGTAATCTCCGAATCGCATCTGGCAATTCATAGTTGGCCAGAATTAGGTTATGCAGCAGTTGACGTTTTCACCTGTGGTGATCGTGTTAACCCCTGGGACGCATGCAACTATATCACCAAGCACTTTCAGGCTCAAAATATGACAGCTACGGAGGTTGAGCGAGGCATTTTTGACTCGCCTGCGCCTAAACAGGTTGTTAGCCTGTAACGGCCCGTCTAATACCTCTCCAAAGCTGGCCAAGATCATATGCGAGTGATTGCAGCAGCCTATCTGAACCCTAGTATGGAGAAGAGCGGCTGCTGTTTGTTTGACCAGATAAACGAAAGAAGGGAGGAGGTTCTCGATGGCCACCGACGAGTATGCATTGTTTACGGGCAAGGTTAAACAACTTATCGACGTGGATCTGAGCAATTACAAAGAGAAGCAGATGAGGCGGCGGATCACCAGCCTGATGAACCGACGGGGCTTCCACTCTTTCTTAGCCTACTATGACTTGTTAGCGACTGATAAACAGGCTTTAGATGAATTTATAGATCGAATTACAATTAACGTATCCGAGTTCTTCCGTAACGAGGAGCGGTGGCGAGTCTTAGAGAAAAAGGTACTTCCCGAATTATTAGGCTTAAATGCCACTCAGCATTTAAGAATCTGGAGTGCGGCTTGTTCCAGCGGGGAAGAGCCCTATTCGTTGGCCATGTTGTTGCGCGACTCCTTCCCCGGGGTTAGTTTCAGTATTTTGGCGACGGATATTGATATGGGAGTTATGCAACGGGCCCAAGCTGCCGTTTATCCTAAAGGTCAAATCAGCCAGATTCCCCAGCGTTTTAGAAGCAAATACATAATTGAGAGGCCCAGCACCTTTGAAGTTGCTCCGGAAATTCGTCAGACTGTCGAATTTCGTAAACACAATCTACTGGCCGACCCCTACCCGCAAGATCTGGATTTGATTGTTTGCCGCAACGTGCTGATATATTTCACCGATGAAATTAAGCATAAGCTCTATTGGCAGTTTGCCGCTAGTCTCAAATCCGGCGGAGTACTATTTTTGGGTAGCACAGAACAGATGTTTCGCCCTCAGGAATATGGCTTTCGCATTTTCGACTCCTTTTTTTATCAAAGGGCATAGAAAAGGGCAGTAGATACCGCGTAGGGGACCTGTGAGGCTACTCCCGGTTCCAAGCAAAATCTACTGCCTTTCTGCTTGCCAAAATAGTATTTCACCACTTGTCTAGTAGGGTTCTTTCAAGTCGGCAATCATCGTGGCGGTGGTGATCATACCTCTTTCCGCCAGGTACCAAGCATCGGGGGGCAAATAAACAAGACCATTAGTATGAGCAGGAAAAGGGTAAGCCAGATATATAACAAAAAACGGAGCAAAAATGCTCCGTTTTCGATTTCATTGGTGCGAAGGAGGGGAGTCGAACCCCTACACCACAAGGGTACTAGATCCTAAGTCTAGCGCGTCTGCCAATTCCGCCACCCTCGCAGATTATAAAGAAATGGTGGGCCATGTTGGACTCGAACCAACGACTCTCCGCTTAAAAGGCGGATGCTCTACCACTGAGCTAATGGCCCATGAAAATGGCTGGGGTGGCTGGATTCGAACCAACGAATGCAGGAGTCAAAGTCCTGTGCCTTACCACTTGGCTACACCCCAGCGAAGGAAAGTGGTGGAGGGAGCTGGATTCGAACCAGCGAAGGCACTGCCAGCAGATTTACAGTCTGCCCCCTTTAGCCACTTGGGTATCCCTCCCCGTTATATGGAGCCGACGGTGGGACTCGAACCCGCAACCTACTGATTACAAGTCAGTTGCTCTACCAATTGAGCTACGTCGGCTGATTGTCAAAGATGGTGACCCCAGCGGGATTCGAACCCGCGCCGCCAGCGTGAAAGGCTGGTGTGTTAACCGCTTCACTATGGGGCCACGATACAATGGTCGGGGCGGAGGGATTTGAACCCCCGGCCTCCTGCTCCCAAGGCAGGCGCGCTAGCCAAACTGCGCTACGCCCCGCGGCGGACATGTAGAATTATAACCGATTTAAATTATGTCGTCAAGTTCTTATTTTGTGTGTAAATCTTGGTCCGCCAAAGGAGCGGGCGAGAATAAGTATAACACGCTGTGGTGGGCAATGCAACAGGAAAAAAATAGCGAGATGTCGAAGTGTATGGAATAGTGTCGAATTGCAGGTATAGTACGTAATTTTCAGCATATTGCATTGACAAGGATATATTTGTTAGTTATTATCTTTGTGAAGCAAAGCTACTTAATAACAAAATAATTTGCACCAGGGGGTTAGGTATAATGCTGCAATGGACCGAGGGCGAGCAGGCTTCTTATGCGCAACTGACCGATGAAGAGTTGGTAGAAGCTGCCCAAAAGGGGGACGAGGGAGCCAGCGACTATTTGCTTCTTAAATACCGATCGTTGATCATGAGCAAAGCAAAATCCTATTTCATCGCCGGGGCCGATCGGGATGATATCCTGCAAGAAGGCATGATTGGTTTGCATAAAGCGATCCGGGATTTTTCGCCTTTGCGAGGGACAAGCTTTCGCCCCTTTGCGGAAATGTGCATAACACGCCAAGTAATTACTGCTGTAAAAGCTGCTTCTCGCCAAAAACATGCGCCTTTGAATTATTACCTTTCACTGGACAAGCCTATTTATACCGATGGTTCGGACCGCCAGTTACTAGAAGTGTTGCCCGATGAAAGAACGTCCGACCCGGCGGAGATGTTCTTGGTGCGGGAACAGTTGGAGGCCGTATGTGATAGCTTGCGGTATTTGCTCAGCGATTTTGAATATAAAGTTTTCTTGTTGTACTTAAATGACCAAACCTACCGGGAAATCGCATCAGCTCTGGATACTACACCAAAAGCCGTGGATAATGCCCTCTGCCGTGTCAAGCGAAAGATCGACGCTCGAATTAGCGAAACAGCCTAAACCCACTACATGCGTTATAATAACAATAAATACATAGTTGAAATGGGCAGGAGGTACAAGACATGCAGACATGCTTTTTTACGTTAACCCCGAGTCAATCTAAGCGCCTGATCGGAAAGGCGGTGGCAGAAATGGCTTGCGTACAGCAGGCTTTGCGCCACGGACGCTTGATAATTGCCGGTGGTACCACTAACGCCTATGTGTTGGAAGAATTAACGGGGACTACCATCGATAAAGGTAGGTACACTGCCGGTATCATAACCGATGGTGTGGCTTGCACTACTGACCCGGCTACTCGCTTAGCATCGGCGGTTTTTGTGCAAGGGGAACGGGTTGACCAACCGTGGACCGAGGTTATTAAAGATTTTGGCCCAGATGATGTGTTTATCAAAGGGGCAAATGCTTTTGACCTGTTGGGTAATGCGGGGATTTTGCTCGGTTCCAGTTCGGGAGGGACTATCGGGCAAGCTATGGGTTATCTAGCTGGCAGTGGCGCCCATTTAGTAATGCCGGTAGGCATGGAGAAGCTGGTCCCCGACGTGGTTACTGCCAGTAGTCTCTTAGGCCATGGCCGGATCGATCAGCGTGTAGGGATGGCTTGCGGCATGTTCGTGGTGAGTACCGGAGAAATAATCACTGAGATCGAAGCTCTTAATGGTCTCTTTGGCGTGGAAGCTGCCGTTGTAGCAGCCGGAGGAGTGGATGGCTCGGAAGGTGCGGTTACGATTGCGGCTCAAGGTGCGGCCGATGCCATAAAGGTGGTCATGGAATATGTGCAGAAATTGAAACAGGAGCCACCGCTGAAAGCCAGAAAGCGGGAATGTACCGACTGCACTGCACCCTGTGAGCGCTAGATTTCGATAGACTAAAGCATACCACCGACGGTTAGGCTAGAAACAAAAGCCTACTGGAGGTGGTTTTCTTATGCGCAGTATTTGGAATGGATCTATAAGCTTTGGTCTAGTCAATGTGCCAGTGAAAATGTTTGCGGCTACCCAAGACAAGGATATTCGCTTTCGCACCTTACATAAGGCCTGTAATACGCCAATTCAGTATCGCAAGTTTTGCCCCACCTGCCAGCAGGAGGTGGCAGCCGAGGAGTTGGTGAAGGCCTACGAGTACGAGAAGGGGCGCTTTGTAGTTTTGGATGAAGAGGAACTGGAAGCGCTGGCTATTGCCCAAACCCGCTCCATCGATATTATCGACTTTGTAGATTTAGAGGAAATCGACCCCATCTATTTTTATAAATCTTATTATCTAGGGGTAGGGGACACGGGGCAAAAAGCCTACTGGTTGCTACGTAAGGCTATGGAAGAAACGGGAAAAGTCGCTATTGCTAAAGTGGTATTACGCAACAAGCAACACTTGGCGGCCGTCCGGGTTTTGCCCCAGTGTTTATCCTTAGCCTTGATGTTTTATCCCGATGAAATCCGAGCGGCCGATTCCCTTCTCCCAGAGCGTGAAATCGCCTTGCAGGAGGGGGAGATGCGGATGGCTACCCAGTTAATTGAAAGCTTGAGCGGCTCTTTCCAACCGGAAAAGTATACCGACGATTACCGGGATGAGTTACTGAAGGTGATCGAAGCCAAGATTGCCGGTGAGGCAGTGGCCGTGCCTAAAGAACAACCTTCGGGTCAGGTAATCGACCTAATGGAGGCTTTGCAGGCCAGCTTAGCACTAGTGGAAAAAAGCAAGCAAAAAACGGGTGCGTAACGATGGGTAATTATGACTTGCGCCCCATGGAGCCGATTCCTTGGCCCGAACCCTTTAATGAGGCCGGCTGGACCTTCCAAGTCAAATGGGATGGGGTGCGCATGTTAGCCCTTTGGTCTAGCCAACAGGTGCAGTTGATAAACCGTAAGGGAGTCAGCCGTACCCAGCAATACCCGGAAATTGCCCAGCTGGTGACCGCCTTTCCCGCCGGCACGGTAGTGGACGGGGAGCTGGTGGTGCTAGCCGCTGGAAAACCACAGTTTGAGCTTATCCTCAAACGGGAGCAACGGCGGCAAGCGGCAGCAATAAGACGGGGAATGGAGGAATTTCCTGTTACCTATGCGGTTTTCGATATGCTTTATTGGCAGGGCAAGGATATTCGCCCTTGGCCATTAGAGGCTCGACAGGCTACTTTGGCCGAGAATTGGCCCGATGGATGTTCCCAACTACACCTGGTGGAGAATTTTCCTGAAGGGAAAGCCCTCTATAAGGCGGTGGGTCAACTGGGCTGGGAAGGGATCGTATGCAAACGGCTACAAAGCGCCTATAGACCGGGAAAAAAGAGCACCGATTGGCGTAAAGTAAAACATTGGCGTCAGCTTGATTGCGCAGTAGGGGGTTATACCCTGCGCAACGGTTTGCCTTCCGCTCTTCTCCTGGGACTATATGGAGAGAAAGGGTTAGTTTATGTGGGGCGGGCCGCCAGCGGTCTTAAGGCTGCTGATTGGGAGGCCCTACAAGGATTCTTACAGGCGGCAGAACGGGAGCAAAGTCCATTTATTTCTACCGTACCAGCGGAAGGTGACCGCCGGATCTGTTGGGTGGAGCCTTATTTGGCAGCCAAAATCCGTTTCCAGGAGTGGTCGGCCGACGGTAAACTGCGGGCGCCGGTGGTGTTAGGTTTCTTGCCAGTGACAAAGGCGGACTGTAGCTTACCCCCAGGGGAGGTGCCTCCATGGCTACACTAAAGATTGGCGACCGGGAAGTAACCGTTACCAATTTAGATAAGCTTTGGTGGCCTGAGGAGGGGATAACAAAGGGCGATGTAATCAATTATTACATCGAAATCGCTCCCTGGCTGTTACCCCATTTGCAGGGGCGCCCACTGGTTTTAACCCGATATCCTGAGGGGTGGCTCGGTAAATCCTTTTATCAAAAGAACACCCCCCAGCATGCCCCCAGCTGGTTAAAAACCTATCCTGTAGAATCGGATAAAGGACGAGTCATCAATTACTGCTTAGTAGACGATGTGGCCTCGTTGATTTGGGTCGTAAATTCCGGTGCCTTTGAGATTCATCCCTTTCTTTCGCGCGCCGACAACTTGTTGCATCCTACTTATATGGTTTTGGATTTGGACCCGATGGAAAAGGCCACCTGGGAAGACATCTGTCAAACAGCTATAGCCGTCGGGAAAGGGTTGGAGTTGTGGGGACTAAAAGGCTTTCCTAAGCTTTCCGGATCAACAGGAATACAAATTTTTGTGCCCGTAAGGCCGGTTTATACCTATGAACAGATCCGGCTAGTAGCTAAGGCGCTATGCCAAGCAGTGCACTCGGTCTTGCCGGAGATTACTACCATGGAACGGACCATTGCTAAACGGGAAGGTAAGCTCTATTTAGATTACCTACAAAACGCTTTCGGTCAGACCCTGGCTACCGTTTATGGTGTGCGCCCAAAAGGAGGAGCCCCCGTATCCACCCCAGTCACTTGGGCTGAAATAGAAGGGATGCAAGTTCGTCCTCAGGACTTCACAATTCTAACGATTAAAGATCGCCTCCAGATTCATGGCGATCTGTTTAAACCGGTGCTGCAGCTGGAGCAGTCCATGGATCACCTATTAGTTGATCTGGAGGAGCAGGAAGTAGCAACAAAGTGGCGAAGACTGTAAAAGGCAAATTGCATTTGTATAGAAGGGCGGGAGCGAAAGATGCGAGCGGTTGCTTGGACTGGTCACAGTCTGAAACTACTAGATCAAACCAAATTACCGGCCACAATAGACTGGGTTGAATGCCATACCTATCAGGATGTGGCTAAGGCTATTAAGCAGATGATTGTAAGAGGGGCGCCGGCCATTGGGGCGGCTGCTGCCTATGGCCTAGTATTGGCGGCCCAAGCCTGTCAGCAGGAGGTTACGCCGGCCGCTTGCCAGGCAGTGTTGGAGCGGGCCGCTGCCGAATTGCGTGCCACCCGTCCAACGGCGGTGAATTTGGCTTGGGCTATCGAGCGCATGTTGAGAGTCTGCAGCGGCCTGTGTGGCAGTGCCCTGGCTGTTCGGCTGGAGCAAGAAGCCGACGCTATTGCGGCCGAAGACGTGGAGGTAAACCGGGCTATCGGACGCTTCGGCGCCCAATTAGTACCTGACCGGGCTCGTATACTAACCCATTGTAATGCGGGGGCGTTGGCTACCGTGGGTTATGGTACGGCCTTGGGTGTGATTCGAGCCGCTGTGGAGCAGGGCAAGCAGGTGGAAGTCTTCGCCGATGAAACGCGCCCCTATTTGCAGGGCAGCCGTCTTACCACCTTTGAATTGATGCAAGACGGTATTCCCGTTACCCTCATTACCGATAGCATGGCCGGTTGGTTGATGGCCAAGGGGGGGGTTGACTTAGTAATTGTGGGTGCTGACCGGGTGGCCGCCAACGGCGATGTGGCTAATAAGATTGGCACTTATACACTAGCTGTACTTGCTAAAGAGCACCAGATTCCCTTTTATGTGGCTTGTCCGCTGTCTACCCTCGATTTGGGTATCCGGTCGGGCGAGGAAATTGTTATAGAAGAGCGGGAAGCGAAGGAAGTTACCCATGTGGGCGATTTCCCCTTAGCGCCGGAGGGTACGCAGGTCTGGAATCCGGCCTTTGATGTGACCCCGGCCCGCTTGGTAACCGCCTTGATCACTGAGAAGGGCATCATTAAGCCACCTTTTTCTGAGACCTTGGTCACATTAAGATAAAAAAGGGGTGAGAGTATGCCAAAATATGATCTAGGTGGTCAGTGGCAAGGCTGGACCAGTGTCGGCGTTGCAGATAGCTTCTATCTGCCGGATTTTGAAATGCAACCGGAATACTTGCTAACTGTTCCTGGTCATTGGCAACTCGAACCCGAATTGGCTACCCATAAGGGCAGTGTTTTTTATCGCACCACCTTTGATTGGCAGCCCACACTGACGTGGCCAGTGATCCGGCTAAGCATCGGTGGGGCTTTTTATCGAACTACTGCCTGGCTGAATGGCGATCTCTTAGGCACCCATGAAGGATATTTTACCCCCATGAGTTGGGAAATCCAGCCGGATCAACTGTTGCCAGAGGGCAACGTCTTGGCAATCCGGGTTGACTGTCCTCCGGCCAATGTTTCTTGGAGAGACATGGTTATCGGTATTTATGGGGAGTGGGATTGTAAACCCCCGCAGATCAATCCCGGGGGGATTTGGGGTCCTGTAACCTTGCAGGAAAACTTTCGGGGCTATTTGCAAAACCTACAGGTTGATTCCCGGCTGACCGGTTGGCACTCGGCACAAATTAAATTGCAGACCGACCTTATCTGGCGGTCGGTCGCTAGCCAAGTGAAGGTTACCGTCAAGATAACACCTCGTAATTTCGTAGGCAAAGAGGTGAGTCAAGATTTTTCTCTGACCGTGCAACCGGGAAGCAATAAGCTGGATCTCAAACTAAATCTGCCCGATCCCAAATTATGGTGGTGTTGGGATCAAGGGTACCCGCACCTTTACAATATTAGTCTGATAGTGATCGATGAACAGGGCAGTGAAGTGGACAGTTGTGCCACTTATATAGGAATCAGGGAATTGGCTTGGAAGAACTGGCAGTTTTTCCTCAATAATCGGCGACTTTTTCTGCGGGGCATCAATTATGGCCCTACCAGTTTTTATCCGGCAACGGTTACCGCCGAGGATCTGCAACGAGACATCAAGCTAATTGCCGATGCCAATTTTAACATGGTGCGCGTTTATAACCATGTGGCGCGGCCCGAGTTTTATCAGTTCTGTGCCGAAGCAGGGTTAATAATATGGCAGGATTTTCCTTTGGATAAGAAGTATGAGCGTAACATTACCGGCATTGCCCTGCATCAGATTAGGGCCATGGTAGGCGCCTTACGTAATGAGCCGGCTGTATGTTTTTGGTCATGTCATAACGAACCTTACGCTCCGCCGGGACAAGAACGGGGTGGGGGTGCTGGCTGGGGTGCTCTCCTTGCCAATCTCTTTAATAATATGAAGCCCAGCTGGAATAAGGATATTCTTGATCCCCGCTTGCAGGAAGCCGTTTGGCAATTGGATAGAAGCCGTCCGGTCATTCCCCATTCGGGGGTACTGGGGCTGGTGCGGGGTGGATCGGCTACTCACCATTATTATGGGTGGAATACGACCAACTTTCGCACTTTGGCTCGGCTGGGCCGCCTATTTCCCCGTATTATCCGTTTGGTCAATGAGTATGGAGCCCAATCCTTTCCCCAGGAGGCTGACTTTATAGCTCAATTGCTTGACGAGGCAGGTTCTTGGCCCGATGTGGATTGGGAGAGCGTGGCGAAACAGTTCTTAGCTAATGTGGAACTCTTACTAGAGCGGCTACCGCCGGATGAGTATGATAATTGGGAGAGTTACATAGCAGCTACCCAAATTTATCAGGCCGAGTTGTTGCAGTTTTACCATGAATATTTGCGACGCCACAAATATCGTCCTTGTGGGGGTGCGGTGGCCTTCTATTTTGCCGATGCTGCTCCTCTAGTTTCCTGGTCGTTACTCGATTGGAACCGTCGCCCGAAACTGGCTTACTACGTTACCAGGCGGGCAATGGCACCGGTACAAGTGATGGTGGACTGGCCGAAACGTTATTTTGTTCCCGGTGAAAGCTGGTCTAGTACAATTTACGTGGTTAACGATTTGCCGCGGGCCCTCCCGACTATGGGGCTTACTTGGCAGCTGAAACTAGGAGAGCAGGTCTTTGTGAGGGAGCGGGCAGTGGTGGAGGCGGCCGCCGATGCGGTCTCTCGAGTGGGTTCTTTAACACTAGTCGTACCGGACGAGCTGGATGGAGCCGGTCATTTAACGCTGGAGTTGGCATTAACCTTGCCCGACAAGAGTACAATTGCCAATGAATATATTCTTCATGTCAGACCTTAAAGCTAAAGTGGAAGTTAGATGCCTTAAGGCAATAACTTGAATAAAAACATAGGAGGTTACTAGAATGAGAACAAACGTGGATAAACTGGCCATGGTTAGCGTACAAGGTGAAATTACCCACCCTCGTATGCCCAACTACAAGGTTACCGCTTTCGGTAAGCCGGTGGTGCTGCCTGGTACCGGTGGTATCACTTACAATATCCAAGTTGGCGACAGCTGCATGGGGTTGCAGGTGGACCATGTGGAGCCGGGTGTAACAATCAAGAACTTTAATGAGGCGGAAAATGCGGGCTTGACCACGTTAGCTTGCATTGGCAATCAGGCTCGGGTAGTGAGCGGTGACGCTAAAGGAGCCCTTGGTTACGTAACCGGTACCCATGGCGGTTGCGAGCATACCCTAGTTTACTTCCCACAAGAGGATCTGGAAAAAATGGCCATTGGTGATAAGGTGCTAATCAAAAGTTTCGGCACCGGCCTCAAAGTCGAAGACTGTCCAGAAGTGACCGTGATGAACCTGGACCCCAATTTGCTAGAAAAGATGAACATTAATGTCACCGAAGATGGCGTGATGGAAATTCCGGTGGCCGCAGAGGTGCCGGCCTACTTAATGGGTTCTGGTATAGGCTCCTCCACCGCCTATCGGGGTGACTACGATATTATGACGGCCGATAAGGAAGCCTATGAGCAATTCAACTTAGGCAAATTGCGCTTCGGTGATGTGGTGGCCCTAAGAGATTGCGATACAACTTTTGGGCGCGGTTACCTCAAGGGTGCGGTAACCATCGGTGTTATTGTGCATAGCGATTGCGTGGTTGCCGGTCATGGCCCGGGTGTAACCACTATCTTTGTTAGCAGCACGGGCAAGATTCGTCCACGGGTAGTTGAAAAAGCAAATATTGCTGACTATCTGGGTATTTCCCGTAAGTAGCTTTTTTTAACTATCCGAGGGGCAACCTGCCCAATATACGGCGGGTTGCCCTTTATTATTAACCAAAGAAACCTAGTGTTACCTATAGAGGTACACTTTAACGCCATAACTTTTCTCGCCTAGCAGCATTCTAGAGTAAAGGGCAGCATAGAGCTGCTAGAAAGAGGTGATGGAATGGTCACGAGCTGTAAGTGGCAGCGCTTAAAGGTGCTTACCCCCGATGGTGATGCCAGTAAGGTAATCTATTTTATTGGACAAAGTGGCCGCCAACAGCTGGAGCAGGGAGGCAAAACGGTTACCACGGCCTTTTCAACCCAAGCCTCCCGTTTAGAATTTGTGACGATTAAGGAGGCATTACAGGCTCAGCGCCCACCGCAGGAAGAGGAACTGGTAGCCCAATTTGTGGCCTGCGAAGAAGAGTTGCTGGAAGGAGCCCTGCGACTAAAGCCACCTTTTCATCCGGATAATGTCAGTAAAATGGAGCTGGTAGTATCGCCTTTTGTAGTTTTCTACTTCGCTCTTTTTCAGGATGAGGAGGAGGGACCGGTGGTTGCCGTTCCCGTAAGCCTGTTTAATGGCCAGATAGCTCCGAAATTACTGCAGATCATGAGAGAGTTTCCCTTGTCAACCAAAGGCGTTCCCACCATTATCTCGCCTAACATTAGCTTGGATGAGGCTTTTCAAACCGCGTCTCAGATGCTGGAAGAAAAACTAAGTAACCCGGAGACAGGACGTTCCAGTTTAATCTGGTGCGATACTGCCCAGACCCATGAAAAGCACCGGCGTACTCGTATGGAGAAGGGCACTTTTAGTTGTGAGCACTTGCAGTGGGAAGAAAGTCAGCATCAAGTTTTGGGACTGCAGCCGATTGAATATATTAATGCGGTTCTCTTGCTGGTACCCCATCTATTACTCTCATTACGGGACCAGGTTCACGAAACCACCATTGGCTTGCTGGACCCGGTATTGCAAAATGTATACCTGATGCCCCATATCTCAGAGATTCAGGAAATATGACGAAGCGAGCTCCTATATAGCGAGCTCGCTTTTCTCCTTTTAGCTTCCTTGGGGTTGCAACTTTTTGGCGATATTGGTAATTTCATCAAAGAAGCCGGTTATCGGCTCACCACGACTAATGCGACCAGCTAGATCGCGGATGCGTGTTACCAAATCGGGATCTGATGTGACCCAGACTTCAGCCAGTTCGGGTATTTCCTTTTTGGTGTTGGCGCTGATGCGGCTTTTCAGCTCATTTTCCTTATCGCCGGAAAGTTGGTCGCGCAAGTCGACCCCCACCATGGCCACATTGCCCACCACCAGAGCATAGCTCGATTTTACTTCCGGCATGGCATTGACCAATTTAACTACCCGGTCAGCAACGGTGGCTTGCACGTTTTGCTGGTCTGGTTGCGGTGCAACTGGTGTGTTGGGCGTAGGCGTTGGTGCAGGGCGCCGCATGGGCATACAACCTGCCAGGCTTGCTATTACGAGTGCTAATACTGTCAGTCGAATTAGCTTTTTTCGCATGGCAGCCTCACCTCCTTTAACCTAGGTTTCCCTCGGGTGGAGGGGAACATGTTGCCAAAAACGTGCAAGTTAACTAACAGTAACGTATAATAGGACTGATCGTTTCGAGTAGAGGTGAAAGATGAACAAGCTTCGTATTCTAGTAACAAATGATGACGGAATTATGGCATCGGGTTTACGTTGTTTGGTTGCAGAGTTGAGCAAGATCGGCACCGTCTTTGTTGCTGCTCCCGACCGCGAGCGCAGTGCCACTGGCCATGCGATTACCATGTTTCAGCCCTTACGAGCCAAGTCAATGGAAGTACCGGGGGCTAAAGCCGCTTACGCCATCAGTGGTACGCCGGCTGATTGTGTGAAGTTAGCTGTGGATGCCCTCTTTCCGGAGCAGATTGACCTGGTCGTATCTGGGATCAACCGGGGAGCCAATTTGGGCACTGATGTTCTCTATTCGGGTACCGTTTCTGCAGCTCTAGAAGCAGTCATGTTGGGATTGCCAGCGGTTGCTTTTTCGTTAGCTGAATATAGGAATCCGGTCTTCGAGCCGGCAGCCCAGCTGGCCCGCCATTTGGTGCAAGCCGTAGGTGAAAAATCATGGCCCCACGACACCTTGCTGAATGTGAATTTTCCCCAACAGGAGCTCTCGCAACTGCGGGGAATAAAAGTCACTACCCTGGGCCAACTGCGTTATGATAATCCGGTACTGGAGCGTAAGGATCCCTGGGGAGGGACATATTATTGGTTGGCAGGGCAGGAGCCAATAGATAATAACGTGGAGCCCACCGATGTTTGGGCTGTAAGAAACGGTTATGTTTCTCTCACGCCAATTCAGTTCGACCTGACCAACTACCGTTTACTCGATACTATTAGCGCGTGGAATTTGCAACTACCAAACAATGGAGAGGAGTAGAGGATGTTGCAGGACGGTATCAAGTTAACGCCTCCGGAGCCGCTGACAGTACTAGCCAGTAAGAAGATTGCAGCCCATCCGGAACTATATAAGATCATTGATATGTGTAATCGTACTTTGCGAGATCACGGTTTTATCTTCGGTTTGAGTAAAGATGGAGAGGAAATGGTGGTAACCATCTACAAAGCCTAAAAATAACGCCCCCAACTCGCGAGGGGGGCGGCAAAGGTTTAATTGGAACGGTGGTTAGATTTCGCCCAGGGGCGGTGATGCTTGCAGCGGAGAACAGGACGAGGACCCAATGAATGATGGACATGACGAATTTCCTCGATAATACCCAGTTCCTCGGCCATTTCCAGCTGCCAATGTTCTATATCAGCCCATATTTGTTCATTGCGTTTGGGTGGTTCTTTTCTCATATCCGCGCCTCCTGTAAAATTAGTGTTGCCAATATGCAAACTGAACATGCATAAACCGTCCAAAAGGGCAGGTTACCGGTAACAAATGGCGAACTAAGTAATAGGAATAAGATTTCCAAACTATAATGTGTTACCGGTTTGGAAGCAAAGGAAGGAGGAGTTGCACCTTGCAGACCAAAGAGTTTTTGAAGCAAATGGTCGAGGCCACCGGAGTGTCCGGTTCCGAAGGCCCAGTGGCCGATCTTATTAGCCAAGTTTTTAGCGATATGTGCGATGACGTGCGCCGAGACGTGTTAGGCAATGTGATTGGCCTTAAACAGGGTTGCGGTGAAGGTAAACGCCCGACCATTATGCTGGCGGGGCACATGGACGAAATTGGCCTCATGGTGACCAAAATCGACGAAAAGGGATTCCTCAAGTTTACCCAGGTTGGTGGGGTAGATCAACGCACCTTGGTGGCACAAGAGGTGGTTGTGCACGGGCGTGAAGATGTGATGGGCATCATTGGTCTCAAACCGCCTCATTTAGTTCCACCGCAAGATCGGAACAAAGCTATTCCTATGCATGAATTACAAATCGATTTGGGATTACCGGTGGAGCGGGTTAAAGAATTGGTCAGCGTCGGTGATGTGGTAACTATTAAACGTTCCTTTATGGAACTTGGGGAAGATATTGTGTCCTGCAAGGCGATGGATGATCGGGCTGCTGTAGCCGTTATCTACGAGTGTCTGCAGGAGCTGAAAAAGCTGAAGCATACGGCCGATGTTTACGCTGTGGCTACCACCCAAGAAGAAGTAGGGTTGCGGGGCGCTACTGTGAGTACATATGGTATCAATCCGGATATCGGTATTGCTCTGGACGTTTGCCACGGAGCCATGCCTGGGGTTCCGGAACAGGATACGGCCCCCATGGGTAAGGGCCCGAGTATTGCTTTCGGTGCCAACATCCATCCTAAGGTTTTTGAGCAACTGGTTAAGTTGGCTAAAGAATACAACATCCCCTACACGCTGGACCCCACTCCTGCTGGCACCGGCACCGACCTCTGGGCCATGCAGGTGGTGCGGGCAGGTATTCCTACTGCGCTGCTGTCAATTCCTTCTCGCTACATGCATACTTCGGTGGAAACAGTAAGTATGACGGATATAAAATTGGCGGGGCGTTTGCTGGCCTACTTCATTGCTAGCATCGATACCGCCTTTGTGGAGGGATTGCTATGCTATTAAAGAAACTCTCCGAAGCCTTTGGGCCTTCTGGTTACGAGCATGAAGTACGCACCATATTAGAAGAAGAACTTAAAGATTATGTTGGCGTCTGGCAACGGGATGCTCTGGGGAACCTTATAGCTTGTAAAGAAGCTGCTAAAGGTCCACGGGTCATGTTAGCTGCCCACATGGATGAAGTGGGCCTTATGATCAGCCATGTGGACGATGCGGGTTTGCTCCATTTTCACAAGGTGGGCGGCATCGACGATCGGGTGCTGGTATCCAAACCGGTTTTGGTAGGCAAAAACCGGGTACCTGGTGTAATAGGGGCGAAGGCTATCCATTTGCAGCGTCCCGAGGAACGCACCCAGGTAATTCCCCATCGCTCCCTTTTCATCGATATAGGTGCAAAGAGTAAGGATGAGGCCTTGGCAAAGGTCAAGCTTGGTGATTATGTCATCTTTGCCACCGAGTATGGGGAATTTGGTGAAGGCCTAGCCAAGGGGAAAGCCTTGGACGATCGAGCCGGCTGTTTTGTGTTAGCTGAGGCACTAAAAGAAGAGTACAATTTCCCTCTCTATGGCGCCTTTACTGTGCAGGAGGAAATCGGCTTAAGGGGCGCCGGTGTGGCGGCCTACGCTATCGAGCCCGATTTAGGCATCGTGATAGAGGGCACCACCTGTAATGATGTTTCAGGCATGGAGGAGCATGAATATAGTACGGTTTTGGGCGGTGGCCCGGCTATTACCTTTATGGATACCGCTTCCATCGGCAATCGGGCTATGATCCAAGAGTTGGTTCGTATTGCGGAAGAGAATAATATTCCCTATCAATTTAAAGGTACTGTGACCGGAGGCAATGATGCGGGCCGTATTAATGTCAGTCGCGCCGGAGTGCCCGTGGTAGCCATTTCCATTCCTTGTCGTTATATCCATTCGCCGGTTTCAGTTCTCAGTTTGGAGGATGTGCGAAACACTACCAAATTGATTAAACTTTTCCTACGTAGTATCGAAGGAGGTTTTCGGGTATGAAAGAACTGATCAAACGCTTAGTTGAAACCTATGGCCCTGCCGGTAACGAGGAAACTATACGCAATTTGATCATGGAAGAAGTTAAGCCCTACGTAGATGAGATACACGTAGACGCTTTGGGTAACCTGATCACTGTAAAACGCGGTGGCGGTAAGAAGTTGATGTTGGCTGCCCATATGGACGAAATCGGCGTCATGGTCACCAGCATCGACGATAATGGCTTCTTGCGTTTTTATGGTGTGGGAGGCATTTCGCCCTTTAGCCTCATCGGTAATCGTTGCTACTTCGCCAATGGAACGGTAGGTGTTTTCGGTATAGAACGTTTAGACGCTATGAAAGACCTGACTATGAACAAAATGTTTATCGATATTGGTGTGGATAGCAAAGAAGAGGCATTAAAGAAAGTCAATATCGGTGATGTGGCCGCTATTAAACGGGAGTTTTGTGACCTAGGTAAACGCTTGGTATCGAAGGCTATGGACGACCGCATAGCCTGCGCTATACTGATTGAGGCTTTAAAGCAGGTGGAAAACCAGGCCTATGACATTTATGCCGTATTCACTTCCCAAGAAGAGGTAGGTTTGCGCGGGGCTCGTGTAGCTGCCTACGGTATCAGTCCTGATCTGGGCATTGCTATCGATGTAACGCGCACCGGCGATACACCTAAGAGTGCCACCATGGCCGTAAGTTTAGGTAAGGGCCCAACCGTTAAAGTAAGGGACTCCAGCGTACTCTGCACACCGGCAGTGCGTCGCCATATGGAAGAGGTGGCCAAGGCTAACGACATTCCTTACCAGCTAGAAGTATTAGAAGCGGGAGGAACCGATGCGGGCGCTATTCAATTAACTAAGAGTGGTATCCCTGCTGGCGTCATGTCTATCCCTTGCCGGTATATCCATACGGCCTCGGAAATGGTGGACTATGACGATGTACAGTTGGGTGTACGCTTCCTGGTTAAACTTATGGAGACGGAATACCAAGGTTAAGCAGCAGTCTTGCAAAAGCAATTAACTGAGAAGGCCAGTTAAGCTGGCCTTCCTTACTTATGATGGCCATCGGGGTTGGGCAGGATAAACGTGGCTTATGAAGAATGTGAAGCAAAGGAATGTGTAGTAGGGGGCACACATACCTCTTAAAGAAGGCTAGGAGCTTAGAGCTGCTCCGGCAAACTGAGATGAGGGGAGTTGGCTCACATGGAAGTAAGACAAAGATATTACCGCCGACGGCGCTCTAGTTTGGGGATTATTGCGTTGGTGCTAGTTGTGTTTTCTGTAGGAGTATTGTTTGGCGCTAATCTGCGCAGCATAGCCCATCGCTTTGGGATTCATTTGGTGGATAATTCTTTTGCCAAACTAGAAGCCATATATTCCTTGGTTAAGCAACACCATGTGGACCCCGATGCTTTAGATCCGGAACGGGCCGTGGAAGATGCTATACGGGGAATGTTACCCCATGTGGATGGCGGATACACCCGCTATGAATCGGCGGAAGAAGCGAAGGAGTTTACCCAATCGACCTTGGAGGGCAAATATTCGGGGGTAGGTATTCAGTCTAAACCTCCGGTAGGTGGCGAAATGGAAGTAGAGATCGTTTTCCGTGGATCGCCCGCAGAAGCCAGTGGAGTCAAGGTTCGTGATAAGATTATTGCAGTAGATGGTCAAACCATTATGGGGCTGACCCAGATGGAAATTAACAGCCGTATTCGGGGCGAAGCCGGTACCGAGGTTACTCTCACCATCCTGCGGGAAGGGGAACCGGCACCTCTGAACATTACCATCCGGCGGGGGATAATCACTCTTCCTGTCGTTGATTACTGGGTGGATGGGGAAATCGGTATCATAGCTATGAATCGCTTTACTGAAACCGCCCCAGAGCAATTAAGAGAAGCTATTGAGGCTGTAAAACAAAAGCAGGTGGAAGCCATTCTCTTGGACTTGCGTTCCAACGGTGGCGGTCTCCTGTACAGTGCTCAGGAAATTGTGGATTTCTTCCTGCCGGCTGACCAGGTAATAGTGCGTCAGGTGGATCGTTACGGCAATGAACAGATATTGAAAACCACCGGAGGTACTATTTGGGATGGCCCCTTGGCCATATTGTTGAACGGTGCTAGTGCATCCGCATCTGAAGTAGTAGCCGGCGCTCTACAAGACCATAAGCGCGCCGTCTTGCTGGGGGAGGTTTCCTTTGGCAAGGGAACCGTACAAGTCCCTTATCCATTAACGGACGGTTCACGTCTTTGGATTACCCAGTATCGCTATTTAACTCCGGCGGGACAGGATATTCATGAAAAAGGTCTTACGCCTGATTACGTTATTGAACAACCGGAAAAAGCCCAGGTAGACGAACAGCTGCAACAAGCGGTAAAATACGTGAGGGAGAAGATGCTGCAAAAATAGTATCTTTGTAGATCTGGATAGGGGGAGGAGCTACTATGCCTATTACCGACTATGTATTAGGGTTTTTACTGGGGGTGGCCCTACTATATGTCTTTTACTTGGTAGACCGTAAGTTCGTTTATCGCAAAGAAAAACTAGGTTTTTGGTCCCATATAACTAAGACCGGGTTTTTTCCAAAAAGGATGGTGGCTTATCTATTAATTTGGCTAGTGGTGTTAATCGGGTTGGTGGCCATCAAGCCATCTTTAACACCCAACACCCTCACCTATAGTTTTCTTGAATCCATCTTTAGGCTATCCATCTATCCATTTTTCGCCCTTTGTGCAATTGTTCTCATTGTGACCTTTAAGATAGCTATTTTCCCCTCGCAAGAAGATCGTTAGCTTCAGGGAGGACAGTCGTGACAGCAGAGCCCATTCTCATGATAATTGTCGCATATCTTTTGGGAAGCATTCCTACTGCCTATATTGTTGGCCGCTGGAAAGCCAACATAGATATTACCCAGCATGGTAGTGGAAATGTGGGTGGTACCAACGCCTTTCGGGTGTTGGGGGCCGGACCAGCGCTTTTAGTGGCTTTTATTGATATTAGCAAGGCGCTAGTGCCAACCTGGTGGGCTGCACGTCTCTTTGGAAGTGCTACCTGGCCCACAGTGGTTACAGCCTTGGCCGCCATATTAGGCCACAATTATTCTGCCTATTTGGGGCTGCGAGGAGGCAAAGGCATTGCCAGCACTTTGGGTGCTTGTATAGTGCTCTTTCCTCGGCAATTGCTAATCCTTTTGCCCTTGGCGGTGCTGGTTGTGGCAATTACGCGGTACGTGTCCTTAGGCTCAATCCTGCTGGTGGTGTCCCTACCGCTGGTATTAATAGCCCAACGTCAGGTAGCCGCTCCCGAGATCGCCTTTGCGATGAGTGTGGCTCTGTTAGGCTTGTGGCGACACCGGTCTAACATAGAGCGCCTATTACGGGGAACAGAAAACCGCCTAGGTCAAAAGAAATAGAGGGACGCTGCTGTAGGGGCGGATAATCGTGTACCCTAAATACATTAGGTGGCCCTAACATGCTTAGGGGCTGCACAAACATTGTTTTGTGGCAGCCCTTACATTGTTAACTCTAAAAGGCTAGTGGCCAGAGAGAAATAGATGAATAGGGCCAAGGCATCGACTATGGTGGTGATAAGGGGCCCGGCCATTATAGCCGGGTCTAGTTTTAGCGCCTTAGCTACCAGTGGCAGGGTGCCGCCTACGATCTTGGCCAAAATCACGGTAGCCACCAAAGCCAGGCTAACCACCAGTGCTATTGGTCCCGGTGCCTTTTCCACAATCAGGATGCGAAAGAAGTTGACGGTGGCCAGGGCTATCCCCACTATGAGACTGACTAGCAGTTCGCGGGATAACACCTGGAACCAGTCTTTTAAGTCAATTTCACCTAATGCTAGCCCGCGAATGATAAGAGTTGATGACTGGGAACCAGCGTTGCCAGCTGTGTCCATGAGCATAGGAATAAAGACGGTTAGGATTACCAAGTTGGCTAATAACCCTTCAAAGTGCTTAAGGATCTGCCCGGTAAAGGTGGCCGACAACATCAAAATCAGTAGCCAGGGTAACCGTTGTTTAGCCAAGGCCAATACTGATGTGCCCAGGTAGGGAACTTCGCTGGGCGTCATCCAGCTCATCTTTTGCATATCTTCTGTTGCTTCCTCGTCCACCACATCAAGCACGTCATCGGCGGTAACTATGCCTTTGAGTATCCCCTGATCATTCACCACCGGTAGAGCAAACAGATGATAACGCCGGAACAAATCGGCCACCACTTCCTGATGATCGTTCTCATGCACGGTGACCGGGTTGGAGCGCATAATTGTCGACACCTTTGTCTGGGGAGACGCCAGTACCAATTCACGCAGCGAAAGGACACCCAGTAGTCTTTGCTGCGCATCGGTGACATACACATAATAGGCCGTTTCCGCCTCCTGGGCATCGCGCCTAACAATGGCCAGGGCTTCCTCGCTGGTCCATTCGGGACGTACGGCCAACAATTCGGTGGCCATAATCCCCCCCGACGACTCAGCCGCATAGGCCAGTAGTTCCCTTACTTCAGTGGCGTCGGCGGCCAAAGCATTTAGCAGCGATTCGCGGGCTTCTTCCGGTATGGAGCCTAAAAGGTCCGCTCGGTCATCACTGGGCATAACGCGGATAGCTGCCGTCATCTTATCCCGCGGCAATAGAGCTAGAATCCGCCAGGAAGTGGGGGCATCCCATTCTTCAAGCATGAGGGCGATATTATGGACATTCAGCACCGCTAAGACGGCTTTTAAATCCTGTTCGCTTAGAGAAGCTAAAATGTCCGCCACGTCGGCAGGCGGCAAATATTCTAGCAGCCAATGGACTGTAGTCGGCTCTGTTTGCAAGCGTTGTTTTAAATCAGCTAGATTTAACATCGATTCAGCCCACTTTCTTGATCTACCTATAGAGTTACCAATTGGGCGCATCCATAACAAAAACAAACAACGAGAGTCGCTAAGACTCTCGTTGTATTTGCTATCATGGCAGGGGTGGCAGGACTCGAACCCGCAACCGACGGTTTTGGAGACCGCTACTCTACCAATTGAGCTACACCCCTGTGTCACATTGATTATTATAGTACAGTGTAGAGCAGTCGTCAAGATGTTTAATAGAACGTGTGTATAGGAGTGAAGGGCATGTTATTGACTATCGACATTGGTAACACCCAAATAGTTTTCGGAATTTTTAAGAGCGAAAAACTGGAGGCTACTTGGCGTTTGGCCAGCGATTTGCACCGTACTGCCGATGAATATGCAATGTTAATGGAGCAGGCTATGGAGCGCAAAGGCTTCAGACCGGTGGATATTAACGCTGTTATCATCGCTACCGCTTCGCCCACTCTACAGACAACTATTGAGGCCGCCATTAGATCCTGTAGTTTGCCGGCTCCACTCCTGGTAGGTCCGGGAATCAAGACTCGCTTGCCCATCCGCTTTGAGCAACCGACCGATCTGAGCGGCGACCGCATTGCCAATTCGGTTGCTGCCCATTTTCTTTATGGTAAAGGGCCAACAATTGTGGTTGATTTTGGCACAGCCACCGTCTTCGACGTGGTCTCGGCTAAGGGCGAATATTTAGGCGGCGTGTTAACACCGGGTATTCGTATAGCTTCGGAAGCCTTAGTCAACAAAGCGTCCCGCATTCCACGGGTGGATTTCACCGCTCCTGGGCAAGTTATCGGTCGGACCACTACCCAGGCTTTACAGGCTGGCCTTCTTTATGGCCATGTGGATTTGCTAAATGGCATATTGCAGCGCATTAAGAAGGAGATTGGACCGGCAAAAGTAATTGCCACTGGCCAGGATGCCCACATGTTTACGTCTTTAAGTAATCAACTAGACCTGATTGAGCCCCATTTAACTTTATACGGTTTACGCCTATTGTATCAGTTCAATAGCTAGAGCGGTCTGTGGCTAAAGGTTCCTCCTCCTGGATACAATAAGCCTGCAAGAGCTTCAACAAGGAGGGAAAACAATGCCAGAGCTTGGCCGCCCAGAACTAACTACCAAAGAGCTGGCCATGATTGAAGATCAGCTGGCCCATGAACAATTGGCCATTGCTAAACTGCGCTCCTATGCGCTGCAGGCGACGGACCCGGAAGTGCAGCGCCTATGTGAGGCCAGTGCTCGTAAACATGAGGAGCATTATAATACCCTGCTTAAGCACCTGAAGGCTAAAGAAATAGGCAAGGAGGGAGTTTAGTGCCTGAGAGCCGCTTACCCGATGAGCTGATTCTTAAAGATGCTTTAGCTTGCCAAAAGGAGCTGACCAACACTTACAATGTGGCCAGTAACGAGACTGCTGGTAATAATGGTTTGCGCAGTGATATGTTACATATTTTGATGGAAGAGCACCAGCTGCAATCGGCCATGTTTAATGCCGCAGTAAAAAAAGGATGGTACCAGACCGAGCCAGCTCCG
Source organism: Bacillota bacterium (assembly GCA_023622465.1). GTDB lineage: Bacteria > Bacillota > UBA994 > UBA5500 > UBA5500 > UBA5500. Next base: position 5,333 of record JAMNZE010000011.1, on the reverse strand, counting down.
CCCCAGAAAATACAACAAACATTACAGCAGTTTGAGCCTTCAAAGAAGAATAGTTAACCAAAGCCGCCTGAGGCGGCTTTTTATTTGAAGTGGCAGGAAAGGGGCGGGTGATGAGGGAATAGTAGTAAAGTGCGCTAGGAAGGAGGCGGTATAATGGCGCGGTTTAAGGTTTATAGTGGTGCTAGTGGTACAGTCAACTCCACGCTGATTGAGGTGGGCGAACAGGGACTTATTTTAGTGGATACTCAAGCCAGCGAAGAGGAGGGCCGCCAAGTTCTAAACCAGATTGGCGATCGACAACTGCAGTTCGTGTTTAATACCCATGAACATTTTGATCATTTGGGTGGCAACGCCTTGTTTAGGTGTCAAATTATTAGCTCGACGGCAGCCCGAGATGCTATGTTACAGGCAGGTATGACTAAAGGTTTGCCCAACTGCTACTTTGGCCAGCAATTGCGACTCCACATTTGCGGTGAGGAGGTCCGGCTGCAACTTTTCGGCGGCCACAGCCCCGGTTCGGCCGTCATGTATTTGCCGAAGAGGCGGCTATTGCTTGTGGGCGATTTGGTCTTTAACGGGCGCGCACCCTGGATGGGGCAAGCCGATTTCCCCACTTGGATTGCGGCCTTAACCGAGTTGAGCACCTGGGATGTGGATACGGTGATACCTGGGCATGGGCCGGTAGGCGGGAAAGAAATATTGCTGGACCAGCGACAGTTCTTAGAGAACTTTGTAGCCGATGTGCAGGAGTGGAAACGGGCAGGAAAAGGCGAAGAGGAAATGATGCAGTTGGCCGCTAACAAATATGCAGTAAAGGCCGGTTGGCACAACATGTTACGTATAGCTTTTAAACGGGTGAGCGAGATTTAAAAGCTATCACAGATACGGATAATTTCTAGAGTAGAAGTCTCAGGGGCTCTTGTTACGTTTGGTAGTCTTTAATCCCCACGGCCCTTGGTAAATCATGCACCGGAGGATTCGAAATGGATAACAAGCTTTATGTAGTGCACCACTCGAAAGGGCTGGAGGCCCCGGCTTTGCCCTCATCGCTATTGCCATTGTCGCGGGAAGGAGTTTTGTTAACAACGCCAGTGGCTGAAGCTAGCTTCTGGAATTCTGTGGCAGCAATCTACTCCAGTCCCGAGCTAAGAGCAGTACAAACAGCGGAAATAATTGCCAAAAGATGGCAGTTGTCCCTCTATCTGGTAGATGATCTAAGGGATATGTGGCTAACAAGTGCCGGCCTGGAGCCGGACCATTTAGTAGACATAGTGGGTGACCATTTGGAAGGGAAGGTTAGCCACCAGCTGCTGGAGCCCTATGACGCGGCCCAAGAGCGGATTGTGCGTTGTGTGCAAAGATTAGCTCGTGAAAATACCGATCGCAATTTCGCTATCGTTTCCCACGCCCGTATTCTAATCCCTTTTTATAGCCATCTTTTCGGTCGCCGCTTAGGGAGAAATGAATGGTTATCCATTCGTAGCCCCGATTTGTCAGTCATTAATCATCATACCTGGCAGGTTACAGCCGGATTTTTTAGCGAATTTAAGTAACGATTTGTTAAGAGACTATCATTTACCCACTACGACCTGGAAAATCAGATATACTTACAAGAGGAGAGCGGAGCATATTACGGGAGATGAGATACAGATGGAATTGCTCACTAATCCTCTTTTTTTATTATGTTTGAGCATCTTCTTAGGATATTACCTAGGCAAGCTTAACTTTGGCAAGTTTAAACTAGGCTTATCGGGTACCCTTTTTGCCGGTATGGGGTTGAGTTGGCTTGTCTATAGTAGCTTTATAAATCCTTACCTGGATGCCGTTGAGAAAGTTCCGGCCTACGTAGAGCGGATAATGCAGTATGGCCTGATTGATAAAGCTTACTTTGATTTTCTGCTTTTGCTGTTTGTGGCCTCGGTGGGTCTATTGGCAGCAAGAGATGTGGCCAAAGTATTTCGAGGCAATGGGATAAAATTTCTCATTTTAGCAGTTGTCATTACCTCGGCGGGCGCTGGCACCGCCTATTTGCTTTTTCAGCTGATCAATGATTTGGATCCAATGGCAATTACCGGCGTTTACACCGGCGCTCTTACCAGTTCGCCCGGGCTAGGGGTAGCCCTGGAGACGGCTGCCAAACAGTTTGCCAATCCTTTGTCCCCCACGGCCCAGGCGGCCCAAGCCAGCGTGGGAATGGGCTATGCGGTAGCCTATCCCTTTAGTGTGATTACCGTTATCACCGGTATCCAACTGTTACCAAGACTATTTGGCTTAGACGTAAAGCAGGAGGCCAGTCAGCTAACAGAACAGCTGGGGGAAAAAGACGCGGTAAATCTACCGCCCAAAAAGGGGCTAGACATGTTGGGCATTGCGACTATCTGCTTGTTGGGTCTGCTGGTGGGGCATTTGACCCTGCCTCTGGGCGATATAGGCCATATAAGCTTAGGCACTACGGGTGGTGTTCTGGTTACCGCCCTGCTGTTGGGAAGTAGGGGGCGTCTAGGGCCGATCGTTTTTCATATAGATAAAGACGCCTTAAACGTGGTTAAGCAGCTGGCCCTATATTTTTTTCTGGCCTATGTGGGCCTTAATTATGGACATCAAGCGGTGGCAGCCATGACCGGGCCCAACGCTCTGTTAGTCATAGTAGGCATGGGGGCCACCGCCGCGTCTATCTTGGTCGGCTTCCTCTTTGGTCGTTACGTGCTAGGGCTGAATTGGGTTTTGCTCTCAGGGGCTATTTGCGGTGCTATGACTTCGACTCCCGGCCTGGGGGCAGCTATTGACGCCACCGGCTGCAATGAGGCGGCTGGCGGCTACGGTGCCACCTACCCTATTGGGTTACTATGTAAAGTCATATGGGTGTTACTGTTGAGTAAACTGCCATTATAATAATGTATTCTGTTGCAGTGTGGGCGAGCCGCCCATAAAGGCGATTGCCGTGCCTGAGACTATTCAGCTAACAGTCTTAGGACGGAGGGGAAGGCTGCTTTGCCTTCCTTGTTGTTTTAAAAAACAAGGATATTAGAGTAGCCACGAGAATATCTAATCAACGCGTTAAGTATTGCAGGTATGGGGGGAATAAGGATGAGATGTAATCACAGCTGTGCGAGCCATACCAGCTGTATTGACCAGGTGCCCATCTTTACTAGTCTTAGCCGGGAAGAACGGCTAGAGATTGCAGAGATCGCATCTTCGCGCAGCTACGCAAAGGGCGAAATTGTTTACCGGGCAGGAGATTTGAGTGGAACGCTCTTTGTAGTTTACACCGGGCTTGTGAAGCTCTTTCGCTTAAATGCTAACGGAAAAGAACAGGTGCTGCGGTTGGTGGGGCCAGGGGAGTTTATCGGAGAACTGTCTCTCTTTTCCTCCTTACCCCTTACTGATAACGCCCAAGCACTGGAAGCAACCACCATGTGCGTTTTACAAGGTGATCGTCTTAAGGCACTTATGGCCAAGTATCCCCCCATTGCGTTTAAGGTGATGGATGAGCTATCTCGTAGACTGGAAAAAGCGGAAAGCCTCATTGAAGCCATCAGCTTGAGTTCTACCACTAAGCGGGTAGCGGAGGCTTTGTTGGAGCTCTCGGAGGGTAAAGATGAGATATTGTTACCCATGACCAAGGGGGACTTGGCCTCTCAACTGGGGATGACCCAAGAGACCTTCAGTCGTCAGCTAACCGCATTGCAGGACAGGGGGCTAATCGGGCTGCGGGGCCACCGCCGAATAATTGTTAGAGATAGGGAAGGGCTAGTAGAGATCAGCCTTCAGGATTAGTTGTATAAGAAAAACGATCCCCGGCTTAAGCCGGAGATCGTTTTGTGTTTTATCGGACCTGGGACTTTTCAACCTCATAGCCGAGGGCAGTGATGGCTTTCTCCACATCTTCCACCGATAGTTTTTCCGAGTCAAAGTTGAATTTAACTTTACTGGAGTTGAACAGTATCTTCACACTGTCTTTCTCTACACCGTCAAAGGATTTGACGGCGTTCTCGATCTTCTGCATACAGGAAGGGCAGGCTAGACTTTCTAACTGAAGTGTAGCTTTTTTCATTTCTTATCTCTCCTTTTTGAATTGCTATCTTAATTTATAGCGCAGCAGTCTCATACCGTTTAAGATCACCGCCAAGATACTGGCTTCGTGCACCAACATGCCGATGGTCATGTTCACCAAGTCACTGAACAATACGCCGGCTAGCAATACTAGCACCGTTCCTACCGCGATAGCGATGTTTTGTCTCATATTGCGCGAAATGGCTATGGTCAGTCCCAGAGCGTGGGGTAAACGACCAAAGTCGGAGTTCATTAAGACCACATCTGAAGTCTCAATGGCCACGTCGGTACCACTGCCCATGGCGATACCAATGTGGGCTAATGCTAGGGAAGGACTATCATTAACGCCGTCACCAACGAAAGCAACTATCTGACCCTCTTCTTCAATTAACCGCTTGATATAGGCGGCCTTATCTTCGGGCAACATGTTTCCGTGGGCCTCGGTTAAGCCCAGTTCCCGACTAACCACGTCGACGGTACCCTGGTTATCGCCGGAAAGCATAATCAGGTTCTTTACCCCTAATCTTTTTAGCCTTTGCAGGTCTTCCTTAACACCCGGGCGTAGCTGGTCCCGAACACCCATTAATACCTTTAGTTCTCCATCAACAGCGGTTAATACCAGCGAGTTACCGTTCTCTTCAAAACGAACCACATCGGCTTTGGCTTTTTCACTTAGTGTAATGCCTTCTCTTTCCATTAAGGCCACATTACCTACGGCGACGCGGTGTCCATTGACGGTAGCCACAATGCCGCCGCCTTTAGTAACCTCTGTCTCCTCAACGGGTGAGAACGTGGTTTCACCGATATCGGCTAATACGGCTTTAGCTAGGGGGTGATCCGATTCGCGCTCCACGCTAGCTAGGTAGCCTAGAGCTTCATCTATATTATCGCCGTAGAATTCTCGTTCCGCAACCGCTGGATTTCCAACAGTGAGTGTTCCGGTTTTATCGAACACCATGGTATCCAATCTACTAAAATCATTGATTACCTCGCTGCCTTTGAGTAGAATGCCATGACGGGCCCCATTGCCGATGCCGGCAACGTTAGAAACAGGGACGCCGATAACCAAGGCTCCGGGGCACCCAAGGACGAGGATCGTAATGGCCAGTTCCAGGTTCCGTGTGAATAGCCAAACGACAATGCCAAGCACCAGAACGGCTGGTGTATAGTATTTTGAGAAACGATCGATGAAACGTTCCGCTTCCGATTTGGAGTCTTGCGCTTCCTCTACCAGTTCTATGATCCTACCGAAGGTGGTGTCTTCACCCACCCGGTCGGCG